>CAZARE010000001.1:0-6233 GCA_964487455.1 uncultured Propylenella sp.
CGCGCTTGCCGGTTTGGGCCGGCGCCGAAGCAACCACATGGTCGCGAGCGTCAATGCGGCGATGACGGCCAGTTCGGCAAGCGCGGGCTCAAGCCATGCGCGCCAGACCCCAACCTGACCAAGGTAAAGCACGAAGGCGAAGGCGGCGAGATAGAGCAGGAAGGCACGGGTCGTACCTCGGCGTCCCTTGTGTTCCACCGCGTCCAGCGGCGGGAAGGCACGCTGGGCCCAGACGAGATACGCGCCCTGAAGCAGCAGGTTGCAGGCAAAGATCATCGGCGTCCATCGCGACAGCGCCAGCAGCGAGAGGCCCGACGCGAAGGTCAGCGCCGCTCCGGCAGCCATGACACTTGTGCGCAGGCGCTCCGTTCCCGCTTCCGAGTCCCCGAGCATGGAGAGCAGTTGGTCGGCCATCGCGTCGATGACGAGCACGCGCATGTGCAAGAAGCCGCCCGCGACATAGAACAGGCCTATGGCGAAGGCGATCAGAACGAGAGTGAGCAAATGGTTGTCCAGCATGGCGCGACGATAAACAGGAGAGCTGGACCGTCACCCCCCCTGTTCAGGGGGGTGCGCGGCGCTGGACTGCAGGGCAGTCCGGCAGCATGACCAATAAAGATGACATGACGGGCGCGAGGCCCGGGAAATCCACCGGTCGATTCATCGGCATTGTCGCCCTGTTCGCGCTACTCGGGCCGCTAATCGGCGGGCTGGTCGTATCCGCCTATCTCGGTTTTCTGGCCGCAACGCCGCAACTTGCGAGCCATGGCTGGGCATACGCCGTCATGGTCTTTCTGACGGCCACGTCCTTCGGCATGATGTTCGGCCTGCCCATCGCCTATGCCCTCGGCATCGTGCCCGCGGTCTGGGTTGGCCTTGCGGTGGCGATATGGAACTGGCGAAAGGGGCTGATCTCCTGGCGCGTCGCTATCGGCGCGGCGCTCGTGTCATGGCTCCTGGTTGCGATGAGGGCGGGCGACATCATCGAGACCGACGAAGGCACCCGGATATGGCAGATATCCATACTGCTGGCGCATCTTGTGGCGACAGGCCTGTGCTGGTGGTTGGCGCGGACCATCTTCGGCCGACCTGTGCGTTCGAATGCGGTTGGAGCGTAAGGGCCGAACCTTAAAGGTAGAGCCGGTAGATTTGATAGCCGGCGACGCCGAGTGCCAGCAGCACCCCACCGACAAGGATTGTCTTCCAGGCCGTCCGGGCGCCTTTCCCAGGCGGAAGCGCCCCGCTGAGTGTCGATGTAGATGGCGGGCCATCACCACGCCGGGCGTTTTGCTCGGGAACGCCTTCGTCGATAAAACATTCCGCATCGCGGACGATTTCCTCGACCCAGCCCCACACGCTGAGCGCTATCCGGATCACCCGGCCCGTATCGGTGTCGCAATGCCACACAGGACTGTCGGCCCTGTCCCCGGCAAGGATGAACCAGGGATGCTCGCCATAGCGCGCGCCGATGAACACTGCGTCCTCGGGCACGGGATCGTTGCTGTCCTCGCCATGTTCGAAGATCTGTTCGCGCGCCAGGCGGTTCACCTTCTCCAGTTGATCGGCGTAGATCCAGAGCTCCTGTTCATCGACAAGCCGCCCCGCACTGCGCCCGATCACGCCGAGCACGGCCTTGTAGCTGTCCGGCATCGGGCCGAGGCTTTGCTCCAGCGCGGCGATTTCCTCCCCGCTGCACCCGGCAATGTCCTCGGGCCGGGCGATGCGCGAGGCGAGCAGCCTCTGCCTGAGCGTTCCGGCATCCACAATTACCGTCCTTGGGAGCATGTGCGCGCTATCCTTCCCGCTTCGAGGTCTTGTTTTGGGTGCCGGCGCCTCGCAGCACCTCGCGGGAGGTCTTCTCGTCGGCGGGCACGTAGACTTGAAGCCGTCCCGTGCTGTCGTCGACATAGAGCCGGCCGCATTCTCCGCACTGCCATGCATTGCGGCTTTCCCCGCCGATCAGGGAGCGGATGAGCGTGCAGGCCGCGTCTCGCTGCGCGCGCGTCTGGCATCGGTGCTCGATCAGATCGTCCAGCCTGTCGAAGAGCCCGTGCCACGCCTGATCGGCAATGAGATGCGCCTTGTGCGGCAGCCCGTCGGCGCTGTCAGGGATGAGATGGCCGCATGTACATTCGATCTTCATGGGAACCCGTCGCTTTGCTCGATGCTGTTGTGGATCGATGCGGTCATGGGACAACGGCGCAGCACTCTTTCGCGATGTGGTTCCGGTAGATGTCGCAAAATCCCAAAGCCGCAAAACCGGCCAGGAGGATGCCCAGTAGGACGAGGGAGGCGATGGTGAACGTTCTTTGGAAGGTCATGTGCCGGGACTCCGTTCCGCTTGTCATGGCAGGACGCCCAGAACTTCATGTTCCGAATCTGCGGTCATCTTGTCGGGATGCGGGTTCTGGAGCACCCCCCTGTTCAGGGGGGTGCCGATGCCGCCGCAATGATGTCGACTGGCCGGCATGAGAACAGCACGACCGAAGAAACCCGCATTTCGCACCCGCATCGCCATGTTCGCAGCGACGGCCGCGATCGCGATGCTGACGTCCGCTCCGGCACTCGCCTATGATCTCTTCTGCATGCAGCGCAGCGAGATCGGCTTCTGGCTGGGCGAAGCCGGCCCGCTCTACAGCGGGACCGAAGACAGAGGCATCGGCCTGCACTTCTTCTTCGACACGGCCACTGGCAGCTATCTCGAGAAAAGGGTCGGTTCGCGTGCGGCGGTCACGGATCTTGGCCGCTATGACATCGCGCATGACGAGCGCGCGCATGGGCGTGACATCTTGGCCATCAAGGGCAACACCACTCTGCACATCCGCGTCGGCGTCGAGCGCATCGCCTTCCTGCGCGTAGACCGGGGCGCGGTGATCGAGATCGGCGCCTGCGAGCCCGTCACCGAGTGAGCGTTGGCGCATCGCGCTATAGATCGCATTGGGCGCTGCAGTCAGTCGCGTCCGTCGCGGCAGGTGGGTCGTCACTACCCCACGGCCGCCGCCGGCCCCAGCGCGAGCGATTGCTCGAAATCGACAAGCGACAATTCGATTGTCCAGACGCCTCAGCAATTGTTCTCGTAGCGCCAGCTCTGCTGGCCATAGGTCTGGCGGCGGATCGACTCCGTCACACGTTGCAGACACTCAGAGCGAGCGCGCTGCCGCGCCCCCCATTCGGCATCGGCATTTGAACCGCCCTGGGCCGCCTGCTGCTGTTCGCGGGCCAGGCGCGCGTCGTCGCGCTCTCGGGCCTCCTGGCGCTGCGCGGCATATTTGGCTTCGAGCGCGCGGTGCTCGGGCGTTCCGGCGAAGCTTTCGCCGTACCAGGGCCTCCCCTCCTTGGTGGAGGGGAGGCAACCGCCCAGCGCCAGCGCGCACGCGGCAGCGATCATGATTTTCTTCATCGGCCCGTATCCCCTTTGCCTTGCCCAAAACGATTGCGGGCAAGCCTACGGACCGGAATTGTGCTGCGCACCCCCCTGTTCAGGGGTATTGGGGTGGCTGCGTCCTGGCGCCGAATCCTTCACTGCAGCCTGATCGGCTCGTGGCCGTATTGCGCGTCGCAGGTGTGAACATCGGCGACGAGCGCCGGCAGATTTTCCTGCCTGCTGGCGATGCGCTGAACACGCGGCCCCGTTCTGGCCTCCACCTCGGCAAGAATCTCGCCGTCGGTGACCGGCGTCGGACCCGAAGTCGCGGGCGGAGGGTTGGCCCTGTAGGCCCGAATTGCGCCATCCGCGCGCGGGCTGGCAAGGGGCGCGAGCGATGGCCGCACGGAAACCAGCGTCTGGTAAGCCGCGGCGCAGTCGAGATCCTCCATTCTCATCGCCGACGGCGCGACAGGTTCGCTGTTCAAGGCCGGGCCTTGCTTGGTGGAGGGGAGGCAACCGCCGAGCGCCAAGGCGCAGACGACAACGATCAGAATGCTTTTCACCTGTCCCATTCCCCACTTGGCTTGCCTGGAAGTGTCGCGGGCAAGCCTACGGACCGAAATCGCGCCGCGCACCCCCCTGTTCAGGGGTATTGGGCCGGCTGCGCCCTGGCGCCGAATCCCTCACTGTAGCTTGACCGGTTCGTGGCCGTATTTCGCCTCGCAGGCGGTAAGGTCGGCCGCCAGCCCGTCGACGGATTCCTGCCCCTGCCGGATGCGCTGACCGCGCGCCTGCCCCTGCGCTATCACTTGCGGTCCAAGGGTGGCGGGGTCCAGATGAGGATTGGCCTCGTGATGCTTGCCAAGAGAGTATCGTGTGCGCTCCAGCGCAGCTTGCTGTTCATCCGGCTTGGCCGCGCCGTGCAACCAGTAAGCCGCCGCGCAATGGAGGTCCGTGGGGTACTGCGCCACCGGCTGCGACGGCACGAGATATGAGGCGAAATCTATCGGCGGCTGGAATTGGAGCATTTCCTCGCAATACTGCAAAGTCGCGGCCAATTCACGCTTTGCAGCGTCACTCTTGGGTGCTTCCGGGAATAAGGGCACGAAGGGATACTGGGCCGCGAGGGCAATCATACGTCTCTGTATTTCCGAGTTTCCGCGGGGAACAGCGCCAGTTCGGCCCTCGCGTATGCTGTGTGACATACTTGCGCGTCCCACTCGTCGAATTCCAGTTCATCATCGAGTACCTGCGCCTTTCCCGGTGCCGCGAGTGTCAGGGGCGCCAACACCACCGCAAAGCCCGCAAGCCCATTCCGCATCATCGCCATATCCGTTTCCTCCGCCGGTGATTTCCACTCGCGGCAGCACGATTAGGCCCCCGCGCGCATGGCGGCACCCCCCTGTTCAGGGGGGACAAAAGAGAGCGCGGCGGACCTACGATGTCTGAACCGCTTCGGACATCCGCTGGCGGTGGAGATGCTCCGCGGCTACGCTGCCGCATGAAAACGGGGAGAAGTTCTTTTGCGCGTTAGGCTTACGCCAGTCACCGTCCTGTCAGCCGCCATGGCCATCGGCGTGGTCCTGGCGTCTTTCATGGTTCTGGCGGCGGTCCAAGCTCCCTGGCTTGGCCTCAAGCTCTCCGCGCATCCCGAACTGGACCTCGTCTGGATCGACGCCATCGACGCGCAAGGCCCGTCGCGAGAAATTCCCCGGCGCGGCGTGCTGGTCTCGCTCACCGGAGCGAACGGGGAGAGCATTGTGCTCACGCCCACCGATCTGGTCGATGAGCCGGACGTCTTCGAGACCTATTCGGAAATGGGCGCCTTCTTTGCCCGGCAAAGCCGGATCGAGGCGATATTGCGTCAGAGCAAGGTCGAGGTCGAAGTGCTGGCGGACGACGGGACGCAGTCGCGCACCCGCGTCGATCTCTTCCGGCAACGCCCGATCGGCACGCTTCCGGCCGCCTTCTGGGTGCAGATCGCCGTTGGCCTTGCGGCGTTCTGGATCGGCGCCTGGGTGTGGAGCCTCAGGCGTCAGGACCTGAGCACGCGGCTCTTCGCGCTCGTCGGTGCAAGCATCATGACCTTCACCTTCGCGGCCGCCGTCTACAGCACGCGCGAATTGGCCATGGACGGCGAAGCGTTTCGTGTCCTTTCCGCGGTCAATCATGCCGGCGCGCTGGCTTTCGGCGTCGCCATGATCGCCCTTTTTCTGAGCTATCCATACCGCATCGTCCGGCCCGGCTATCTCATCCTCCTGCCGCTGGTCTTCGGTGCCTGGTGGCTCGCGGACACATTGTGGCTGTTTTCCGGCCCGCCCGTCGGCTCACATCTTCCCACGCTGATCGAAATGATCGGCATCCTGGTATGCGCGGCCCTGCAATACTGGAAGACACGAGGCGATCCGAGCGCGCGCGCGGCCTTGCGCTGGTTCGGCCTCTCGGTGGCTGTCGGCGCGGGCGCATTCGTGCTGACGATCATCGCGCCGAACCTTGTCGGCGCGGCTCCATCGCTTCCGCAAGGCTATGCCTTCCTGTTCTTCCTTCTGATCCATGTGGGACTTGCTCTCGGGGTGGCGCGCTATCGGCTGTTCGAACTGGAAGACTGGGCCTTCCGTATCCTGTTTTATCTTTTCGGCGTCGTCCTGCTTGTGGCGCTCGATGCGCTCTTGATCTTTGCCGTGGCATTCGAGCGTATCCCCGCCTTCGGGCTGTCGCTGCTGACCGTGGCCTTCCTCTATCTTCCGTTTCGCGATGCGCTTGGCCGTCTTCTGGTGGACCGTCGCGCGGTCAGCCGGCAGGACCTGTTCCGCAAGGTGATGGACGTCGCCCTGACGCCGCCGGGCTCCGACCAGGTCGCACGCTG
>CAZARE010000002.1:0-11948 GCA_964487455.1 uncultured Propylenella sp.
CATGAACTACTCGATCTCCAACACCGCGGAGTTCGGCGAGTATCTCTCCGGCCCGCGCATCGTCACCGACGCGACGCGCGCGGAGATGAAGAAGATCCTCCGCGACATCCAGACTGGCGCGTTCGCCTCCACCTGGATGAGCGAGGTGAAGGCCGGCATGCCCCGCTTCAAGGCGACGCGACGTGTCAACGACGCGCATCCGATCGAAGAGGTGGGCGAGAAGCTCCGCGCCATGATGCCGTGGATCGGCGCCGGCAAGCTGGTCGACAAGGCGCGGAACTGACGCTGTGGTGAATGACGTCCGCATCCGCCGGGCTATCGCTGCCGAAGCGCCGGCGCTGACGGAGCTCACCATGCGCTCCAAGGCGATGTGGGGCTACGACGATCAGTTTATGGCGTTGTGCCTGGAAGAACTGACAGTGCGGCCAGCCTTCATCGAGGCGGGCGAGGTCTGGGTGGCGGAGGCCGACGGGACGATCGTTGGCATGCTCGGGCTGATCCCCGAGATCATTGATGAGGACCGCCTGGTCGAGCTGCACATGATCTTCGTCGAACCGGGCCTCTCCCGCTCCGGCATCGGCCGTGCGCTATGGCGCCATGCGGAGGAGCGCGCCGGCGCACTTGGGGGGAAGGGGCTAGCGCTCGACGCCGATCCGAACGCCGTGCCCTTCTACGAGCGCATGGGCATGCGGATCGTGGGTGAGGAGCCGTCCGGCTCAATTCCGGGCCGCATGCTGCCACGCATGGAAAAACGCTTCGCCGACAGGTCGAGCCGCGCGGCGTGACCGCGCGGGCTGGCGGCCGATCAGTGCCGCCGGTAAAGCAATAGCGTCACCGGTGACAGGAGCAGCGTGAGCGCGGCCGGCGCGATGAGCGCCAGCCCCACCTCGGTCAACGTCGCTCCACTGCCCATGAGGCCACGCATCGCCGTTCCCATCAGCGAGACCGGATTGACCTCGACGAAGGCGCGCAGCCAGCCGGGCATCGTTTCCGGTTGCACTAAGAGGTTTGAGGCGAAGACGAGCGGGAACAGGAAGGTGAATCCGACGGTCATCACCGTCATCGGCGCGCGGATCAGGAGTCCCAAAACCAGGAAGACCCAGCCCATCCCAAATCCGATGGCGATCAAGAGGGCAAACGCCAGAACGACGCCGACCAGCCCCGCCTCCGGCCGGTAGCCGAGGAGCAATCCGATCGCCAGGATGATCGCACCTGCGATCAGGTGGCGCAGGACGTCGCCGAACATCAGGCCGGCGAACGGCGCCAGCGACCAGATGGGAAGCGACCGAAACCGGTCGAACAGCCCCTTGCCGATGTCGCCCGACAGCCCCATCCCCGAGTAGACGGCGTTGAAGCAAACCGTCTGGACGAGGATGCCTGGCAGCAGGAACTGCAGGTAGTCGGCGGGAGAGCCCGCCAGCGCACCGCCGAAGACGAACGTGAAGAGCAGCGTGAACATGATCGGCGTCAACACCAGATCGAAGAGCTGCTCCGGCACGTGCTTGAACTTCAGTACGGCGCGCCAGGCAAAGACCAACGCGTTGGAGAGGTGCGATGGCGGGCGCGGCCGAGCCACGGGCTCAAGCCGCGGCGGCGCGGAAGCGGCGTCGGCGGCGCTCATGCCTCGTCCTCCTCTGCTTGAGCGGGGCTGCCGGTCAGCGCGAAGAAAACGTCGTCGAGGCTGGGGCTTGCAAGCGCAAAGTCGGTCGTCTCGATGCCGGCGTCGAGCAGCGCGGCAATTACCTCATTCGCCGCGCGCGCAGAACCGGCCATGATGGACAGCTCGCTCCGCTCGGCGCGCTGGGCTTGGTGGCCAAGGCGGCTCGTCAGAATAAGCTCGGCCTCTTCGACGCGCATCGGATCGGCGAGCGCGACGCGCAGATATCCCGATCCGACGGCGGCCTTGAGCTCACGGCTGGAGCCCTCGGCGATCTTCCGGCCGTGGTCGATGACGGCGATGCGCGCGGCGAGTTGGTCGGCCTCGTCGAGGTACTGCGTAGTGAGCAGCACCGTGACTCCGGAGCCGGCGAGCGCGCGAATGATGCGCCAGACGTCCTGGCGCGCCTTGGGATCGAGGCCGGTGGTAGGCTCGTCGAGGAAGAGGACACCCGGCGTGACGACGAGAGAGGCGGCAACGTCCAGCCGACGGCGCATGCCGCCGGAATAGTCCTTGACCTGCTTGTGCCCGGCGTCGAGGAGCCCGAAGGCCGTCAGCAGCTCGTCGGCGCGCGCCTTCGCCGCGCGCCCGCGAAACCCCCAGAGCCGCGTGAGCAGAAGAAGGTTCTCGCGGCCGGTAAGGTCTTCGTCCAGCGACGCGAACTGACCGGTCATGGCGATAGAGCCGCGCACTTCGTTCGGCGCGGTCAGGAGGTCGTGACCCATGACCGTCGCCGACCCGCTGTCCGGCTTGGTCAACGTCGCAAGAATGCGCATCAGCGTGGTCTTGCCGGCGCCGTTGGGTCCAAGGATCGCGACGATCATGCCGCGCGGCACGTCGAGGTCGATTCCGTCGACCGCCCTGACGTCGGCGAACCGCTTCTTCAGGCCGCGCACCGATATGGCCGGCGCCGCAGCCTCCTCCGTTGGCGCGCTCCAAGCGGCGTGCGCTCTCTCCTGCATCGCGACCTCAACTGCCAAAAAAGTCCGCCGGCCCTTGCGGCACGCCCCAGCGCGCCGCCGCCCGAACCATTGGTCTGGAAAAACGAATGGCCGGCTCAATGCCGGCCATCTCGTCCCGCGTCAAGGTGGGCGATGCGGCGCCGGCTAGGCCGCGCCACAGCGCCTAAACCGAGTAGTAAAGGTCGAACTCGACCGGATGCGGCGTCATTTCGTAGCGCATGTTCTCCTGCCATTTGAGCTCGAGATAGGCGTCGATCTGGTCGTCGTCGAACACTCCGCCGGCTTTCAGGAAATCGCGGTCCGCGTCGAGATTGCCGAGCGCTTCGCGTAGCGAGGCCGACACCGTGGGGATGTCCTTCAGCTCCTCCGGCGGCAGGTCGTAGAGGTCCTTGTCGATTGCGTCGCCCGGATGGATCTTGTTCCGAATCCCGTCGAGGCCCGCCATCAGCATCGCGGTGAAGCCGAGATAGGGATTGGCGGCGGGGTCGGGGAAGCGCACCTCCACGCGCTTGCCCTTTGGCGAGCTCGTCACGGGGATGCGGCACGAGGCGGAGCGGTTGCGCGCCGAATAGGCGAGCAGCACCGGCGCCTCGTAGCCGGGGACTAGCCGCTTGTAGGAATTGGTCGTGGGATTGGTGAAGGCGTTGATCGCGCGCGCGTGCTTCAGGATGCCGCCAATGTAGAACAGGCATTCCTCCGAGAGGTCGGCATAGCGGTTGCCGGCGAAGATCGGCGTGTCGCCCTTCCAGATCGATTGGTGGACGTGCATGCCGGAGCCGTTGTCGCCGAACACCGGCTTCGGCATGAAGGTGACGGTCTTGCCGTAGGCCTGCGCCGTCTGGTGAATGCAGTACTTGTAGATCTGCAGGCCGTCGGCGGCCTTGATGAGCGTCGCGAACTTGATGCCGAGCTCGTGCTGCGCGGCGCCGACTTCATGATGGTGCTTCTCGACCTCCACGCCCATCTGCTCCATGTACATCAGCATGTCGGAGCGGATGTCCTGTGCGGAGTCCACCGGGGGCACGGGGAAGTAGCCGCCCTTCGTGCGGGGCCGATGACCGAGATTTCCCGCTTCGTACGCGGTGCTGTTGTTGATCGGCAGCTCGGCGGAGTCGATCTCGAAGCCGGTGTGATAGGGCTCCGACGCGAAGCGCACGTCGTCGAAGATGAAGAACTCCGCCTCCGGACCGAAATACGCCGTGTCGCCGATACCGATCGATTGCAGGTAGGCGATCGCCTTCTTGGCGGTGGTGCGGGGGTCGCGGTTGTAGGGCTCGCCGGTCCCCGGATCGAGGATGTCGCAGAAGATGGCGAGCGTCGGTTGCGCGAAGAAGGGATCGACCGCCGCCGCTTCCGGGTCCGGCATCAGCGTCATGTCCGACTGGTGGATTGCTTTCCAGCCCGAGATCGACGAGCCGTCGAACATGATCCCGTCCGCGAAGGTGTCCTCCTCCACCGTGGAGGCGGCGATGGTCACGTGCTGCATCTTTCCGCGCGGATCGGTGAAGCGCAGATCGACATATTTGATGTCGTTGTCCTTGATCGTCTTAAGGACCTCGGAAGCGGTGCTCATGATTCCCTCGTCTTGATCGTACGTATCTGGGGGAGGAGAAAGGTTCGGGCGCGGTCAGATTGCGTCGAGACCGCTCTCGCCAGTGCGGATGCGGATCGCTTCCTCGATCGGCGAGACGAAAATCTTGCCGTCGCCGATGCGGCCGGTCTGCGCGGCGTTGCGGATCGCCTCGACGGCGCGCTCGACAAGCTCGTCGGAGAGCACGACCTCGACCTTCACCTTGGGAAGGAAGTCGACCACGTACTCCGCGCCTCGATAGAGCTCGGTGTGCCCCTTCTGACGGCCGAACCCCTTGGCCTCGGTGACGGTGATGCCCTGCAGTCCGACCTCCTGCAGGGCCTCTTTCACTTCGTCGAGCTTGAAAGGTTTGATGATGGCTTCGATTTTCTTCATTCTCGCCATACTCCCGGGCATGCAACGTGGCCTGCCCGGTGTGAAGCACAAAACATGCCAAGCCGCGCGGGCAGTCCCCCAGGCAGGCGGAGTGGCGACGCTTGCGTAGAAATGCGGCAGCCGAGCTGCCTCTCGGGGACCAAGAAATCGAATATCCTGCCTATCACGCAGGCATCTGCCTAATTGTTGGTCAAGAAATGGACTTGGTGGAACTGCTCACGCCCGAGGAAATGGCCGCGGCCGACCGGCTGGCGATCGCCGCCGGCGTCGGCGGCTTCGAACTCATGCAGAACGCCGGCGCCGCTGTCGCGGAGGCGACGCGCGAGATGGCCGCGGACGGCGACGTTCTGGTGCTGGCGGGCCCCGGCAATAACGGAGGCGACGGATTCGTCGCCGCCGCGCTGCTCCGACGCGAGGGACGGAGCGTGCGCGTAGCGCTTCTCGGCGACCGTGAAAAGCTGAGCGGCGACGCGGCCCGCGCGGCGGCGGCCTATGACGGGCCGCTGGAGTTGCTTCGGTCCGAGACGGACCTTTCGGCTGCTCTGGTCATCGACGCGCTCTTTGGCGCGGGTCTGGCGCGTCCGCTGACGGGCGACGTGGCCGGCGTGGTGGAGCGGCTGAACGGAACCGGCGCGCCGGTTCTCGCCGTCGATCTGCCAAGCGGAGTCGATGGCGGAAGCGGCACCGTGGACGGGGTCGCGCTCCGCGCTGCGCGAACTGTCACGTTCTTTCGCCTGAAGCCCGGCCACCTGCTCCTGCCGGGCCGGCTTCATTGCGGCCGTACCCACATCGCCCAGATCGGCATTCCCGATGCTGTCCTTGGCGAAGTTCGCCCCGCGACTTTTCACAATCTTCCGCCGCTCTGGCGGGGCCATCTCAGGCCGCCGCGGCCGGGCGACCACAAATACACCCGCGGCCACGCCTTCGTGGTCTCCGGTCCGGCGAGCGCGACCGGAGCGGCCCGGCTCGCCGCGGCGGGGGCGCTGCGGGCGGGGGCCGGGGCGGTCACGGTGGCCTCGCCAGCCGCCGCTGTCCTCGTAAACGCCAGCCACCTGACCGCGATCATGGTGCGTCAATGCGACGGTCCGGCTGCGCTGGCTGAGCTTCTGGCAGATCCGCGCCCGAAGTCGATCGTGGTCGGGCCCGGGAACAGTGTGGGAGAGAGAACCCGCGCCAACGTCGTGGCCGCCCTGGCAAGCGCGGCTGCGGTCGTTCTCGACGCCGACGCCCTGACCAGTTGGACGGAAAGCCGCAGCGAGCTCTTTGCGAGCATCCGGAAGAGATTGCCGCCGGTCGTGTTGACGCCGCATGAGGGGGAGTTTGCCCGTCTCTTTGACGGCGAAGGGCCCCGCCTTGAGCGCGTGCGCGCCGCCGCCGCGGAAAGCGGCGCGGTGGTCGTGCTCAAAGGGAGCGATACGGTCATCGCGGCGCCGGACGGGCGCGCGGCGATCAACTCCAATGCGCCGGCGGATCTGGCGACCGCGGGGACCGGCGACGTTCTAGCCGGGATCGTCGCTGGCCTCCTGGCTCAGGGGCTGCCGGGCTTCGAGGCGGCGGCGGCCGGGGTCTGGCTCCATGGCGCCGCCGGCGCCACAGTCGGCCGCGGCCTCATCGCCGAGGACCTGCCCGGCGCCCTCCCGCAGGTGCTCCGCGGCCTTGCCGGCGACGGGCGCCCGGAAACGGCCTGAGGGCAAGAGCGTCGGCGCTGCGCGCCGTGCAGCTATCTTAACCGTTTATTAGGCTTTCGCCCCGGGTCGAGGGGGATCCGGATTAGCCTGCGACCGCGGCGGACCATGGAGACGAACCATGCTTCGCGTGCTCGGCCTTTGCGCCCTGGTCGGTCTTGTCGTCCTGATCGTCGCGACCGGAGGGCGGATTGGCCCGCTCGACCTGACTGCTCTGCCGGGGCCGCTGATCGCCTTTGCCACGGCGACGATCCTTGTTCTTCTCGGCTTGCGCCGTATCTAAGGCTGAATCCCGCTCGTTCGCTCCGGCCGGCCCTTGCCCCTCCCGGCGGCTTGCTTTAGTTGCGCGTGTCCGGCACGGGCGGAATTCCCGCGGATCTGTGCGGGCGTGGTGGAACTGGTAGACACGCAGGATTTAGGTTCCTGTGGGCGTAGCCCGTGGGGGTTCAAATCCCTCCGCCCGCACCAGGCTTCGCACCTCGCTGTCATTTTCAGGACGGTTGGCATGCAAGTTGACGAGACCCTTTCTGAGGGATTGAAGCGCGCATTGACGGTGACGATCCCGGCCTCGGAGCTCGATGCCCGCCTGAGCGACCGGCTCACCGAGCTGAAGGCGCGCGCCCGCATCAAGGGCTTCCGGCCCGGCAAGGTTCCGGTGACGCACCTTCGCCGCGTCTACGGCAAGGCTGCGATGGCCGAGATCGTCGAGGCCATGGTTGGCGAGACGACGCAACAGGCTCTCTCCAACCGGGGCGAGCGCGCCGCAACGCATCCCAAGGTCGCCATGACGGAAGACGAGGCGGAGGCCATGGAGGTCCTCGAGGGCCGCGCGGACCTGACCTTCACCCTGGAATACGAGGTGCTGCCGGACTACGAGCTGGGCGATTTCAAGGGCGTGAAGGTCGAGCGCCCCGTCGCCGAGGTCTCGGACGAGGAGGTGGAGGAGCGGCTGAAACAGTTGGCCGAGAGCGCCCGCGCGTACGAGCCCGTCGAGCGGGCCGCCGCCGCCGGCGATCGCGTCACCTTCGACTACGTCGGCAAGACCGACGGCGAGGCCTTCGAGAGCAACACGACGGCGATCGTGATCGGCTCAAGCGAGTTCATTCCGGGCTTTGAAGACAAGCTTCTCGGCGTCGAGGCGGGAACCGAGCGGACGATCGAGGTCACCTTTCCCGATGAGTATCCGGCCGAGCACCTGGCCGGAAAGCCGGCAATGTTCGAAGTCTCGGTCAAGGAAGTCGCGGTGCCGGGCGAGCTCGTCCTGGACGACGAGTTCGCCAAGCGGCTGGGTCTGGAATCGGTTGAGGCGCTACGCGACACGATTCGCAAGCAGGCGGAAGCCGAGCTCGGACAGGCGACGCGCCAGCGCGTGAAGCGCCAGGTCCTCGACCGGCTCGATGAGATGCATTCCTTCCCCCTGCCGGAAAACCTTGTCGAGCAGGAGTTTGAGAACATCTGGAAACAGGTGATGCACGACGTGGAGAGTCACGGGAAAACCTTCGAATCACAAGGGACTAGCGAGGAGGAGGCGAGGCAGGACTATCGGCGGATCGCCGAGCGCCGAGTGCGCCTGGGGCTGGTGCTTGCCAGGATCGGCGAGACGGCCGAGATAACGGTCTCCGAAGAGGAGCTGCAGCGCGCGCTGTTCGAGCAGGCGCGCCGGTTCCGCGGCCAGGAGCAGCAGGTGCTCCAATACTACAAGAACAACCCCGACGCGCTACAGGCGCTGCGCGCGCCGATCTACGAGGAGAAGGCCATCGACTACGTGCTGGAGTTCGCCGACGTGGTGGATAGGCCGGTCTCAAAGGAAGAGCTGCTCGCCATGGACGAAGAAGAAGAGGGCGGGCACACCGAGCACGAACACGGTCACGATCACTGATGGAGTTCCGCGGAGGCCGCCGGGCGGCAGGCTCCGCGACGCTCCACTCCTCCGCCGCGCCAAGGCCCGCCTCGCTCAGATCACGGGGCCTCAGCATTTGTTGAAGCATGGGGGACCGGTATAAGGCGCTTCTCTATATAGATTCGCCGCAGCCGGTGCTCCGCCGTCCTTCCCGGGTGACAGGAAATGAAAGACCCTCTCGATACATACATGCAGGTGCTCGTTCCGATGGTGGTCGAGCAGACCAATCGCGGCGAGCGCGCCTACGACATCTACTCCCGTCTCCTCAAGGAGCGGATCATCTTCATCACCGGGCCGATCGAGGATCACATGGCGTCCTTGGTGTGCGCCCAGCTGCTTTTCCTTGAGGCGGACAACCCGAAGAAGGAAATTGCCATGTACATCAATTCGCCGGGCGGCGTGGTGACGTCCGGGATGGCGGTCTACGACACGATGCAATTCGTCAAGCCGGGGGTGTCCACGCTGTGCATCGGCCAGGCGGCGTCCATGGGCTCCATGCTGCTTTGCGCCGGGGAGAAGGGGCTGCGATTCACCACTCCCAACGCCCGGATCATGGTGCACCAGCCCTCCGGCGGCTTCCAGGGGCAGGCGTCCGACATCGAGCGGCACGCCGAGGACATCATCAAAATGAAACGCCGGCTCAACGAGATATACGTGAAGCATACCGGCCAGAGTTACGAGGCCATCGAAACCACGCTGGATCGCGACTATTTCATGAGCGCGGAACAGGCCCGCGACTTCGGGCTGGTCGACGAGGTCATGACCACCCGCGCGGCGCTGGAGCAGGTCGGCGGACGGGAGGCGTGACCGAAACTCCACAATCCCTGGCCTATCATTAAGTTAATCTTGAAATCTTACGCGCAAGAATGGTTCGATATGCAAGCGTGGGCCTGGGTTGCGCGATGACACGCATTGTGCACGAAAGGTGTCCTGAGCGAGGTTTGACATGAGCAAGATCAGCGGATCGGGCGGCGGCGAGGGCAAGAACACGCTCTACTGCTCCTTCTGCGGCAAGAGCCAGCACGAAGTACGCAAGCTGATCGCCGGTCCGACCGTCTTCATCTGCGACGAGTGCGTCGAGCTGTGCATGGACATCATCCGCGAGGAGAACAAGTCCTCGCTGGTCAAATCCGGCGACGGTGTGCCCACCCCGCTTGAGATCTACGAGGTTCTGAACGACTACGTCATCGGCCAGGAGCACGCCAAGAAGGTGCTCTCGGTGGCGGTCCATAATCACTACAAGCGTCTCAACCACGCCGCTCGCAACAACGACGTGGAGCTCGCCAAGTCCAACATCCTGCTGATCGGCCCGACCGGCTGCGGCAAGACGCTGCTCGCGCAGACGCTGGCGCGCATCCTCGACGTTCCCTTCACCATGGCCGACGCCACCACACTGACGGAAGCCGGCTATGTTGGCGAGGACGTAGAGAACATCATCCTGAAGCTTCTGCAGTCGGCCGACTACAACGTCGAGCGGGCGCAGCGCGGCATCGTCTACATCGACGAGGTCGACAAGATTTCGCGCAAGTCCGACAACCCCTCCATCACCCGCGACGTGTCCGGCGAGGGCGTGCAGCAGGCGCTGCTCAAGATCATGGAAGGAACGGTCGCGTCGGTGCCGCCGCAGGGCGGACGCAAGCATCCGCAGCAGGAGTTCCTGCAGGTCGATACCACCAACATCTTGTTCATCTGCGGCGGCGCGTTCGCCGGCTTGGACAAGATCATCTCCGACCGCGGCCGCAAGACGTCGATCGGGTTTGGCGCGACGGTGGAGGCGGCGGAGGACCGCAAGACCGGCGAGCTGTTCCGGCAGGTCGAGCCGGAGGACCTCCTGAAGTTCGGTCTCATCCCAGAGTTCGTCGGCCGACTGCCGGTGGTGGCGACGCTGGAGGACCTCGACGAGCCGGCCCTGGTCCAGATACTGACGGACCCGAAGAACGCGCTGGTGAAGCAGTACCAGCGGCTCTTCGAGATGGAGAACGTGGAGCTCAACTTCCACACCGACGCGCTCACCGCCATCGCCAAGCGCGCAATCGAGCGCAAGACCGGCGCCCGCGGGCTGCGCTCCATCATGGAAGCGATCCTTTTGGAAACGATGTTCGATTTGCCCGGCCTCGACGGGGTCGAAGAGGTCGTCATCTCAAGCGACGTGGTCAACGGCAATTCGCGCCCGCTTTACATCTATGGCGAGCGGGCGGTCGAGGAGCACCACAATGCCGGGCGCTCGGCCTGATGAGGCGGCCGGGGGGACTGCCAAGAGAGGCGCCGGCGGCCTTGAACCCGGGCGTCAGGGTTTCCACCTAACGGACAACCCCCTCGGCGCGCGTCACGACCGACTTTATGCGCCGCTTCGCGGAACGTCCCTGCAAGCGGTTTCGTCGGCAGCGCGTCTCATCTAGGCTGTGATTCGCGCTGTCTGCCCCTTCTTGGGCAGAGCGAACGAGACGTGAAGGAAAAGCGATGACCGAAAAGCCACGTCCGATCGACGTTCCCTCCGGAGAGAGCGCCTTTCCGGTGCTGCCGCTGCGGGACATCGTGGTCTTCCCGCATATGATCGTGCCGTTGTTCGTCGGCCGCGAGAAGTCGATCAACGCTCTTGAGGAGGTGATGCGGGCCGACCGGCAGATTCTGCTCGCCACCCAGAAGGACGCCGGCGACGACGATCCGTCGCCGGAGGCGATCTTCGAGATCGGGACGCTCGCCAGCGTGCTGCAGCTCCTGAAGCTGCCCGACGGCACCGTGAAGGTGCTGGTGGAGGGGCGCGACCGCGCGCAAATTCTCCGCTACACCGAGCGCGACAGCTTCTTCGAGGCCGAGGTCAGCGTTCTCACCGAGACGGTGGGCGAGGAGGTGGAGGTCGAGGCGCTCGCCCGCTCCGTCGTCTCTGAGTTCGAGAACTACGTGAAGCTCAACAAGAAGGTGAGCCCGGAGGTCATCTCGGCGGTCTCCAACATCGAGGACCATTCGAAGCTCGCCGATACCGTCGCCCACCATCTGGCGGTGCGCATTCCGGAGAAGCAGGAGATCCTGGCGCTGACTTCTGTCGCGGAGCGGCTGGAGAAGGTGCTGGGCATGATGGAGAGCGAGATCTCCGTGCTGGAGGTCGAGCGACGCATCCGCAGCAGAGTCAAGCGTCAGATGGAGAAGACGCAGCGCGAGTACTATTTGAACGAGCAGATGAAGGCGATCCAGAAGGAGCTCGGCGACGGCGAGGACGGCCGCGATGAGCTGCGCGAGCTGGAAGAGCGCATCGCCAAGACGAAGCTCTCAAAGGAGGCGCGCGAGAAGGCCGAGCTGGAGCTGAAGAAGCTGCGGCAGATGAGCCCCATGTCGGCCGAGGCCACGGTGGTCAGGAACTATCTCGACTGGCTGCTCGGAATTCCGTGGAAGCAGCGCTCGCGCGTGCGCAACGACCTCAGCTATGCCGAGGAGGTGCTCAACGCCGACCATTACGGCCTTGAAAAGGTGAAGGAGCGCATCGTTGAGTATCTCGCCGTGCAAAGGCGCGCGAACAAGCTGAAGGGGCCTATCCTCTGCCTGGTCGGGCCTCCCGGCGTGGGCAAGACGTCGCTCGGCAAGTCGATTGCCAAGGCGACCGGGCGCGAGTTCATCCGTATGTCGCTTGGCGGCGTGCGCGACGAGGCGGAGATCCGCGGACACCGGCGCACCTATATCGGCTCGATGCCTGGCAAGGTGATCCAGTCGATGCGCAAGGCCAAGAAGTCCAACCCGCTCTTCCTGCTCGACGAGGTCGACAAGATGGGCATGGACTTCCGCG
>CAZARE010000003.1:0-9262 GCA_964487455.1 uncultured Propylenella sp.
GCGTCGCGTCGGTGACGATGCGCGGGCCGGAGAGATACTCGCCGAACTCCGCGGTGTTGGAGATCGAGTAGTTCATGTTGGCGATGCCGCCCTCGTAGATCAGATCGACGATGAGCTTCACCTCGTGCAGGCACTCGAAATAGGCCATCTCCGGCGCGTAGCCGGCGTCGACCAGCGTCTCGTAGCCGGCGCGTATGAGTTCCACCAATCCGCCGCAGAGCACCACCTGTTCGCCGAAGAGGTCGGTCTCGCACTCCTCGCGGAACGACGTCTCGATGACGCCGGAACGGCCGCCGCCGATGGCGCAGGCGTAGGAGAGCGCCAGGTCGTGCGCGTTGCCGCTGGCGTCCTGCTGCACGGCGATGAGACACGGCACGCCGCCGCCCTTCTGATATTCGCCGCGAACCGTGTGGCCGGGTCCCTTCGGCGCGATCATGATCACATCGATCGACGGCTTCGGCTCGATCAGATTGAAGTGGACGTTGAGGCCGTGCGCGAACGCGATCGCCGCGCCGTCGCGGATGTTCGGCGCGATCTCGCCCCGCCAGATGTCCGCCTGCAGCTCGTCGGGTGTCGCCATCATCATGACGTCGGCGGCCTTGGCCGCGTCGGGCACCGACATGACGTTCAGCCCGTCCGCCTCCACCTTCTTGGCGGTGGAGGAGCCCGGGCGTAGCGCGACGCTCACGTCCTTGACGCCGGACTCCTTCAGGTTCAGCGCATGCGCACGGCCCTGGCTGCCGTAGCCGACGATGACGACCTTCCTGCCCTTGATCAGATTCACGTCCGCATCGCGGTCGTAGTAAACGCGCATGACTTGCCCTTCCCGCTTGCCCGGCCTGCCTAACTCGCAGAGGTATTTTCGGCTAATGAGGCTGGCGTTCTAGCTTTCGCGGGCGAGGCGGGCAACCGGCGAAGCCTTTCTGATCATGCTCCGTGGGAGATTGAGGTCCAGGAGAGTGCTTTCGCGCTTGGCCGCGGATGATAGCGGATGATAGCTCTGCGCAATGGCGCTCGACTCGGCTTCGGTCCTCCTGCTCTCCGCCGCGAAGTCGATCGGCGCCGACTTCAGCGACGTCATGATGGTCGGGCGGCAAGCGTTCGGGCCCCGCGCGAAAGTTCTCGCCCGCGTGTTTGCAACGTTCGGCATAGAGCAGGACGCCCGCGCTTTCGTCGACAGTCACAAATATGCGGACCGCTTCTTCGAGGTGATGGGAGCGGAGCGCGTCGAATCGCTCGACCTCAGCGGATATGAAGGCGCCCCGCTCCAGCACGACCTCAATCTGCCGCTGCCGGACGCCCTTCGCGCAAAATACTCCCTTGTCCACGACGGCGGAACGCTGGAGCACGTCTTCAACATTGCGCAAGCACTGAGGAACTGTATGGAGATGGTCCGTCCGGGCGGGCATTTCACGCAGGTGAGCTGCGGCAACAATCTGATGGGCCACGGATTCTGGCAACTCAGCCCGGAAGCGATCTATCGCGCCTTTTCGCCGGCCAATGGATTTCAGGTCAAGGCCGTGCTTCTGCACGAGCTGAGGGGAAGGAAGCGCTGGGTGGTCGTCGCCGATCCAGCGGAAGCGCGACGCCGGGTGGAGCTGATGAACGACGCGCCGACCTATATCCTGACCATCGCGCAACGCGTAAGCGACGCGCCGGTCTTTGCCACGTTTCCGCAGCAAAGCGATTACGAGGCGCGCTGGGAGCGGCCCGGGCAACACGGCTGGCAGCTGGGTACAGCGAGACAGGGCAGATCGAAAAGCAAGGGGGCCCTGGGCACGATCGACAAGATTCGCCGGCGCTTTCTCGCGCGGCGCCACGACGGCTTCTCCGCGCCATTCTTCCGCGAGGTCAGCGAGGACGACGTGATGCTGGGGCGCTTCCGCTAGGCGGTGTGAGCCAGGCTTCGGAGGCCCGGAAGAGATACGCCGCGCTACTGCCGTTCCGCGCCCGGAATGCCCGCGATCGAGCCAACCCACTTCTGCTGCGAGCGGGTCCAAATCTGACGCTTGGGCAGAAGCTCGTCACGCTGGCGCACGACTCCGAGCCGCACCAAGCGGGGGGCATTGGGGTCGTCGGGCGAGGTTGCGTAGAAAGGAGAGCCGCAGCGCGGACAGAACGTCTGGGCGCGCTTGTTGCCGCTCTCGGCGGTCTTGACGTAGGTCGACGGCTCTCCGGAAAGCAGGCGGAGCTTGTCCGCGGCAACAATGACCGACGCCCTGAACGGCGCGCCGGAGAGCGTCTGGCAGTCGGTGCAGTGGCAGATCGCCACCTTGTCCGAGTCGATCTCGGCCTCGAAGGTGATGTAGCCGCAATGGCACGCGCCATCGATCTTCATACGTCACTCCTCCTTCTCGCCATCGCTGGGCTCGGCGCCGGCCGGCGGAATAGGCAGCCGGCAGCGCAACAATTGTGGCCGTGGCGAAACCGTTTCAGGGTCGCCACGAAACAGGGCGATTGCACAACAGGGCTATGCCGCACCATCGGCGCAGGGACCATGCCAAGCCCGATGCCGCCGAGCAAGGAGGATCGAGATGCAAAGAACGCTCATTGCCGCGCTCGTCACCTCGACGATCGTTGTCGCCGCCGTCGCAGCCACTTACAGCTCTGCCCACGCCGCCGGCATCCTGCAGCTCATCGTCAATCAGAACAGCGCCGCCAGCGGGCAGCTCGCGGCTCCGCAGCCGCCCCAGCAACCAGCGCCGCAGTTCGGCAACGGTGCGGTCCCACAGCAGGCGACGGGAGGCACCACGGACGGCCGCGACTTCCTCACTTGGCAGAAGAACCTGGGGAACTGACGGCGCGCTCCTGAGCTGCGCCAGGTCGCCGGGAGGCAGCTTAGGCGGCCTTGGAATCGTAGCGCTTCACCTTGATGCGCTTGGCGGCGCGGCGCGCCTCGGCCAGCACGTACTGCGACTGCATGCGCAGGAGCAGCCCGGCATCAACGCCGAACGCCTTCTCAAAGCGCACGGCCATCTCGGCGGAAATGGCGGCGCGGCCGTTCAGCAACGCTGAGAGCGCTGGCCGGCCTACACCGAGCGCGCGCGCCGCCTCGGTAACGGTAAGCCCGAGGGGAACGATCAGCTCCTCGGCCAGGAAGATGCCGGGATGAACGGGATTCTTCATCTGCATCGAAGAGCCTCAGTGATAGTCAACAAGATCCACGTCATAGGCGTCTCCGTTCTCAAACCGGAACACGACCCGCCAGTTGCCGGTGACGGTGATGCTCCACTTGCCGCGCATATCGCCCTTGAGCAGATGCAGCCTCAGCCCCGGGAACGGCGCGGCCTGCTCCGGCGAGCTCGCCGCGTTCAGGAACGTCACAATGTTCCGGAGCTTTCTAGCGAGCTGCGACGGGACGCCACGCGGATTGTCGTCCTCAAAGAGCTGCCGAAGGCCCGTGTGCCGGAACGACCGGATCATTGCGCGCTATGTAGCGTGTCGCGCGACGGGCGTCAACATCGTCGGCAGTTAGTCGGCGCGTTGACCGCGTCTTGTAGGGGTCTCAATGCGAGCAGTGCATCACCGCACGATCGTAATCTGCTCTGCCGCCCTCGTGATGGCGGTGTAGAGCCAGCGCTCGCGGCTGTCGCGGAAGGCAAAGCTCTCGTCGAACAGCATCACGCGGTCCCATTGCGAGCCCTGCGCCTTGTGGACGGTGAGCGCATAGCCGTAGTCGAACTCGTCGGTGCGGCGGCGGCGGTCGAAGGGGACGGCCTCCGGCCCCTTCTCGAACATGTCCTTCAGCACGCGGATCTTGGCGGACGCGCCGAGCGGCCCTTCGTCCTCCGACTTGACCAGCATGTTGAGCGTCGTCCCGCGCGCCGCGCCGAGCGAAGTGACGCGCCAGAGCCCGCCGTTCAAGAGCCCCTTCTCCGAGCTGTTCCTGAGGCAGACGAGCTTGTCGCCGGCGGCCGGGAGTACGCCGTCGAAGCCCTTCAGCGCACGGATGCGGCGATTGTAGTTGTGGCGCGTGCGGTTGATGCCGACCAGCACCTGGTCGGCGGCGAGAACGTCCTCGGCGTCGATGTCGCCGCGCCCGATGACGCGGCTGTCGCCGTAGCGGCCGTAGGCGGGACGGCCGCCCTCGCGCACCTCCTGCGCCAGCTGGATGATCGGGTTCTCGCGCGCCTGCCGGTGGATCTCCGTCAGCATCACGTCGGGCTCGTGCTCGGTGAAGAAGCCGCCGCCGCCCTCGCCCGACTTCACCGGCGGCAGCTGGCCCGGATCGCCGAGCACCAGGACGGGCGTGCCGAAGGAGAGGAGATCGCGCCCGAGCGCCTCGTCGACCATGGAGCATTCGTCGATGATGACGAGCTTGGCGCGGCGCACCTCGCTTGCGCGGTTCAGCGCGAAGGCCGGCTGCAACTCGCCGGTCTCCTTCTCCGCCTTCTCGCCGCGTGGCCGGTAGATGAGCGAATGGATGGTGCGGGCATTGGTGCAGCCGCGGTTGCGCATGACCTGCGCCGCCTTGCCGGTGAAGGCGGCGAAGAGCACGCCCCCGCCGATATCGTCGGCGATTCTCTTGGCGAGCGTCGTCTTGCCGGTGCCGGCATAGCCGAAGAGGCGGAAGACCAGTCCGCCCTTTCCGGTGCCGGCGACCTTCAGCCAGCGCGAGACGGCAAGGAGGGCGGCGTCCTGCTGCGGCGAGAGGTTCATGCCGCCGGCCGGTCAGGCAAGGTCGGTCAGGGCGAAGTCGTCGCCCTTGTAGAGAAGCGGCACGCCAAGCTGCTTGGCCATGGCGTAGGCGAAGCAGTCGCACAGGTTCAGCTTCGCGGGGTGCCGCCCCTTGCCAAACTTCGCATGGGCTTGAAGGGCAAGCGATACAGTCTCGCTCTCCACCGGCAGGATGGCTACGTCGGCGCGCCGCAGCAGCTCTCGCACCTGCTCTTCCGACTCGGCGACGTGCGCGGCGCGAACGCGTATGATCGCCAGGGCCGTCTCGTAGACGGCCAAGGCGGATGTCACGGTGGCAGCCTCTAAATGGCGCGAAAACCGTTCGGCGTCTTCTTCCTCAAGCAAGACAGCGCAAAGGGCCGAAGCATCAACGAACATTAGTCTTCCTCGTCCGAAAGGCTGTCGAAGAACGCTTTGTCCGCCTTCAAGCCGGTCTTCGGCCAAGAAGCAATCTCAGCGCGTATGTCCGCCGTGCGCTCCCAAAGGGAGAGCTTCTTCTCTTCGCGCTTGAGCTCGCGCGCTGCGGCCTCGCGGATGGCTTCTGTGATGCCGACGCCCTTGCGCTTGGCGAGCGCGCGAACGAGGGCATCCGTTTCAGGATCCCGGACGTGAAAAGCCATGCTGCGCACTCCGTCTAGACAAATCTAAGATAGCATCTAGATTCTGAGAACGCAACCAGAACGGATTGGCGGCTTTTCCGAGCCCACAGGAGGCGGCGAAGCTATTCCAGCAACTGGCAGCAGCCGGTGCCCTCGACCTGCGTCGGGTGGTCCGAAACTGCGCCCTGGGTGAAGGTGACGGTCACCGAGAAATCGGTCACGTCGTCGTTCGGCTGCGTGCAACTCTGGTCGACGATGTTGGCGATCAGCGAGAGCGGCGCGCCGGTGGTCAGCTCGAAGTCGTTGGGGCTCCCCTGCAACAGACAGCTCTCCACGACGAGCGGCTCCGTTTCCCAGTTGGGGTTCTCCGGATCAGTGAAGCGGACGGTCGTATCGCCGCCGCCGTCAACGTCGGTGAAGAGCTGCCAATTCGGCTCGAAGCCGTCGCAGCGGAATTTCAGGCCGAGGCAGAGGTCGGCGGCCGGAGCGGACGCGCCGCCGAATGCAAGGCCCATGGAAACGAGAACTGTTGCAACGCTGTGCCGAGACATCGCCGACTCCTCAGATACGCGCCTGCCCCAAGCCCCGAGTCGCGGGCGCGGCGCCCGCGACTTCTCGCATTACGAGCAGCGAATCTGGCGCGAAGATGGCCGGCCCGCGCAGGCTACATGGCCTGCGGCCCGCGGCACATGGCGGCGGTGCCTGTGCGGCAGACCTCGACCAGGCCCATCGGCTGCATGATGGCGATGAACTGCTCGATCTTGTTGGTGCGGCCGGTGACCTGGAAGATGAAGTGCTGGGTGGTGGCGTCGACGACCTCCGCCTTGAACGCATCGGCGAGCCTCAGCGCCTCGATCCGCTTCTGGCCCTTGCCGGCGACCTTGACCAGCGCCAGCTCGCGCTCGAGCGGCTTTTCCTGGTTGAGGTTGCGGGCGAGCACGGTGAGATCGTTCACGCGGTGCACGCACACCATGCGGTCCAGCTGATTGCGAATCTGCTCGAGCACATCGGGAGTGCCGGTCGTGACAACGGTGATGCGCGACAAATGCTGCTCGTGCTGCGTCTCCGAAACGGTGAGGCTCTCGATGTTGTAGCCTCGACCGGAGAAGAGACCGATCACGCGCGCCAGCACGCCCGGCTCGTTGTCGACGAGCACGGAGAGCGTGTGCGCCTCCTCCGGATCGTGGCGGTCCTCAATGAAATAGGCCGATGCCGGCGGGGTCATCGCCGGGCGGCCAGTCTTGGTATCGTTCATTTTGGCGTCTCCGTTGAAAGCGCGCGCGGCCCCCGCAGCGTACCGCGCGAAATAGCTATGCCCGTCAGAATGACCGCAAGCGCGGCGACCGCCAAAGCCGGCGGGCGCTCGGACAGGATGGCGACGCCCCAAGAAACGCCGAAGAGCGGCACCAGGAAGTTGATCTGGGCGAAGAAGCCGGCCCCCTGCCGCCGCAGCAGCGCCAGCATGGCAAGGCTGGCGAGCGCGGTGGGAAACACGCCAAGCGTGATCAGCGCGAACCAGGCAAGCGGCGTCGGCTGCAATGTCCACGGCGAGTCGAGCACGGCGCTTGCCGGCAGAAGCAGCACCGTCCCGCAAATCATGATCGCCGCCGAGACTGAATAGGGATCCTGTCCGGCGATCCGCTTGGTGACGATGGCGTTGATCGCATAACAGAACGAGGCGCCTACGACCGCCATCTGCCGCAGCGCGTCATCGCCGAGGGTGGCGAGCTTTCCCGGCCCGATGAGGATGACCAGCCCGGCCATGCCGAAGCCGACGCCGACCAGCTTGGCAGGTGTCAGCGGCTCGTTTCCGGAGACGAAGCGCGCGAGAATGACCGTCATCAGCGGCATGCCGGCCATCAGGATCGCCGCGAGGCCGGAATCGATCACCTCCTCGCCCCACGAGATCAGCGAGAAGGGGAGCCCCAGCCCAAATATGGCGGTCAGCGTCGCCCAGCCCCATACGCGCGGATCGGAAGGCAGGCGCCGGCCGGTTGCCAACACGACCGCAACGAAGAGGACGCCGCCGATGGCGACCCGCGCTCCGGTCATGGTAACCGGCGGCACCGTGCCGATCGCCAGCTTGATCAGCATGAACGACCCGCCCCACATCGCCGCGAGCGCGATCAGGAGCCCGTAGTCCAGAGCGCGCGGGAGAGGTGCGGTCACGCGGTCGCCGCCGCGCCTCAGACCAGCGCCTTGCCGGCGGCGAAGCTCTCCGCGGTCGCGTCCTCCTCGGTCGCCTCTACCGGCAGGATCATCTCGTTGTGCGCCTTGCCCGACGGGATCATCGGGAAGCAGTTCTCCAGATTGGCGACGCGGCAATCAAAGATGACGGGCCGCTTGACCTTGATCATCTCGTCGATCGCATCGTCCAGATCGGCGGGGCGCTCCGCGCGCAGGCCGACGCAGCCATAGGCCTCGGCGAGCTTCACGAAGTCGGGGAGCGACTCGACGTAGGAGTGCGAGATGCGGTTACCGTGCAAGAGCTGCTGCCACTGGCGGACCATGCCCATATACTGATTGTTGAGCACGAAAATCTTGATCGGCAGCGCATGCTGCACGGCGGTCGACATCTCCTGCATCGTCATCAGCACCGAGGCGTCGCCGGCGATGTCGATGACGAGGCTCTTGGGATGCGCGACCTGCACGCCGAGGGCGGCGGGCAGTCCGTAGCCCATGGTCCCAAGGCCGCCCGAGGTCATCCAGCGGTTGGGTTGCTCGAAGCCGTAGAACTGCGCCGCCCACATCTGGTGCTGGCCGACTTCCGTTGTGACGTAGACATCGAGGTCCTTGGTCGCCGCATAAAGCCGCTGCACCGCATATTGCGGCATGATCACGTCCTTCGACGGCCTGTAGGCGAGCGAGTTGCGGGCGCGCCAGCGCGCGATCTGATCCCACCAATCCGCCAACGCCGTCCTCTTCGGCTTACCGACCTCCTTCCGCCAGACCAGCAGCATGTCTTCCATGACCTGCGCCGCGTCGCCGTGGATCGGCACGTCTACGCGGATGTTCTTGTTGATGGACGAGGCGTCCACGTCGACGTGGATCTTGCGCGAGCCCGGCGAGAAGGCGTCGGTGCGCCCGGTGATGCGGTCGTCGAAGCGCGCACCAATGCAGACCATCAGATCGCAATCGTGCATCGCCATGTTCGCTTCATAGGTGCCGTGCATGCCGAGCATGCCGAGCCAGTTCTCACCGGAGGCGGGATAGGCGCCGAGGCCCATCAGGGTGGAGGTGATCGGAAACCCGGTCGCCGCGACCAGCTCGCGCAGGAGCTGGCTCGCACGCGGGCCGGAATTGATGATGCCGCCGCCGGTATAGAAGAGCGGGCGCGTCGCTTCCGCCATCAATGCGACCGCGTGGCGGATCGCTTCCGGCGACCCCTTCCCCGCGGGGCGGTAGCCGGAATGTCCGCGGCGAACTTGTTTGGGGTCGCGGTAGACGCCGGTGGCAAACTGGACGTCCTTGGGAATGTCGACCACGACCGGGCCCGGCCGGCCCGTGGTCGCCACGTAGAACGCCTCGTGCAGAACCCGCGCCAGGTCGTCGACGTCCTTCACCAGCCAGTTGTGCTTGGTGCAAGGGCGGGTGATTCCGACCGTGTCGCATTCCTGAAAGGCGTCGTTGCCGATTAGATGCGTCGGCACCTGCCCGGTGATGCAGACCAGCGGAATGGAATCCATCATGGCGTCGGTCAGCGCGGTCACCATATTGGTCGCACCCGGCCCGGATGTAACGAGCACGACGCCGGCCTTGCCAGTTGAGCGCGCATAGCCCTCCGCCGCGTGTCCGGCGCCTTGTTCGTGGCGCACCAGGATGTGCTTGACCTTGTCCTGCTGAAAAAGCTCGTCATAGATCGGAAGCACCGCGCCTCCGGGATAGCCGAAAATGTGCTCTACGCCCTGATCCGCCAGGGCTCTCAGGACCATCTCAGCACCCGTCATCCGCTCCGGCATTGTTCCCACTCCGGTTGAGGCTCGTGG
>CAZARE010000004.1:0-16943 GCA_964487455.1 uncultured Propylenella sp.
GCTTGCCGCGGCACAGCATCTCCGCGTGCCGGCGCGCTTCTTTGCTGCCGCAACGTTAGAAGCGGAGACGCCGCGCCTTGAGAATCCGTCCGACGCCGTTTTCCGCGAAGTCGGCTGCCGCGGCGTGGCGGGGGGTGCAGCACTCGCAGCGGCAGGGCCGGACGGCACGCTCGTCGTCGCCAAGTGCAAGAGCGCCCGCGTCACCTGCGCCATCGCGGAAGCGCCGGACATCATCGACGCGACGCGGGCCGGCCGAGCGCGCGGCCGCCTCGCCATTGTGGGCATCGGGCCCGGCACGGCCGACTGGCTGACGCCGGAAGCGCGACGTCTGCTCCAGACGAGCGACGCCGTTGTCGGCTATACGCTTTATCTCGACCTCGTCGCACCGCTCATTGCCGACGCCGAGCGCTTCGATTCCGCGCTCGGCGCGGAGGAATCCCGCGTTCGCCACGCGCTGACGCTGGCGGCCGCAGGCCGCGCCGTCACGCTGGTCTCGTCTGGCGATCCCGGCATCTACGCCATGGCGGCGCTTGTTTTCGAGTGCCTCGACAGGGCGCAAGCAGAAGCGGTTGGCGAAACCTTCTCCCGTGGGGAGAAGGTGGCTGCGGAGCAGCCGGGTGAGGGCTTACGTTCAGAGAAGGGTTCAGCTCCCGCGCGCAGTCACCCCTCACCCGTCGCCTTCGGCGACACCCTCTCCCCATGCGAGAGGGTTGGCGTTGGCGCGTTTCCCGACGCTGCGCACCGGGCCGAACTGGTCGTAGCGCCTGGCGTCTCCGCCATGCAGGCCGCCGCCGCCCGGGCGGGCGCGCCGCTCGGCCACGATTTCTGCGCCATCTCGCTCTCCGATCTCCTCACGCCATGGGACGCGATCGAAGCGCGCATTCGCGCTGCGGCGGAAGGCGATTTCGTTATCGCCTTTTACAATCCCGTCTCGCAGCGGCGGCGTACGCAGCTGGCAGAAGCGAAGGCGATTCTCTTGCGCCACCGGCCGCCCGACACGCCGGTCATCCTCGCGCGCAATCTCGGCCGCGACGGCGAGAGCGTCGCGACCGTTCCGCTGCGCGCGCTGAACGTGGATGATGTCGACATGCTGACGCTGGTGATCGTCGGCGCATCGTCGACGCGCCAGATCGAGGCCGCCGGGCGGATATGGACCTACACGCCGCGTGGATATGAGAAAAAGCGGAACGCCGATGCCGCAGAATAGACGCAAGGCGCTAACCCGCGCGCCCCAGCCCTCTCCCCTTGCGGGAGAGGGTGGCCTTCGGCGTCAGCCGAAGGTCGGGAGAGGGGGTGGCGTGCCGGGCTCTTCATCTCCCCCTCTCCCGCCCCTTTCGCGAGCGAAAGGGGCACCCTCCCCCGCAAGGGGGGAGGGCCGGCGCCGTTTCCGACTGGCGGCGAGATGAGCGTCGTCCACTTCATCGGCGCGGGGCCCGGCGCGCCGGACCTGATCACCGTGCGCGGGTTGCGGCTGATCGAGCGCTCGCCCGTCTGCCTCTATGCCGGGTCGCTGGTGCCGCCCGAGATCGTCTCTGCCGCGCCAGACGGCGCGCGCGTCCTCGACACCGCTTCGATGACACTCGACGAGATCGTCGCGGAAATGCGCGCCGCCGTCGAGGCGGGCAAGGAGGTGGCGCGCGTCCATTCCGGGGACCCGTCGCTCTACGGCGCCGTCGCCGAGCAGATGCGCCGTCTCGATGCGCTCGGCATTGCCTACGACGTGACGCCGGGCGTGCCGGCCTTCGCCGCCGCCGCCGCGGCGCTCAGGCGTGAGCTCACCCTCCCGGACGTGAGCCAGACAGTGATCCTCACACGCACGGCGATGAAATCCTCCGCCATGCCGGAGGGCGAGGACCTCGCCACGCTGGCGCAAAGCCGCGCCACGCTTGTCATCCACCTGTCGGTCCGCAATCTGCTGGACGTCGAGCGGCAACTCACGCCGCACTACGGCGCCGACTGTCCGGTCATCGTGGCCTATCGCGTCGGCTGGCCCGATGAAGAATTCATCCACGGCACGTTGTCGGATGTCCGCGACAAGGTCCGTGCGGCCAAGATTACCCGCACGGCGCTCATCCTGGTCGGACGCGCGCTCGGCGATACGGACTTCCGTGATTCGGCGCTCTACGACGCAAGCCATGCGCATGTGCTGAGGCCCAAGCGAAAGGCGACCGTAGCCCGCATGAAGCGAAGCGAAATGCGGGAGCGCCAGTAACGTGAGCTGATCCCGGATTGCGCGCCTCCGGCGCTCCATCCGGGCTACGAGATGCCGCCGTCGATCACATGCGCGAACGAACCCATCACGCGTCCGCGTCGTAGCCCCATCGGTCCGAGCGCCACGCCGTCGGCGGTCTCCGCTTCGAACAACGGGTCGCCGTCGCCTTCGCTGACGATGCGCGCAAAATGGAACTCGTGCGCCATGAGCGGAGCATCCCAGGGAAGATCGCCGAGCGGCGTCAGCCGGCGATAGCCGAGATGCAGCATGCGATGGCGGAAGCTCGTGACCAGCGAGAGCAGCCCGAGCATCGGATGATCCCTGCCCTCGGCGTCGACCAGGCTCTCGCCGAGCGCCATGTAGCCGCCGCACTCGCCGTAGACGAGCGCCCCGCGCTTCGCAGCCGCCTGCATGCCGAGGCGGAAGTTCGCCGCCGCGGCGAGCGCTCCGGCATGCAGCTCCGGATAGCCGCCGGGCAGAAACACCGCATCCGCCTCCGCTCGGGGCGCCTCGTCGGCGAGGGGGGAGAAGAACGATATCTCCGCGCCCGCATCGCGCCAGTCCATCAGGAGGTGCGGATAGGCGAAGGCGAACGCCACATCGCGCGCCACCGCGATGCGCTGTCCGAGAGGGGCGAGTCCCCCTCCCCCTTGTGGGGAGGGGCTAGGGGAGGGGTTTTCTCGGGGCACGGGCGCTGGCTGTTGGGCGGCCGCCTCGATCAGTCGATCGAGATCACACCCCTCCCCCACCAGCTCCCCCGCCCGCGTGACCTTGCGCTCAAGATCGTCGTGCTCCTCCGCCTGCACCAGCCCGAGATGGCGCGAGGGCAGCGCGACCGACGCGTCGCGCCGCACCAAGCCGAGAAGCGGCACGGAGGCGCGCTCGAACCCTTCGCGGATAAGCGCGGCGTGCCGCTCCGAGGCGACGTTGTTGACGATGGCGCCGGCGACGGTGAAGCCGTCCGCCATCCCCGCGCAGCCTTCCGCCAGGGCGGCAGCGCTTTGCGCCATGCCCTCTGCTCCCACGATGAGGATAACGGGGAGCGCGGTCATCGCTGCGAGCGACGCGGTGGAGCCCGCGCCGCCGGGGCCGCCGTCGTAGAGCCCCATGACGCCTTCCACGACGACGAAATCGGCCCCCTCCGCTTGCCGCGCCAGCCGCGCGCGGAGCACGTCCGGCGGCATCGCCCACGGGTCGAGATTGACGACCGCCGCGCCGCTCGCCGCCTCAAGGAATCTCGGGTCGATGTAGTCGGGCCCGCACTTCGCCGCGGCGAGTCTCAATCCTCGCTTGCGCAGCGCGGCGATCAGCCCGAGCGCGACCGTCGTCTTGCCGGAGTGGCTCGCCGCCGCGGCGACGATGAGCCCCCTTGGCGCGCCGCCTCCGGTCATGACGTCAGGCGGTCTCGCCACGCTCCGGCGCGGCGCGGAGCCCGAGCGGATCGGCGACGAGCTTGCGGCCCGCCAAAGCGCCGAGCCAGTCGAGCGCCGCGCGCAGCCGCACCACCTCCCCGACCACCACAATCGCGGGCGGCTCCAGCCCGGCCCGCTCGACATCGGCGGCAGCCCGGCCGAGCGTGGTCTCGACCACCCGCTGGTCCCCCGTCGTCGCGCTCACGACGATGGCGGCGGGCTCCGACGCGGCGCGGCCTGCGTCGATCAGCGCCGCGGCGATCTGCTGTAGATGCTTCAACGCCATATACATGACGATGACCGGCGCGCCGCGCGCCACGCCTTCCCAGTCGATCGACGACGGCGTCAGCCCGCTCTGGTCGTGTCCGGTTAGAAACGTCACGACATGATTCACGTCGCGATGCGTCACCGGGATGCCGGCATAGGCGAGCCCGCCGATCCCCGCCGACACGCCCGGAACGACGCGGAAGGGGATTCCGGCGTCGACAAGAGCCAGCGCCTCCTCGCCGCCGCGCCCGAACACGAAAGGGTCGCCGCCCTTCAAGCGGCAGACGCGCTTGCCGGCGCGCGCCAGCTCGATCAGCTTCAGCGAGATATCGCGCTGCTTGGGCGACGGCTTGCCGCCGCGTTTTCCGGCATATTCGATCGTCGCGCCGGACCGCGCATGGTCGAGCAAGCGCCTATCGACCAGGGCGTCGTAGACCACGACGTCCGCCTGGGCGAGCGCATTCGCCGCGTGCAGGGTGAGAAGCCCGGGATCGCCCGGTCCGGCCCCCACCAGCCACACCCAGCCCGGCTCGAAGACGGGGAGTCCGTCGAGGATGCTGTCGCGCCGCTCTACCATGCCGCCCTTCTATCGGCGCAGGGGGCCGGCGGCTATAGGAACGGCATGTCGGAGAATGCTCCGCGTCGACCGGACCGACCGCTGCGCCGCGGCTGGACCACGGGCGCCTGCGCCACCGCCGCAGCCAAGGCAGCGTTCCAGGCGCTGCTCACCGGCGATTTTCCCGACCCCGTGACCATCCGCCTGCCGCGCGGCGAGACGCCGTCCTTCGCGCTCAGCCGAACCGAGCGCGGCGAGGACTGGGCGACGGCGAGCGTCATCAAGGATGCCGGCGACGATCCGGACGTCACGCACGAGGCGGAAGTCGTCGCCACGGTGCGGCGCGGCCGGAGCGGAAGCGGCATCGCCTTCAAGGCAGGACCTGGCGTCGGCACGGTGACGCTCCCCGGCCTTGCGATCGCTCCTGGCGAGCCGGCCATCAATCCGGTGCCGCGCCGCATGATGACGGAGGCGATCGCGGAGGTCGCCGCGGCGCACGGCGCCGCGCCCGACGCCGGTATCGAAATTTCCATCCCCGGCGGAGAGTCGTTGGCCCAGAAAACGTGGAACCCGCGGCTCGGCATCGTCGGCGGACTGTCGATCCTCGGCACAACGGGGATCGTCGTCCCCTTCTCCTGCTCCGCCTGGATCCACTCCATCCACAGCGGGATCGACGTAGCGCGCGCGGCCGGCTTGGACCATGTCGCCGGCTCGACCGGCAACACATCCGAAGACGCGGTGCGCCGGCACTACGGGCTGCCCGACATCGCGCTTCTCGACATGGGCGACTTTGCCGGCGGCCTCCTCAAATACCTGCGCGATCATCCGGTGGCGAAGCTGACGCTCGCCGGCGGCTTCGCCAAAATGACAAAGCTGGCGCAAGGAGCGCTCGATCTCCATTCCTCGCGCTCCGAGGTAGACCGGAACTTCCTCGCCGAGCTTTGCCGGGCGGCCGGCGCGAGCGCGCAGCAGGTGGAACGCGTGCGGACTGCCAACACCGCAGCGGAAGCCCTTACGCTTGCTGAGGAAAGCCGCATGCCGCTCGCCTCGGCCGTCGCGGAGCGCGCGCGAGAGACGGCAAAGGGGGTGCTCGGCGCCGCGCCGGTCGCCGTTAACGTGCTCATCGTCGACCGTGAAGGCCGGCGGCTGGCGGAGACCGGGCATGGCTAGGCTGCTCATACTTGGCGGCACTGCGGAGGCGGCCGAGCTGGCGGCGAGGCTCGCCGGCGACGACCGGCTGGAGACGGTGACCTCGCTGGCCGGCCTGACGCGGCTTCCCAACGTCGGGTCAGGGCGCGTGCGGCGCGGCGGCTTCGGCGGGCCGGAGGGCCTTGCCGCCTTCCTCACCGAGGAGCGCTACGATGCGTTGATCGACGCCACGCATCCGTTCGCTGCGCGCATTGCCCTACATACGGCGGAAGCCGCCGACAAGGCGGGAGTACCGCGCGTGAGGCTCCTGCGTCCGCCGTTCGAGCGCACGGCAGAAGATCGCTTCGTGCCGGTCGCGGACATCGGTGCCGCCGCTGCCGCTTTGCCGAAGGGCGTGCGCGTCTTCCTCGCCGCGGGCCGCCGGGAGCTGGCGCCCTTCGCGGCACGCAAGGACCTTTGGTGCCTGGTGCGCATGATCGAGCCGCCCGCCGTGGACGACAAGCTGCCGGCGGGCGAAGTCGTCCTCGGCCGGCCCCCCACCGATCCGGAGCGGGAGATCGAGCTCCTGCGGAAGCACAGGATCGGATGGATCGTGTCGAAGGATTCCGGCGGCCGCGCCGCCGCCAAGATCGTCGCAGCGCGCCATCTCGGCCTGCCCGTCGTGCTGGTGGAGCGCCCGCCACAGCCCCCCGGACCCGTGGTGGAGACCGTTGATCAGGTTATCGCGTGGATCGACAAGACGCTTTTCTAGGCTACCGCGTTCGGACCTGCCTGGCCGGCAGCGCGGCACGCTCGCGCTTGTCCTGCGCCAGCCACACGTCGAGGAAGTTCCACAGCCACGCGCGGATCGGGGGGTCGTAGCGGAACCAGCCAGCCATGTGCTCCGGGCGCTGCTGCGCCATGGGAAGCGCGAAGCGCGCCGCCCCGCGCACGGTCCAGCGGCACGCCATGGCATAGGTCAGCTCGCTGTGGAACTGAATGCCGAAGGCTGTGCCGTCCACCGAAAAGGCCTGGTTCTCGAAGATATCGCCGCGCGCCAGGAGCACGGCGTCATCGGGCAGGTCGAAGCCCTCGCGGTGCCATTGGTAGACCATGCTCGGCCAGTGCAGGAGCTTGCGTCCCTCCTTCGTGGCATGCAGCCGGTAGAATCCGACCTCCGCGCATCCGTCGCAATGGGCTGAGACCTTCGCGCCGAGATGCTTCACGAGCATCTGCGCGCCGAGGCAGATGCCGAGGAACGGGGCCCCCTCCTTGAGCGGCACGCCGATCCAGTCGATCTCGCGGCGGATGAAGTCGTCCCTATCGTTGGCGCTCATCGGGCCGCCGAAGATGACCGACCCGGCGTGCTCCTCCATCGTCTCCGGCAGCGGCTCGCCGAATCGCGGCTTGCGGATGTCGAGCTCGAACCCCTTGGCCTTCAGCATCTGTCCGAGCTTGCCCGGGCTCGAGGCCTCCTGATGGAGCACGATGAGCACTTTCTGCGGCGTGGCTACGGGTTTTTGCATGCTGGAATGATGGCGGCGAGCTTTGACGGACGCAACGAACGAATCAGCCCGAATCCCCCGGATCGGCTCGCCTGTTTTCCGCCACGGCGCGTTTCTTGGCAATCCGGTCGCGCCGGTGAACCCCCATCAGCTCGGCCACGCGCCACACCAGGTTCTCCTCGAACTCGTGAGTCTTGCCGTCGGCATAGACGATCTCCCAAAGGTGCTCGATCACGCGCACCCGTTCCTCCTCGCTCATCTGGCGCTTCAGGACGCTGGTAAAGCGATAGATGTCCACCGCTTCGTGCTCGGCGCGCGTAGCGTCTTCGATCAGGGTGTCGAGATCCGTGTCCGACAAGGTGTAGTTGCGAAGCAACAGGTCGCGCAGAGTCTGCCGCTCCGCCTCGCTGACTGTGCCGTCAATGGCCATGCAGCGCACGAGCAGCGCGGCCAGGGCCAGACGCGTATCGTCGGCCCCGACGTGCCGCTCCTCCTCGGCAACCCCCAGCCGGCGAACGAAATCGCGCAAAACCTCGAGCATTCGGACCTCCAGAAGAAGTCACTTAGTGTGAAACAGCCGCGAAATCACCCCGCCCTTCGTCCGATCGCGCGAAACCTCTGTTTCGGTGGCGAGAAGCCTCTATCCCCACTAGGAACAGCGGTATGAGCGACATGGCCCGCGAGCATGCCAGGGCACGGCGCGGCTGGCTGCACGACATCCGGGCCACGCTGGCGCTTTCCTGGCCGATTATCCTCACCAACCTCGCCCAGATGGCGCTCAACACGACCGATGTCGTGATGATGGGCTGGCTCGGTCCGAACGCCCTTGCGTCAGGGGCGCTCGGCTTCAGTCTCTACTTCCCTGTCGTCATTTTCGGCATCGGCGTTGTCTCGGCCGTGGCGCCGATGGTCGCGCGCACGCTTGGCGCGCGTCATTCCTCGGTGCGCGAGGTGCGACGCACCGTGCGTCAGGGTTTTTGGGCCGCGTTGGCGATCTCTTTGCCGGTGTGGCTCCTCCTATGGCACGCCGAGGCTATCCTTGTGGCGCTCGGCCAGGAGCCTGAGCTCGCGGCCGGCGCCGCGGACTACGTCCGTGCGCTCCAATGGGCGTATCTGCCCTTCCTTGCGTATCTTGTGCTGCGCTCCTTCGTGACCGCCTTGGAGCGCCCGGTTTGGGCGCTGCTTATCGTGGGCGTAGCCGTCCCGCTCAACGCATTTGCCGATTGGTGTCTCATGTTCGGCAATCTCGGCTTTCCGCGCTTGGAGCTGGTCGGAGCAGGCGTCGCGACGACGGTGGTGAGTTTCGTGATGTTCGCCGGTCTCGCGCTGTCGGTCCTGCGCGATCGCAAATTTCGGCGCTACCACCTCTTCGGGCGCTTCTGGCGGCCTGATTGGCCGCGCTTCCTTGAGCTCTGGCGGCTTGGCCTGCCGATAGCGGCAACTTTGGTCTTCGAGGTGGCGATCTTCACCGCCGCCCTCTTCCTGATGGGGCTGGTCGGGTCGACCGCGCTCGCCGCGCACGCCATCGCGATTCAGATCGCCTCCCTCACCTTCATGGTCCCTCTCGGCTTCGCGCAAGCCGTTACGGTGCGGGTCGGGCGCGCTTTCGGCGCAGGGGATGCGGAGGGAATCGGTCGCGCCGGGTGGACAGCCTACGCGATGGGCGTGGGCTTCATGGCGTTGTGCGCTTGCGTCATGCTCGTCGCGCCGCACCTCTTGATCGGCGCCTTTCTTGATCTCTCGCGTCCGGAGAACGCCCCCGTGGTCCGGCTTGCCGTGACGTTTCTGACATTTGCCGCGCTCTTTCAGATCGTCGATGGAGCGCAGGCGGTGGGTGCCGGCATGCTGCGTGGCTTGCACGACACGCGCGTGCCTATGCTGTTCGCGGCGGTCGGCTATTGGGGGGTCGGCATGCCGCTCGGCGTGCTGCTCGCCTTCCGTTTCGGGCTTGCCGGCTCCGGCATCTGGATTGGACTTGCGGCAGGCCTGGCCGCCGTGGCTATGCTGATGACGGGGCGCTGGATCATGCGCGAGCGGCTCGGCCTCGTCGCATCGGGAGCGGCGCCGCATCTGCATTCTGCAGCTAAGCGCCGCTTGGCGCGAAACCGCATGGCCGCGCAACCCGGCGAATAGCATGTGACAAAGGACGCCTCTGCGCCGCATAATCAGCCTCTCGTTGCGGGCAGGGCATGGTCGGGGCAGCGAACTCTCCTCCTGAGAAGCCGGTCGGCAGCGCCGCGACAGGCCTCTCCTGGCTGCGCCTCGAGACGACGGGCGAGCGCATCGTAGCAATTGTTGGCCTCCTCGCCTTTTTGGCCGGCACGCTGCCGAACTTGCCTTCCACGTACGATGGCGCATTGACGGTGCTTTGCCTCGCCGTCGCCGCTCTCTTCGCGATCGAGTACGTTGTTCGCTTACGCCAGTCGTCCGGACGCTTGAGCTGGGCGGTGAGCGCCCCGGCGGTCATCGACCTCCTGGCTGCGGCCCCGGTACCCCTGGCGCTCGCTCTCGGCGCGTCACCGATGACGGCGCGGCTGTTCGGCGTCTTGTGGGCTCTGAAGCTCATCCGACTCAACCCAGCCTTCACGTTGTTCGGCCGGGTCTTGCGCAATGAAAGGCAGCCGTTGGCAAGCGTGACCACGGTCTTCGTCGTCGTGATCCTGTTCGCCGCTACCATCGCCTATCTGGCCGAACGGGAAGCGCAGCCGGAAGCGTTCGACAGCGTGCCCTCGGCGCTTTGGTGGGCGGTGACGACGGTGACGACCACCGGCTACGGCGACCGCGTCCCGGCGACCTTGGCCGGACGCGTTCTCGCCGGTGCGGTGATGGTCTCCGGTATCGGGCTGTTCGCGCTCTGGGCCGGCATCCTGGCCAGCGGCTTTTCCCAGGAGCTTCGTCGGCGCGAGTTTCTGGAAAGCTGGGACCTTGTCGTGCGGCTGCCGCTCTTCCGCGATCTCGGTGCGCCCGCGCTTTCCGAGATCGCCGGGCTGCTGAAGGTGCAGAACACCGGTCCCAACACCGTCATCGTCGCCCAAGGGCAGCCAGGCGACAGCATGTATTTCATCGCCGAGGGCGAGGTGGAGGTGCGGCGCGGCGCCCAACGCGTCCGCCTCGTCGCCGGGCAGTTCTTCGGCGAGACGGCGCTCATCTCAGGCGAGCCGCGCAACGCGACGGTGGTCGCCGCAACGCCTGCGCGGCTCCTCAGGCTTGACGTCGCTGATTTTCGCGGGCTCGCCGCTCGCCAGCCCGAGCTCCTCAAGTCCATCGAGGCCGAGAACGCACGCCGCGCCGGCACTACCCCGCGTTGATTGGGGGGTCACCGCCGCGGCACGGACGTTGCATCGTGTGCGTAAAGCTCTCGATTCGTCTGACATCCGTTGACAGACGAGTCCTGGCCGCCGCATGGCTAAAATATTTACCACCATCGCTCAAGGTTGAGCCAAGCCTTCAGCTCAGGACGCGCCCGGTATGGAAAAACGCATTCGTCGCGTTCATTTATCCGCGTCCCGAGATCGCGCGGTCAGCTATCCTCCGCCGGTTCGCGATGAGGACATCGAGGCGATTCGCGAGACGATCCTCGCTAAGCTCACTCTCGACACGGGCAAGGTTCCGACCACGGCCAGCCACCGCGATTGGTTCATCGCTGCAGCGCTGACGGCGCGTGACCGCATCGTCCATCACTGGGCCGAGTCAAAAAGACGGATGCGCGCGGAGAACAACAAGCGCGTCTACTATCTGTCGCTTGAGTTCCTCATCGGACGGCTGCTCGGCGAAGTGCTGAACAATCTGGGCCTGACCGAGGCATTTCATGCCGCGCTCGGCGATCTCGGCGTAGATATCGAGCGCATGTTCAGCTCCGAGCCCGACGCGGCGCTCGGCAACGGAGGCCTCGGCCGGCTGGCGGCCTGTTTCATGGAAAGCATGGCCACGCTCTCCATCCCCGCCATCGGTTACGGCATACGCTACGATCACGGCCTCTTCCGTCAGGTGATCAAGGACGGCGTGCAGCAGGAGTATCCGGAGACTTGGCTCTCGTTCGGTAACCCGTGGGAGTTCGAGCGCCCGGAGATCTTCTACGACGTGGGATTCGGCGGAAACGTGGGATCGGCGACGCTTTCGGGCGGCGCGGCGCGTGCCGTGTGGCATCCGAGCGAGACGGTCGAGGCCGTCGCCTTCGACACGCCGGTGGTCGGGTGGAAGGGACGGCGCGTGAACCCGCTGCGCCTGTGGTCGGCGCGCGCCGTCGATCCGCTGAGGCTCGACGTGTTCAACGCCGGCGACCACGTCGCCGCGCTGACCGAGCAGGCGCGCGCCGAGACCATCTCCAAGATCCTTTATCCAAGCGATGAGACGCGCGCCGGGCAGGAGCTCAGGCTGCGCCAGGAGTATTTCTTCGTCGCGGCTTCGCTGCAGGATCTGGTGCGCCGCCACATACGCGTCTTCGGCGACATCCGCTTGCTTCCCGACAAGGCCGCGATCCAGCTCAACGACACGCACCCGGCGGTCGCCGTCGCCGAGCTCATGCGCATCTTGGTCGATATGCTCGGCCTCGATTGGGCGGACGCCTGGGCGATCACGGTGGGCACTCTGTCCTACACCAACCACACTCTGCTTCCCGAAGCGCTGGAGACGTGGCCGGTCCCGCTGTTCGAGCGGGTGCTGCCGCGGCACATGCAGATCATCTATCAGATCAACGAGCGGCACCTCGACGGTGTGCGAAGGAAAGGTGCGACGCAGGAGGAGGGCGCTGCGCTGTCCCTCATCGACGAGACAAACGGGCGCCGGGTGCGCATGGGCCATCTCGCCTTCATCGGCTCGCATCGCACCAACGGCGTCTCCGCGCTGCACACCGAGCTGATGCGTCGCACGGTCTTCAGGGATTTGCACAAGCTCCACCCTGAGCGCATCGTCAACAAGACCAACGGCATCAGCTTCCGCCGCTGGCTGCATCGGGCAAATCCGGGCCTGACTGCGCTCATGGTCGATGCTTGCGGCCCAAAGATCCTCGACGAGCCGGCCGGCATCAGCCGGCTGGCGGACTTCGCCGACGATCCCGACATGCAGGAGAGGGTTGCTGGCATCCGACGCGCAAACAAGGCCGTCCTCACCAAGCTGATCGGCGAGACGCTCAACATCAACGTCAATCCCGCCGCGCTGTTCGACGTGCAGATCAAGCGCATCCACGAATACAAGCGCCAGCTGCTCAATCTGCTCGAGACGATCGCGCTCTATGACGCCATCCGCGCCGACCCGGAGCGCAACTGGGCGCCGCGCGTGAAGATATTCGGCGGCAAGGCGGCGGCCACCTACCACCAGGCGAAGCTGATCATCCGCCTCATCAACGACGTAGCCAAGGTCGTCAACAACGACGACAGGGTGTCCGGCCTGCTCAAGGTGGTGTTCCTGCCCAACTACAATGTGAGCCTGGCCGAAGCGATCATCCCGGCCTCCGACCTCTCGGAGCAGATCTCCACCGCCGGGCTGGAGGCATCCGGCACCGGCAACATGAAGCTGGCATTGAACGGGGCGCTTACCATCGGCACGCTGGACGGGGCTAACGTCGAGATCCGCGAGCGGGTCGGCGACGACAACATCTTCATTTTCGGCTTGCGGGCCGACGAGGTGCGCGCGCGCTTTGAAAGCGGATACGACCCGGCTGCGGCGATCGAGTCCTCGCCTGCCTTGAGGCAGGTGATCGCCGCAATATCCTCGGGCGTGTTTTCTCCTGAGGAACCGAGCCGCTATGCCCCCATCGTGGAGGCGCTGACCAGGAACGACCGGTTCATGCTCACCGCCGATTTCGCCTCCTATTACGAGACCCAGCGTCATCTGGACGCGCTGTGGCACCAGCCGCACGCCTGGTGGGCGGCGAGCATCCGTAACATCGCCAATATGGCGTGGTTCTCCTCCGATCGCTCCATCCGCGAATACGCCGAGGACATCTGGGACACGCCGGTTCCCTAAGCGTCTTGCCGCGCGCTAACTGTCCCAAGGCCTCGGCGCTTGAACCTTTCCGCCTGACATGGTTGGAACGTAAGGGGAAAAACCGCTGGAGCGGGGCGCCCTTCGGCAAAGACATCAGGTGATTTCGCGTGATCGCTCAGCTTGTCGGGCTCGCCGCGTTGGCGGTGTGGCTTTACCTTCTCGTCGGACGCGGCTTCTTCTGGCGCACGGCGGAGCGGGACGAGAGCTTCTCCCTTCTTGACACGGGGGCGCGCGCGTCCCGCGCTTGGCCGGCAGTCACCGCCATCGTGCCGGCGCGGAACGAAGCCGATGTCATCGGCAAGAGCATGGGTCTCTTGGTGCGCCAGACTTACCCAGGCCGTTTCTCCGTCGTGCTCGTCGACGACCAAAGCAGCGACCGCACCGCTGAGATCGCGTGCGCTGCCGCAAATGAAGCCGGCGCTCCGGAGCTGCTGACCGTCGTTGAGGGCTCCGATCCCCCGGCCGGCTGGACCGGCAAGGTTTGGGCGATGCATCAGGGCTTGCGCTCTGTCGAGGATCAGCCGGAGCCGCCGGACTACATCCTCTTTACCGACGCCGATATCGCTTACGAAGCGGCGGACGCCCTGCAGCGCCTCGTTGGCGGAGCGATGGCGCGCGGCACGGTGCTTACCTCGCTGATGGTGAAGCTCCGCTGCACGAGCTGGGCGGAGCGGCTACTGGTCCCCGCCTTCGTGTTCTTCTTCGCCAAGCTCTATCCGTTTGCATGGGTGAATGACCCGCGCCGCGCGACGGCCGCGGCCGCCGGCGGCTCGATGCTGGTGAGCCGGCCGGCGCTCGCCGCGGCGGGCGGGCTTCAGGCGATCCGCGGCGCGCTCATCGACGACTGCGCCTTGGGCGCATTGCTGAAACGCAAGGGCCCGATCTGGCTCGGCCTCACCCGGCGCGTCGTCAGCCTCCGGCCTTATCCGAGCCTCAACCACATCCGCCGCATGGTGGTGCGTTCCGCCTACGCGGAGCTGCGCTATTCGCCGCTACGGCTGGCTGGCGCTCTTCTCGGCATGACGCTTACCTATCTCGCGCCGCCGCTCCTCGTTGTGCTCGCCTCTGGCCCGGCGCGAGCCATGGGCGCGGCGGCGTGGCTCGCCATGGCGCTCGCTTTCGTTCCGACACTCAGGTTCTACGGGCGCTCGCCGCTCTGGGGCGTCTTGCTGCCCTTGATCGCGGCGCTCTACACGGCCTTCACCGTCGAATCCGCCATCCAGCACTGGCGCGGGCGCGGCGGTGCCTGGAAAGGGCGCTTCCAGGCCACCGGAAAGACCGCCGACGCATGATCACCGCGACGCAGGCACGCTCGGGCAAATCGCATCGGGACGAGAATTTTCCCGTCGCGTCGAAGCTCGTCCACCCGCGCCACCGCGGTCCGATCCTTGCCTTCTACCGCTTCGTGCGCGCGGCCGACGACATCGCCGACCATCGCGAACTTGCGCCCAACGACAAGCTTGCAATGCTCGACGCGCTCGATGCCGCCCTCACCGGGCGTGGCCCGCCTGACCCGGAAGCCGAGCCGCTCAAGGCGGCGCTTGCGGAGCGCGGCCTGCCGCCGCGCCACGCGCTCGACCTCCTCGACGCGTTCCGCATGGACGCCAAGAAGAAGCGCTACGCCGACTGGTCGGAGCTCATGCACTATTGCAGCCTTTCGGCCATGCCAGTGGGCCGCTTCGTGCTCGACGTTCATGGTGAATCGCCGCAGTCGACGTGGCGCGCGTCTGACTTCATCTGCGCCGCACTGCAAGTCGTCAATCACCTGCAGGACTGCGCCGACGACTATTGCAATCTCGACCGCGTCTATCTCCCGCTCGACACATTCGAGCATCATGGCGCGCGCGTGGAGGACCTCGCTACCGAAGCGGCGACGCCGGCGCTGAAGGCGGTAATCGCCGATCTGGCCGAGCGCTGTCTCAACCTTCTCAACGACGGCAGCGCGCTACCGGATCTTGTCTCCGACACGCGGCTGGCGCTCGAGATCGCCGCCATCCACCGGTTGGCCGTTGCGCTCGCCGGCGGGCTGAAGCGCCGCGATCCGTTGAGCCAGGGCGTGCATCATGGCAAGGTCGGGTTCCTGGCGATCGCGCTCGTCGCTGCGGCAGGCACCCTGATGCGGCGCCCGTTCCACCGTCGCGGCATGACCGGGCTTGCCGCGGGCACGCGGGGCCGCTGATGGCGCTGTCGACAAACGGGTCCGAGGCAGCGTCAACCGGCCAAGCTTTGCCGCCGGCTGCCGGCAGCTCCTTCTATACGGCGATGCGCATCCTTCCTGCCGAGCAGCGTGAGGCCATGTACGCGATTTATGCGTTCTGCCGCGCCGTCGACGACATCGCCGACGACGAGGGACCGCGTGCGCCGCGCCGTGCCGCGCTTGCCGAGTGGCGGGAGCATATCGACCGCTTGTTTGAAGGCTCGGTCTGTTTGGCGACCATGGCTCTTTCAGAGCCGACGCGGCGCTTCGGCCTCAGGCGTGAGGACTATCATGCCGTGATCGACGGCATGGCGATGGATGTCGACACGGATCTCTTTGCACCGGTGTGGGAGACGCTCGACCTCTACTGCGACCGCGTCGCCAGCGCCGTCGGGCGGCTGTCGGTCCGCGTTTTCGGGCTTCCACCGGAGCATGGAGACGCGCTTGCTTTCCATCTCGGGCGGGCGCTGCAGCTCACCAACATCCTGCGCGACCTTGACGAGGACGCCGAGCGCGGTCGGCTCTATCTGCCGCGCGAGGCGCTGGATGCGGCCGGGATCACGGTCGAAGGTCGCGCTGCTGAGGCGATCCTCGAGGAGCCGGCGATCGGAGAGGCCTGCGAGGAGGTCGCTGGACGCGCGTCAGACCATTTCGCCGAGGCCGATCGTGTCATGCGCCAGGCCCCGCGCCGCGCCGTGCGAGCGCCGCGCCTCATGGAGGCGGCCTACCGCCGGATTCTTGCTGGGTTGAGAGCGCGCGGCTGGACGCCGCCCCGCGAGCCGGTGAAGGTAAGCAAGTTCCGTCTCGTCGGCGCCGTGCTGCGCTATGGGATCGCGTGATGTCGGGCGTCGTGCATGTCGTCGGTGCGGGCCTTTCCGGCCTTTCCGCCGCCGTCGAGCTGGCCGCGGCGGGTCGCCGGGTCGTTGTCCACGAAGCCGCGAAGTTCGCCGGCGGTCGCTGCCGCTCCTACCACGACGCCTCGCTCGATCTGACCATCGACAACGGCAATCATCTTCTGCTCTCGGCCAATTGGGCGGCGCTTGGCTATTTACGTCGCATAGGCGGGCTCGCCGCGGTGACCGCAGCCGAGAAAGCGGAGTTCCCCTTTGCCGATCTCGCCACCGGCGAGCGCTGGACGCTGCGGCCCAATGCCGGGCGGCTTCCGTGGTGGATTCTCGATGCTCGCCGCCGCGTGCCTGGCACCCGCGCGCCGGATTACTTCGCTCCAATCGGCGTGCTGCGCGCGCCGGCGTCCGCCACCGTCGGCGACGTCATGGCCTGCGCTGGGCCGCTCTACGAGCGCCTTTGGCGCCCGGTCCTCCTGGCTGCGCTCAACACGGACCCGCGCATCGCCGATGCACGCCTGGCCGCGCAAATCCTGCGCGAGACTCTCGCCGCCGGCGGCGGGGCATGCCGCCCCATCGTGGCAACGGGCGGACTGTCCGCCGCCTTTGTCGATCCGGCGCTCGCCTTCATCTGGGCCCGTGGTGGGGACATCGCCTTCAGCCACGCCCTCAGGCAGATACGTTACGTCGATGATCGCGCGACGGATCTCGATTTCGGCGGGGACAGCCTGGCGCTTGGCCCCGCCGACAATATCGTCCTCGCCGTGCCGCCCAACGTCGCCCGCGCGCTCATCCCCGGGCTGAGCGTGCCAGAGACGTTCCATGCCATCGTGAAC
>CAZARE010000005.1:0-4135 GCA_964487455.1 uncultured Propylenella sp.
AGCATCTGGTGGCCGAGGCAGATGCCGAAGGTCGGCACGCCCGAATCCACCACTGCCTTGATGGTCGGCACCACGTATTCGCCCGTCGCCGCAGGATCGCCCGGCCCGTTCGACAAGAAAACGCCGTCCGGATTCCGCGAAAGCACGTCATCGGCCGTTGCCGTCGCCGCCAGCACGGTGAGGCGGCAGCCCTGATCGGCCAGGAGCCTCAATATGTTGCGCTTGATGCCGTAGTCGATGGCGACGACGTGGTAGCGCGCGTCGCCACTGCGGTGGCCATAGCCCTTGCCAGGACGCCAGCTTGTCTCGTCCCAGCTGAAGGACTGGCCGGTCGTCACGAGCGGCACCAGGTCGAGCCCCGCCATGGAGGGAAGCGCCGCAGCTTCCGCCTTGAGAGCATCGACATCGAAGCGGCCGTCGGGGTTGTGCGCGACGATGCCGTTCGGCATGCCGCGCTCGCGGACCAAAGTCGTGAGCGCGCGCGTATCGATGCCGGCAATGCCGACGATGCCTCGTGCCTTCAGCCACTGGTTGAAATCGCGTGTAGCCCGCCAGTTGGCCGGATCGGTAACGTCGGTTCTGAGAACGCAGCCGCGCACGCCGGAGCTCGCCGCGGCGTTCACCGTCTCCATGTCCTCCTCGTTGGCGCCGACATTGCCGATATGCGGAAAGGTGAACGTAACGATCTGTCCGGCATAGGAGGGATCTGTGAGGATCTCTTCATAGCCGGTCATCGCGGTGTTGAAGCAGACTTCGCCCGCCGCCTTCCCGGTCGCGCCGAGCCCCGTGCCCTCGATCACGGCGCCGTCGGCGAGGACGAGAAGCGCGGTCGCCTTCGGTTCGCTCCAGTCGGGCGTGGTCATGTCTTGGCGGCTCATCTGGGGCGTCGTACCCGGCACGCGGTGGTGCGCTCAGGGCTTGCGGACGCGCTAACTAGGTGTCATGCGTGACCTGGTCAACACAGGCCAGCGGAAAACCGGCCTTTCGGGTGGTCTTTCGATGATGCAGCAGAATGGCGGCGTGTTGCGTCGGGGCGGCATTCTCGGCATAGTTGGCTCATTCTGTTCGATTTTCTGCAGCTGAGCATTGTGCGTGACCTTGCGCCACGAGGACCGGGGGGAGAAGAATGAGTGACCGCGCCAAGCGTTTCGTCGTCACGCACATCAAACCGGCGCGCTATGACCAGGATGGTTACGTCATCCAGTGGCGCAAGAACTGCGTGCCGTCGAATTCGCTTGGATGCTTGTACGGCTTGACGCGCGATTGCGCCCAGCGCCGCGTCCTGGGGCCGGACGTCGAGATCACCTATTCGGGCTACGACGAACCGAACACCGTTATTCCATTCGAGAAGATCATCCAGGAGATGCAGTCTGCCGACGGTGCTCTGCTGTGCCTGGTGGGCGTGCAATCCAATCAGTTCCCGCGGTCCATGCACATTGCGCGCCGCTTCCGGGAGGCCGGTATTCCCGTCGCTATCGGCGGTTTCCATGTTTCCGGATGCCTTGCCATGCTGAAAGAGATTCCGGCCGACATTCAGGAAGCCATCGACATCGGCTGCATTATCTTCGCCGGCGAGGCGGAGGAAGGCCGCTTTGGGGAGCTTCTAAAGGACGTCTGGGAGAACAAGGCAAAGTCCGTCTACAACTTCATGAACGCGCTTCCGGACCTTGCTGGAGCGCCGATTCCCATCCTGCCTGACAACGTTCTCGATCATGTAGCCGCCCGCTATTCACCCTTCGATTCAGGGCGCGGCTGCCCTTACCAGTGCTCGTTCTGCTCCATCATCAACGTGCAGGGCCGCAAGTCGCGCTGGCGCTCTCCGGACGACATCGAGGCGCTCTTACGCGAGAACTGGTCGCGCGGCATCACCCGACTGCTCATCACAGACGATAATTTCGCGCGCAACAAGGATTGGGAGCTTGTCCTCGACCGCATGACCAAGCTGCGGGAGGAGGGCATCAAGTTCAAGTTCTTCATTCAGGCCGACGCCCTCTGCCACAAGACCGAGGGCTTCATCGAGAAGTGCGCAAGAGCCGGGTGCAACTGGGTCTATGTCGGCCTGGAGAACATCAACCCGGAAAACCTGATGGCTGCCAAGAAACGGCAGAACAAGATCTGGGAGTATCGCAAGATGCTCCACGAATGGCGGAAGCACGGGGTGATGATCTACGTCGGCTACATCACCGGTTTTCCGCATGACACGTCGGAGACGATCGCGCGGGACGTCGAGATCATCAAACGCGAGCTGCCGGTCGAGCTGATCGAGTTCTTCTATCTCACGCCGCTACCCGGATCTGAGGACCACAAGCGGCTGACCGACGCCGGGACTTGGATGGACCCGGACATGAACAAATATGCGCTCTCCCATCGGGTGACCCATCACAACAAGATGACGGACGAGGAGTGGGAAGGCGCCTTCGAGAACGCATGGAAGCAATATTACAACCGCGATCATATCAGGACGATCATGCGGCGCATCCAGGCGCAGGAAAGGCCAAGCGTCTTCAAGTCAGTCTTCCCGCTTCTGTGGTTCTGGTCGACGCGTCTGATCGAGCACGTGCATCCGGTCGAGGCTGGCTATTTCCGCCGCCGGGTGCGCACTGAGCGCCGGCCGGGCATGCCCATCGAGAGCCCGCTGGTGTTCTATCCCAAGTACTGGACGCTGACGGCGATTAGGCAGGCACGCGCCGGCTGGCTCCTGTTGACGCTTTGGCATATGGCGTGGAGCGTCCGGCGCGAGGCGCGGAAGCAAAAGTACGTGGACGCGGCGATTGCGCCGGTGGATGACGATCGCGAGGCGTTCGGCGATCTGGAAATGATTCACGTCCATGCCGCCGCGGCTAATAAGCTGCAACGCGCACACATTCACGTGCACGAGGACGCTTCCGAGGAGCGCGCGCCGGAGCCGATGGTCGCCGCGGAGTAGCTCCGAGCGGCATCATCGCGCTTCCCCGCGACAGGAGGAGAGCATGGCTTCTGCAAGAAGGCGGTTCGCGGTCACGCTGATCAAGCCCTCGCGCTATGATGAGGATGGCTACGTCATTCAGTGGCGCAAGTCCTGCGTGCCGTCGAACTCGCTCGGATGTCTGTTCGGGCTGGCGCGCGACTGCGCGGAGCGGCGGGTCCTCGGGCCAGACGTCGACATCGAATATGTCGCCTACGACGAGCCCAACACAGTCATCCCGGTCAACAAGCTTATCTCCGAAATGCGCGCTGCAGACCAGGCGCTGCTTTGTTTGGTTGGCGTGCAGTCGAACCAGTTTCCTCGCGCCATGCACATCGCGCGGCGCTTTCGCGCGGCCGGCGTCCCCGTCGCCATCGGCGGGTTTCATGTGTCTGGCTGCCTCGCCATGCTGCAGGCTATTCCCGCTGACATCCAAGAAGCCATTGATCTCGGCTGCATCATCTTCGCCGGCGAGGCGGAGGAGGGCCGCTTCGAGGAGCTTCTCAAGGACGTCTGGGCCGGCAAGGCGAAGTCCGTCTACAATTACATGAGTGCCCTTCCCAACCTCGCTGGCGAGCCGAAGCCAGTGCTGCCGGACTATGTCCTCGATCGCATCGTCGGAACCTACGCGACCTTCGATTCGGGCCGCGGCTGCCCTTACCAGTGCTCGTTCTGCTCCATCATCAACGTGCAGGGCCGCAAGTCGCGCTGGCGCACGCCCGACGACATTGAACGGGTGGTGCGCGAGATGACCTCGCGCGGCATTAAGCGGTTCGTCGTCACCGACGACAATTTCTCCCGCAACAAGGATTGGGAGCCGGTGCTCGACCGGCTGATTAAGCTGAAGGAAGTGGACGGCCTGAGGTTCAAGTTCTTCATCCAGGCTGACGCGCTTTGCCACAAGACGCCCGGCTTCATCGAGAAATGCGCGCGCGCCGGCTGCCACTGGGCCTACATTGGCCTGGAGAACATCAATCCGGAGAACCTGATGGCCGCCAAGAAGCGGCAGAACAAGATCTGGGAGTATCGCAAGATGCTCCAGGAATGGAAGAAGCACGGCGTGATGACCTATTGCGGCTACATCACCGGCTTCCCCTTCGATACGCCTGAATCCATCAAGCGCGACGTCGAGATCATCAAGAAGGAGCTGGCGATCGAGCTGGTGGAGTTCTTCTACCTGACGCCGCTGCC
>CAZARE010000006.1:0-3365 GCA_964487455.1 uncultured Propylenella sp.
GGAAGCACCGGAAGCGGCGGTGGCCCCGGCGAGTGAGGGGGTGACCGAACCGCGCGGCGGTGCGGCGCCGGCCAGCCAGGATGTCGCCGATCTGGTTGAGCGCGGCAACGCATTGCTGGATGTCGGCGATCTTGCCTCGGCGCGGCTGTTCTACCGGCTTGCCGCCGGGCGTGGGAGTGCCGAGGGCGCAATGCTGATGGGCATGACCTTCGATCCCCTCTACTTCGCTCGCGCCGGCGTTCACGGGACACAGCCGCAGATCGGGGACGCGCTGGAATGGTATGACAAGGCCATCGCCATGGGGAGCCAGCCGGCGGAAATAAGGATGGGGCACCTCCGCTCCTGGCTGGAGCACTCGGCAGCGTCCGGAGATGCACAGGCGAAAGCGGCGCTGCAGCAGCTTCGCTGAGGCGGAAAGGCATCGGGGTCACGCAATCCGGACAGGACGCTCCAGATCGGGAGCCCGGGCGAGCGGAAGAAGAATGCGCATTGTTGTGCCTGATCCGGGACTGGTAATGACTTCGATGTCGCCGCCGAGTTCCCGGGCATGTTCCCGGCACTGGTAGGCGCCGATGCCGAGCCCGCCCGATTTGGTCGAATGAAACGGCTTGAACAACTGATTGAGGACGAAATCCGCTGCCATGCCGGGGCCATTGTCGGAGACTTCGATGATGGCGCGCGCGCCCGATGCGCCGAGCGAGAGCGTAACGCCGCCGCGCTCGCTGGTGGCATCGAGTGCGTTCCGCAGCATGTGCCCGAACAGAGCGCGCAGCCGGTCCTCATCACCGGCGACCGCCAGATCGTCGCTGCCGTTCTCGACCTGGAACGCGACCGAACCCTCCGGGCAGCCTTGCATCAGGGCGACCATCAACGGCTTGAGGCGCAGGGGCCGGTTGTCGGCGGCGACGGTATCCTGATCATCGCGCAACCGCTCGATCAGGCGTTTGGAACGACCGACCGCTCCTTCGATCGCGTCCGTCAGGTCCTTGAGAAACTGAGGGTTGTCGCCATGCTTGCGGATGTTGCTGGCGAACAGGGAGAGTTCGCTGACGATGTTCTTGATGTCGTGAATGACGAAGGCGGTTCGCCGGTCGAACCGCTCGAACTCCTGAGCCTGGGCCAGCGCCTGCATCGCGCGATGTTCGGCGAGAAAGCTTCCCGCGTGGAGACCGATCAGCTTGAGGAAGTCGAAATCTTCCCAGTCGAGGCTTCGCTGCGTCCGTGGCCGCAGCAGAAGAACGAAGGCGAGGAGTTGGCCGCGGTGGGCGAGCGGAACGATGATCCAGGCATGCTGGATCGACCGCAGCGCCTGCGGCAATTGCAGGCCCTCGTAGCGGTCCGGGTTTCGGTACAACTCGTCGAGGTCGATAATCCATCCTTTTTCGCCGAGGAACCGCGCCAACGGCTCGGCCTCCTGCGCACTGAGGCTGGAGGATGCCGTGTAGAGCGTTGATGCCAGCGCATAGCGGCCGCCATCGCGCAGCCACAGGGCGCCGCCGGTGCTGTCGACGATGTCGGCAATGGCCTGGGTGATCCGCAGCGCGATCGGCGCGTCGCTCTCGGTTTCCGCCAGCCTCCGGGTGAACCGCAGCCATTCCTCGCGGTAATCGTACTTGTACTTGTAGAGGTGCTTGGCGATCGTGACGCGCAGGAAGGCGCGGGACGATCCCGAGACCATGATCAGCAGCAAGGTGATCAGGGCGCCGAACAGGAAAATGGTTTGCACGATCGGGCCCCAGGTACCGCCCATGCGGGTGATGTAATAGGCGGCCAACGCCATCACCGCGAGGTAGCTGCCGATCGCGGCAATGGCCGACGAGTAGAAGGCCGTCCGGTGCGACATGTGAAGTTGCGTGTGCCACATCCCCCGGCGGATTGTCACCACGAAGAGAAGCGGAACGACAAGGGCGTAGATGACGCCACGGGCGGCGATCAGAGTCCGGCTCAGGGCCGAGAACAGCAAGCCATCGGCATAAAGAAACAAGTCATAGGCGAGCACGCCGCCGAGACCGATGCACAACAACTTCAGGCTCCACCACTCATCGCCGGCGGTGTTGCGAATGAGGTTCTCGAGCACAATCGCCGACGCGATGATCGTCAGTAACCGAAAGGCGATGAAAACCTTGTCGGAAACGCCGGCCACTCCCGAAACGTAAGCGAGGACGATTGCGATCGAAGCGCCGACGAACAGGGCCGTGGCGGAAACCAGGATCATCCGGCGCGGGCGCACGAAGGCGTCCGCGACCGACCACAGCAGACAACCGACAAAGATCAGCCAGGCGAGACCGCTCGCTGCTTCCAGCGCGAACGCCGCGGCGCGAAGGTCCCCGTACAGCCAGAACTGGGCCGCGGCCGTTCCCAGCCATCCGGCAGTGAGCGTGCAGGCAAGAGCGAACAGCACCGCCGACAGCCCGCGCCGCGCCCGAATCATGAGCGTTGCCGCCAGCGCCGCAAAGGCAATCGCGCCGACGGCGTAGAACGCGGCCTCCAGCGGTAATCCGGGGGCACCGGCGGGGCCGAACGCAAGGCTGTCGGCGAGGCCGCCGTTCGGTCCCAGGATTCCGGAATCGTAAATCAGCATGACCAGTCTGAACCTGAGGGCACACGCATGACGGTTTCAGATCAGACAACAATACCTCTATAGGTCGACAGTTCTAATCGATTTCTAATCGATTTGTCTGCGCCATCGCGATGACAGCGTATCGCGCTGCGTCTATGACAGCGCGTCTCGCTCTGCATCTATGACAGCGCGTCTCGCGCCATGGTAAACACCTCTTCCCATGCGCAGTGCTGTCGCCGACCCGGTTGTTCTGGTTCTCCTTCTGCTGCTCGGCGGCCTGGGTGTGACCATGGTCCGCCGCTGGCTCGGGAGCGCGCTCCTCCTCTGCGGGATTGCCATCCTGTATCTGCTCGCGACTCCCCTGGTCGGTGAGCGCCTGCTGCGACTGGCGGAGAGGCCCTTGTCTGTCTCGCCGTCCGGTGTCGCTCAGGCGCCACGGGCCATCGTCGTTCTCGGTGCCGGCGCTTATCGGGGGGCGCCGGAATACGAAGGCGACACGGTGGATGCGTTGACGTTGGAGCGGATCCGCTATGGAGCACGGCTGCAGCGCCAGACCGGGCTGCCGATCCTGGTTACCGGCGGCCCCCGCAGCGCCCCCGTCGCAGAGTCGATGCGACGGGCCCTTGTTGAGGATTTCGGTGTGCCGGTGCGCTGGGTGGAAGGACACGCCCGGACCACCTACGAGAATGCGGAGAACTCGGCAGCCATGCTTCGCGCAGAAGGGATCGACACGATCTACCTTGTTACGCATGCCGTGCATATGCTGCGCTCGCAGGAGTCTTTTGAGCGGGCCCGGCTCACCGTC
>CAZARE010000007.1:0-2639 GCA_964487455.1 uncultured Propylenella sp.
GAGGGCGGTTGTCGGCGCGCGCTCGGCGCTTTTTCTGCCGTTTCCCGATCTCGGCCTTATCGTCGTCGATGAGGAGCACGACCCCGCCTACAAGCAGGAGGAGGGTGTTACCTATCACGCGCGCGACATGGCGGTGGTGCGTGGCAGCCTCTCGGAGTTCCCGGTCGTGCTCTCCTCCGCCACGCCCTCGGTGGAAAGCCGCGTCAATGCCGACCGCGGGCGCTACCGACATCTGGTCCTGCCGGCGCGCTACGGCGTTGCGCTGAAGCCGGAGATCGCGGCGATCGACCTCAGAACGCATCCTCCCGAGCGGCAGCACTGGTTGGCGCCACCGGTGGTGGCGGCGGTCGCCGAGGCGGTGGGGCGGGGCGAGCAAGCCCTCTTGTTCCTCAACCGGCGCGGCTACGCGCCGCTGACGCTCTGCCGCCGCTGCGGGCACCGCTTCGCGTGCCCCAACTGCTCCGCTTGGCTGGTGGAGCACCGCTTCAGGCGAATTCTCGTCTGCCACCATTGCGGCCACGAGGAGCAGCGGCCGCACGTTTGCCCAGGCTGCGACGCGGAGGAGAGCCTCGTCGCCTGCGGGCCGGGGGTGGAGCGGCTGCAGGAGGAGGTGCTCGAGCGCTTTCCGGCAGCGCGCACGCTTGTCATGTCGAGCGACATGCCGGGGGGCGTACAGCGCATGCGCGCGGAGCTTCAGGCCATCGCCGACGGAGAGGTCGACATCGTCATCGGCACGCAGCTCGTCGCCAAAGGGCACAACTTTCCGGGCCTGGCGCTGGTCGGCGTGGTCGTCGCCGATCTCGGCCTTGCGCACGGCGATCCGCGCGCGGCGGAGCGCACCTGGCAGCTCATGACCCAGGTGACCGGCAGGGCGGGGCGCCGGGGGCAGCCGAGCCGCGGCCTTATCCAGACGCACTCGCCCGATCATCCGGTCATCCAGGCGCTCGTCTCCGGCGACCGCGAGGCCTTCTATGCCACCGAGATCGAGAACCGTCGGCGGGGTGGGCTGCCCCCCTTCGGGCGGCTCGCCTCCATCATCGTCAGCGCTGCCGACCGCCCGACCGCGCTGGCGCACGCGCAGGCCATGGCCATGGCCGCGCCAGTGGAGGAGGGGGTGCGTCTGCTCGGGCCCGCGGAAGCGCCCCTGGCGGTGCTGCGTGGGCGCTACCGCTTCCGCCTGTTGGCGCAATCGCAAAAGGCCGGCAAGCTGCACGACTGGCTGCGGATGTGGCTGGCCCGCGCGCCAAAGGAACGCGGCAGCGTCAAGGTCGCGATCGACATCGACCCGATGAGCTTCCTATAGCGTCGGTTGAGCGCGCTGGCGCCGGTAGCAGGCAGGAATGCGCGCTTTCGCCGTGTTGCACCGCCAAAACCCGCATGCTATCCGACCCGAGGCTTGGCCCGGGACCGCCGGACTGCGCCCGCTGAGCCTTTGCCCCTAGCCTGGAGCCCGGAGAAGCAGAACCGGGCCTGCCGCAACAGAAGAGGCTTTCCGCGTGGCGGATCGAAACAATCCCGTTTCCGGTGTTGCGGAGCGCTACGCCTCAGCCCTTTTCGATCTGGCCAGCGACGAATCGGCCATCGACGCTATGGAAGCGGAGCTGGCGAGCCTCTCGGCGATGATCCACGAGAGCGAGGACCTGCGCCGGCTGATCCAAAGCCCCGTCTTCTCCGCCGACGAGCAGCAGCGAGCCATCGGCGCGATCGCCGACAAGGCCGGTATCAAGGGACTGACCGGCAACTTCCTCCGATTACTCGCGCAGAACCGGCGCCTCTTTGCGCTGCCCGGCATCATCCGGGCGTTCCGGGCCATGGCCGCCGCCGAGCGCGGCGAGATTACCGCCGAGGTCGCCTCGGCGCGCGAATTGAGCGACGATCAGGTCGCGGCGCTCAAGGCGGCGCTGAAGGAGAAGCTCGGCAAGGACGTGACGCTCTCCGCCAGCGTTGACCCCGCGCTTCTTGGCGGGCTGGTGGTGAAGGTCGGCTCGCGCATGATCGACACGTCGCTCCGCACCAGACTGATGACCGTGAAAACCCATCTCAAAGAGGTCGGCTGATGGATATTCGGGCCGCTGAAATCTCCTCCATCCTGCGCGAGCAGATCAAGAATTTCGGCCAGGAAGCCGAGGTCTCCGAAGTCGGGCAGGTCCTCTCCGTCGGTGACGGCATCGCGCGCGTCTCCGGCCTCGACAATGTGCAGGCCGGCGAGATGGTGGAGTTTCCGAACGGCATCCGCGGCATGGCGCTCAATCTTGAAGTCGACAATGTCGGCGTGGTGATCTTCGGCACCGATCGGGAGATCAAGGAAGGCGACACCGTCAAGCGCACCGGCGCCATCGTTGAGGTGCCGGTCGGCAAGGCGCTGCTCGGCCGGGTCGTCGATCCGCTCGGCAACCCGCTCGATGGCAGGGGCCCCATCGAGACCGACGAGCGCCAGCGCGTCGACGTAAAGGCGCCGGGCATCATCCCGCGCACCTCCGTGCATGAGCCCATGTCGACCGGACTCAAGGCCATCGACGCTTTGATCCCGATCGGCCGGGGCCAGCGCGAGCTCATCATCGGCGACCGCCTGACGGGAAAGAGGGCATTAATCCTCGACTCCATCCTTAACAAGCGCTGTATCAACGCCTGGGGCGATG
>CAZARE010000008.1:0-30558 GCA_964487455.1 uncultured Propylenella sp.
CGTGGCGCCCACCTTCATCCAGTCGGATCGCATCCGCCCGCATCTCGATCGGGCCGATTTTCACGATTACATCCTCGCGCGCAATCCGCTCGGCCGGATCGGGCACCCGATCGAGGTCGCCGGACCGGTCGTGGCGCTCGCCGCCGCGGCCGGCAGCTACGTCACCGGCCAGGTCATCTTCGTAGACGGCGGGATCACCGCCTCTCAATAGCCGCGCGTCTTAACCCAGGGAGATCGCCATGTATCATCAGCCATCCATGTTCATCGGAGGATGCTGGCGCGGGGCCGCGGACGGCGGCCGCATTCCGGTGATCAATCCGGCGACGGAGGAAGTGCTGGGGGAAACGCCCGCGGCGACGTTGGCGGACGTCGAGGAGGCGATCGAGACGGCCGCGGCCGGATTGAAGACGTGGAGCAGGGCCCCCGGATGGGAGCGCGCCAAGGTGCTGCGCGCGGTGGCGCGCCACATGGAGGCGCGGCGCGAAGAACTTGCGATGGCGTTGACGCTCGAGGTCGGCCGCCCGTTGCAGCAATCGCTCGGCGAGGCGCAGGCGGGGATGGAGCAGTTCGACTGGTTCGCGGGCGAAGCGGAGCGGCTCTTCGGCGACGCGCTTCCCTCGCGCCAGGGCGGCCAGCTCGTCGTCAGCCACGAGCCGGTGGGCGTGGTCGCCGCGTTCACGGCGTGGAATTTTCCGATCAACCTCCTCGCCCGCAAGATCGCGCCGGCGCTCGCGGCCGGCTGCACCATCGTCTGCCGGCCCTCGGAGCAGGCGACCTCCGTCGCGACGATTCTCGTCGAATGCTGCCTCGAAGGGGGCGTGCCGCCCGACGCCATTCAGCTCGTGACCGGCAAGGCGGAAGCGATCTCGAAGGCGATCATGGCGTCCGACACGGTGCGCAAGATATCGCTGACCGGGTCCACGGCGGTGGGCAAGCAGCTGATGGCGGCGGCGGCGGCGACGGTGAAGCGCTGCTCGATGGAACTCGGCGGACACAGCCCGGTCATCGTTTGCGACGACGTCGATGTGAACGCGGTCGCGAGCCTCTGCGGCCAGTTCAAGTTCCGTAACGCCGGGCAAGTCTGCATCGCGCCCAATCGCTTCTATGTGCATGAGTCCGTCGCCCCCGCGTTCAAGGCGACGATGGTGGAGTATGCGCGGTCGCTGAAGCTCGGCGACGGGCGCGATCCGGCGACCGGCATGGGACCGCTCACGACGCGGCGCCAGCTCGACCGTATCGAATCGATCTCGGCGGATACGCATGCCGCCGGCGCGTCGATCCTCTCAGGCGCGCACCGCCCGAAGGAAACCAACAAGGGCTACTTCTTCGAGCCGACGGTGTTTGAGGACGTTCCCGACGACGCCCGCATCATGCATGAGGAGCCGTTCGGTCCGCTCGCGCCGGTGAACACCTTCCGCGATATCGACGAGGCGATCGAACGCGCGAACGACACGCCGTACGGTCTGGCAGCCTACGTGTTCACGCGCTCGCTTGGGCGTGCACAGCATCTCGCGCGCGAGGTTCGTGCCGGCATGATCGGCGTCAACACGTTCCTCGTTGCGCACGCAGAAGCGCCGTTTGGCGGAGTCAAGCACAGCGGTATGGGCCGGGAGGGCGGCCGACAGGCGATCCACGACTACCTCGACGTGAAGCTAAGCCACTTCATGCCGGCGGATCGGCCTGGCGCGATATGATTCGTAGGGACTCTGTATGGTCGCCTGTCGACTTCCGCATATGGCGCCTTGCAGGAGCCCCCCGGAATTGTGCGGGGGGAAACGTCGTGGACTGAGCCCTGGGAATTGTCGCGCCGCAACGCAGAAAGACCAATTGTTGCAGTGCTCAGCGCAGGCGGCCGATGCCTAGCCTTTTGTTAGGCGGGAATAATTGTGTAGAGTCGGTTGCTTGCGTATGCGCGAGTCCGGTGATGGTCGCAGCCATCTTGCCTCTCCAACTGGGTCATTGCCTACCCATGCGCACCAGCAACCATCTCTTCAACGGTGCACCGGACGCCCTTCATATACAGCGCAGTAAGATGACCGATGAGCGTACTCCGGAAGTATTCGTCCCGCGGCAAATCGAGTCCAAATATTTCCGTGAAACCCAGCAGGGCGTCGACCAGCTGACGAGGCGCCCCCTGCGCCGATGCAGCGGCGGCGCCGAGGCGTGCGGAGAGTGGGTCTCTAACATCAATCTCTCGGCCGTTCTCGTCGATGCCGGTCACATAGCTCATCCATGCAGCGACGCCGAGCGCGGCGCGGTCAAAGGCCAGGCCGGCGGCGAGGCGATCCCGGATGGTTCCGAGAAGCCGTTGCGGCAGCTTCTGGCTTCCGTCCATGGCGATTTGCCACGTCCGGTGCCGGAGAGCCGGATTGGCGAACCGCTCCAGCAGCGCATCGCGATAGGCACCGAGGTCGCCCAGACTTGCAGACAAGGTACTCATCACCTCGTCGGTCATGAAGTCGTGGATGAGGGTGCGGAAAGCAGGGTCGGCGATCGCCTGGCTGACGAACTCGTGGCCGGCGAGATAGCCGAGATAGGCAAGCGCGGAGTGGCTGCCGTTGAGCATGCGGAGCTTCATCAGCTCGAACGGGCGAACGTCCGCAACGATTTCGGCGCCGGCGGCCTCGAAAGCCGGTCGACCCTGTGGAAACCGATCCTCGATGACCCACTGGCTGAACGGCTCAGTGACCACCGGCCAGGCATCCGAGAGGCCGGTGGCTTCAAGGACCAGCTTCCGGTCGTCCTCGGTCGTGGCCGGAACGATCCTGTCGACCATGGTGGATGGGAAGGCGACATTCTGGCGGATGTGGTCGGCCAGTTTGCGGTCACGCAACTCAGCAAAGCCGGTGACAATGCGGGCTGTAGCCTCGCCGTTGGTGGGAACGTTGTCGCATGAGAGCACGGCAAACGGAGCGACGCCGGCAATCCGGCGTAGATCCAGCGCCCTGACGATCAGGCCGGGCGCGCTGACCGGCGTTGCCGGATACGCGAGGTCGTAGCGAACGTCCGGATGGCTCGGATCGAGCGCACCCGTTGCCGGGTCGTGACAGTAGCCCTTCTCTGTAACGGTAAGCGAGACGATCCGGATGCGCGGATCGGTCATCGCTGCAATCAGCTCGTCTCGCTGGGTTGTCGCGTCGAGGATGTCGAGGATGCAGCCGATGACGCGCGTCGAAGTACCAGTGCTGCTGCGCACGGCCAGCGTGTACAGGAAATCCTGTGGCGCCAGCGACTGCCTGGTGTCCGGTCGCCTAAGCGAGGCGCCCACGATACCCCAGGTGGGATCAGTCCTCAGCACGTTGTCGATGTACATCGCCATGTGTGCCCGGAAGAAGGCGCCGACGCCGAGATGCACGATTCCGGGGATTATGGCTGCTCGGTCGTACGGCAAACGCTCCGCAAGCGTGGTGGCAGATAAGCGGGCACCGCGGGCTGTCTCAGTCAATTTCGATCACGGCCTTGATCAGCCCCGCCTTCTGGACTGCCCAGACGGGGATGTCGTGCACCGCCCCTGCCAGGCTGGTGCGGTGGGTGATGAGGCGATCGATCGGAACATCGCCACCGCGAATCGAGGCGATCACGCGTGCGAAGTCTTCATTGGTTGCGTTGCGACTGCCGAAGAGCGTCATCTCCTTGCGGTGGAAATCGGGGTCCATAAACGTAATCGCGTCCTTGATCACGCTGACGAGAACGTACCGGCCGCCGTGAGCGACAAGGTCGAAACCTTGCTCCATTGCCTGGAGGTTGCCGGTGGCGTCGAATACGACGTTGAAGCCATCGCCATTGGTCACCGCATCTACAGTTGCCGCGATGTTGGCATGGGAGGGGATTGTGCTCACCTGTGCGATAGACTTCGCAGACGCAGCCCGTTGTGCATCACGGTCGAAGACGGCAACCGGGGCGCCTTCTGCGCGCGCGAACAGCGCGACGCCTAGGCCAATCGGACCGGCCCCCACGACAAGGACGCTGTCGTGCCTTGTTACCGCGGCGCGCCTTACGGCGTGCGCGCCGATCGCGAGGAACTCAACGGTGGCGCATTCGTCCACGGTCAGGCCGTCTGCACGAACGAGGTTGCTCGACGGCACGGACAACAGCTCCGCCATGCCGCCGTCTTGATGAACGCCCAACACCGAGATGTTGACGCAGCAATTGGGCCTTCCTGCGCGACACGCGATGCAGTGTCCGCAAGAGAGGTAGGGGTTGACGACGTAGACCTCGCCGGGTTGCGGCCCTGAGTTTTCGGTGGCGGTGACGACCTCAACGGCGAGTTCGTGCCCCATGATCCGGGGATACTGAAGAAACGGGTGTTTGCCTTCGAAGATATGGTAGTCGGTACCGCATATGCCGATCCGACGCGGGCGAACCAGCACGCGGCTAGGCTCAGGCCGAGCGGCAGGTCTCTGCTCAACGCGCAGATTGCCGGGCGCCGTGCAAACGAGGGCGGCTACGTGTTTCATCAAGGGTTCGTCACAACGGTTGTGGAGGCCGCTGGGCGGAGAGCCGGCGTACCGCCGGCCCTCCTTTTGCTTACTGGAAGTCCGTCATGTTGTCCTTGGTGACAAGCGCAGCACCCGAGTCGATCAGTGACTCGACCGGTTCGCCGCGGATCGCCTTGACGAGCGCTTCGACTCCAAACTTGGCCATGTTGAAGGGAAACTGCGCCACCGTGGCGTCCTCGGTACCAGCTTCCAACGCCTCCTCCTCGCCACAGCAGAAATCGAAGCCGACTAGGATAATGTCGTCGTTCGCGATTCCGGCGTTGGTGATAGCGCGCGCCGCACCCGCCGCGGGCGGACCACAAGCTGCGTAGATTGCCTTGAGCTCAGGATTTGCCGTCAGAAAATCTTGTGCGACGTTGATGCCGAGCTCTTCCGTGCAGTTGGTTGCGCCGCGGCCGACGATGTTCGGCTTGACGCTCCCCAGGCCCTCAAGCATGCCGCTCACGCGATCGTCAAGCGAAGGCACGCCCGGCACGCCCTCAAGGATGGCGAGCGTGTCACCGTCCTTCAGAAGTGTGGCTAGGTGTTCGCCGGCAATCTTGCCAGCGGCATAGTTGTCAGTCGTCGCGAGCGCGGTCCGGCCTTCCCAGCCCGGGATGTCGTTGTCCATGAGGACGACCTTAACCCCTGCCGCGACGGCTTTGTCGAGGGCGGGCGCAACGGTCGGATCGACCGGCGTGATGGCGATGCCCTGCACGCCCTGCGTGACCATGGACTCGATGAGGGCGATCTGCCCCTCGATATCCGTGGCCGCAGCTCCCTGACCGAACGTGATCGCCACGTCGGGGTCGGTCGCTGCATAGGCCCTGGCGCCGTCCTCCATGGTGGCGAAGAACGGCACCGGGAACTTGGTGATGAATCCGATCGAGATCGGGTCGGCATTGGCGGGACCCGCGATTGCGGCGGCGATCGCTATGCCTCCCAGTATTAGTCGCGCTTTCATGTCTACACTCTCTCCCTCATGGTGGGATCGCCGCCCGAAAGGAGGGCAATCCCGTTAAACCTCGGCCCCCACGATCATGGAGACCAGTTCCTGTTGGTTTGCGCGGGTCGGCCTGAGTTCTCCGACCTTTCGTCCTTGGCGCAACACGACGGCTCGGTCTGCAAGTTCGACGACATGCTCCATGTTGTGCGTGATGAGGATGACGGCGTTGCCCTCGGCACGGAGCTGCTTGATGAGTTCAAGCACCTTGCTCGACTCGCGCACGCCAAGGGCCGCGGTCGGCTCGTCGAGGATGATGATCTTGCGTGCGAACGCTGTTGCGCGCGCCACGGCGATCGCCTGACGCTGGCCGCCGGACATGAGAGCGACAGGAGCGTCGAGTCTCGGCAGCTTGACCTTCAGCCGCTCAAGTACGTGCGCTGTCTCCCGATCCATGGCGCGCGCATTGAGGAAACGCAGACCTCGCGGCAGCCAGGAAGGGACGGCGATCTCGCGGCCGCAGTAGAAATTCTGCGCCGGCGTCAGATTGTCGAACAGTGCGAGGTCCTGATAGACTGTCTCGATACCTGCGCGCCGCGCCGCCGCCGGCGAGTGAGCGGCCAGGACGGAACCGTCCATCACGATCTCGCCTTCGTCGAGTGCGTGGACGCCGCTGATGCATTTGACCAGCGTCGACTTGCCGGCACCGTTGTCGCCGAGCAGCGCGAGGACCTCGCCGGCATGGGCCTCGAGACTTACGTCCCGGACGGCGTGGACGGCTCCGAACCGTTTTTCGGCGTTGCGCACGGTCAGAACGGGAGGCAGGGCGCTCATTGCGACCTCGCTGCCTGAATCGCACGGGCTCGTGCCTCCAGGTGGTTGCGGAGAACGTCCGCCTCGACGGCGACCACGATGATCACTCCGATGGCGATCATCTGGAAGAAGACGTTGACATTGAGCAGGTTGAGGGCGTTGCGGATGACGCCAATCATCACGGCGCCGATCAGCGCATGGCCGAGATGACCGCGGCCGCCAAGGAAGCTCGCTCCGCCGATGATGACGGCCGCGATGGTGTCGAGTTCGAGCAGGTTGCCGTAGAGCGGCGAGCTCGCCGCCGTCCGGCCCGACAAGACCACTGCTCCGACACCGCAGCACAGCCCCGCGATGATGTAGGCCGAAACCAGCACGCCCTTGACAGGGATGCCCATTTCCACGGCGGCCTCCGGATCGCCGCCGACGGCGTAGATCCACCGGCCCCACACCATCGTCTTGATGAGAACGAATACGACAACCGCCACGCCAAGGACGACGAAGAACGAGTTGGGAATGCCGAGGGTCGCCGAGTCGCCGATCGTGGTGATCGCCTCCGGCATCCCGCGCATCGTCGTGTGGTTGATCGAAAGCTGGAGCGCGAGACCGCGACAGATGCTGAGGGTGGCGAGCGTGATGATGAACGGATGCGGCAATCGGCCGAACACATAGACAAGGCCGTTGATGGCGCCCACGGCGGCGCCGGTCAGAAGCATCGCCAGGATCACCAAGGTCGCGGAGTCGACGACCCTGAAGACGAGGCCGCCGATCACGGTGGCGAGGGCGAGGTTGGCGCCGACCGAAAGGTCAATTCCTCTCGTCAGGATAACCAATTGCTGCCCCATCGCCACGATGGCGATGACTGCCGTCTGAGCGACGATGTTGCCGAGATTTACCGGCTTCAGGAAGTTTGGCGTAAGCAGGCTGATCGCAGCGGCAATGAGCACAAGTATCAGCAGTGGACCGATGCCCAGGAGCCGCAAGCCTATCGAGACTGGATCGGCGTTCTCGCTCGACCGGCCGCCGGTTCGGGAACGCGGAGCAATTTCCGGTTGCTCCCCCATTACATTCGCCAAAGCCAGACAACTCCGAGGGGTGTCTGTTATTGATAAAAAACGAGGCTGAAGTGGTCAACTTGTTTTTTATGGATTAAGGGTCAACGGCTGAGAGAGCCCAATGAAGACCGACACGGTATTCAAGCGCGCGTTCAATGACGCTCTCGACCTCATCGCCAGACTTGGCGAGGGGGCCACACTCCCGTTGGAGAACGTGTTGAGCGCGCAGCTCGGCGTCAGTCGCACGACCGTGCGGAAGGTCGTGGCGGCTCTGAGCGCTCGGGGAGCGGTGACGGGCAACGGGCGTCAATGGTCGGTCCGCCCGGCCGGTGGAAAGATCCAGCGCTTTCCCGAGGCGGAGACCGTTCCAATGGCGGCGCAGGTGGACAAGCGCTTCATGGAATGGATGTTGAGGGACAACGCCCGCCCGGGGACGGCCATCAACGAACTCGAGCTCGCGCGGCAGTTCGGCGTGGCGACCACGGGGATCCGTGAATTCCTCAACCGCTTCCAGCGCTTCGGTCTCATCCAGAAGCGACCGAATGCCGGCTGGGTCTTCAAGGGTTTCACGCCCAACTTCGCCCTTGAGCTGTTCGAGATTCGGGAGATGTTCGAACTGCGGTCAGCGCGGGCGTTCGCATCCCTGCCCCAGGAGTCATCCTTGTGGGACCAACTCGCCTCGCTGCGAGGGGAACACGTCGCCCTGCTGAGCGAGATCGAGAGCCGCTATCACGACTTTTCCGACCTCGACAGCAGGTTCCACCGCCTCATCAACGCGGCAGCGCCGAACAGGTTTATCGACGACTTCTACGACGTCATCACTCTAATCTTCCACTATCACTATCAATGGAACAAGCAGGACGAAAGGCAACGCAACGAAGTGGCCGTCCGCGAGCACCTGACGTACATTGAGGCGCTCATCAGCCGCAACGGCTCCATCGTCGAACTTGCGTGCCGCGCACATCTGGCTTCGGCGAAAGAGACTCTGTTGCGGTCGACTTCCAGCGAATACACCGTGGCGAGGAAATCGGCGGGGCGTGCGGCTGCTGGCGCCAACGCTTAGGCGGGACGGGCGGCAATGGCTAGCGCGATGACGATGATCGCGCCCTTGGCGATGAGCTGCATGTCGATCGGCACATTCAGGATGTTCATTCCGTTGTTGACGATGCCGAGGAAAAAGACGCCGAGAAGCGTACGCGCCACCGATCCGTTGCCACCCATGATGCTGGTGCCGCCCAGCACGACGGCGGCGATCACGTCGAGTTCGGTGCCGAACGGTCCGTACGTGGCAAGCGCTGTGTGCACCTGCGACGACTGGATGATGCCCGCCAGCGCCGCGCCGAAGCCGGACAACGCGTAGACGATGAGCTTGGTGATGCGCGTGCGGTGGCCGCTGAGATAAGCGGCGCGCTCGTTGTCGCCGATGGCGGCAACCAGCAGGCCGAGCGGAGTGCGCCGCTGGAGGAGGATCATTACGACTGCCACCAACGCGAAGATGTAGATCGAGAAAGGCAGGCCGAACAGTCTGCCGGCGCCGATGAAAATGTACGCGGGCTTATCGCGGATCAGGTGCTGCTCAGGACCGCCGAAATCAACAATCCGCTTGGCGGCCTCTTCAACGCCATAGACACGTTGAAGAAGCACGGAGACAAGCCTGTCGTCAGGGCAAGCTCGCTCGCCCTCATCGAGCGCGGACTTTTCGGGATACGGGACGTCGTTCAAGCCGCCTTGGCGACCTATCGGGCACAACAGTTCGCGCTGGTGATGATTACGATCACGTAGTGGCCCTACTGAGGAACCTCGCGTTGTGCTCATCACGGTGCTCTGCCCGATCTCCGGAGCACATTTCAATCCGGCGGTAGGTCGTTGTCGCTGCCGACAGGGGGCGCGCACGATAGGTATTTGAGCCTGCCGGCCTCCGTTGACGATTCGCCCGCGGATGGCCAACTATTATTTTGGAATATCGAAGTACCCAAGCCGCCGGAAGAGTGTAGCTGTCAGGGCGGGTGTTCTATACGAGACTGAGGAGCGCCCTCAGGCGTCCGCTCCTGGCGCCAAGCTGACCAAGAGCCTACGTCCACTCATGGTTCGAGAGCCGTGTTTTATGTCCCCTATGCCTTCGAACGTGAGCCCTTAGCGGCGCAGGTGACAGCGGCCATGCTTTCTTTGCGTCTGGAATTTCCTAGCAACAACAATAACATAGGAGTTCCCAGTTTCATTCTGTCCGGCGCGCCAATACCTTCGGTTTCCATTCCGGGGACATAGGTGACGGTTTGTTCCGGAGGCATGGGCAACACTTTTTGCTCCGAATGGTATTGGGGATCGGCTGACCGGTGCGGACGGCCACAGTCATGACGCTTGGCGCTGGGTGCGCCAGCTCTCCGCGTAGGATTCTCTTGCCACTTCGGAGTAGGGGACCGGGCTGACGGTTGCGCGGATCTCCGCCTGGACGTGAGGCTCGACATTGGGCTTGGCCGATCCGCCTCCGGGCTCTCCCCATAGGAGGGTCACCTGCGTTCCCGGCTTGGCGTATTCGGGATCGACCATGGCCAGTGTGAGCATCCTGCCTTCGTTCGAGCTGTAGCCGATCCAAGTCGACAAGCCGGCCATCTTGTCGCCCGCCAGGACGCGATCGTACGGGTGCATGGCGTAGACCGCGCTGGGAAACTCGATGAACTTCGTGCGCTCGCTTTTCTCGAACATCGAGCCCATGACGCGGAGCACCTCCTCGCTGTCGAGCGCCAGCGTCACCTTGTTTCGGTGTGGCTGACCGGCCATCCGTTCGAGGGCTTCGCGACCGACGTAGTCATGGTCGAACTTGACGAACAGTCCGTAGCCGAGGTCCCATGGGGTCAGGTAATAGTCCTCGACCCGATCGGAATAGAAGCTACCGCCGAGCGACGCCCTTGCCTCATATCCGTCCGCAGGCAGCCACTCGCGATAAGCCTTCATCGCTTCTCCCGTGTAGACGGCCGGCAGCGGCGACGGAATCCAGCCCGATTCCAGCGTGTTCGACGAATAGGCGCGACCGCCTACAAGCCGCAGTCCGAACTCTCTTCCCGCCTCGACAATGGCCCGATGGACAGCTTCGCGGTCCGCCCATGGACCGAAAAGCTCAAGGCCCGGCTGTCCGGCCATGCCGTGCCGCAAGGCCCACATGGTCCTGCCGGCGATCGTCAGCCTGACCATGTTGAAGAACTTGACCTCGGGGGCCGGAGCGCCGGTCGCCTTGGCGATGACCTTCATGGCGTTCGGGCCTTGGATCTGGAACCGATAGAACCTCCGCCTGCTGGGGTCCTTTCTCACGGCGGACCGCTCATCCAGATCGAGGCGGACATCATAGGAGCCAGTCTCCGCGTGATAGCGGACCCAGTTGATCGCCGGCGCGCGGCCGACCAGATCGAACGTGTTCTCACCGATGCAGAACAGAATGACGTCGCCGATCACGTAGCCGTCGTAGTTACACGGCGCGAACTGCTTGGCCTTGCCGACGGTGAATCCCTCGAACGTGTTGTAGGCGAGGTGGGACAACAGCTTGAGGGCATCTGGCCCTTCGACGAGCAGGTCGACCATATGATAGGACTGGTTGAACAGTACGCAGGTTTCCTGCCACGCGCGCTGCTCCTCCCGCCAGTTCGTGTATTCCGGCGGCACGCCGGGGAATACGTTGGGACCGGTCTGCTGGTTATAGAGCAGCGCCGTCGCGCTTTCCGCGCCTTGAAGGAGGTCTTCCAAACTCTTCGCCGTCATGTCTCTGTCCCGCATTGTTGAGTCGGAAAGCGTCAGCCCGTTCCAACCGTGCTTGTCATCTCGCCTCTAGGATAGCGCGCCGCCTCCACGCCGGCGCGCGATGCTGAAGAACACTGCCGCCGCCAACGTCACCATGCCGAGGACCGCGTAGTGGACGGACGAGTCCTGATTGACGAACGACGACGCGCTGCTCAGCGACTGCACGAGCGCGGCCCCCATCAGCGTGCAGACCGCCGAGCCGCGTCCCCCCGCGATGCTGGCGCCTCCGATCACGACCGCCGTGATGCTCATCAGCGTGTAGTCGATGCCGACGGCCGGCGAACCCATGCCGACTTTTCCCGCCAGGATCAGTCCGCCAAGTCCGGTGAGTAGCCCCGACAGGCTGAATGCCAGCAGGAGGTGCCGATCGCGGCTAATGCCGAGGCGATCCGCCGCAAGCGGGTTCGAGCCTACCGCCCGCAGCCGGCGACCGAGCGGGCGGCGATAAAGAGTCCACTCGAGCGCAATGACCACCACGAGCACGGCGATCACCGCCAGGGGAACGCCCATCACCGGAAACTGCGAGACATCCGAGACTGTGTCGCTGATCACCCCGGCGGCTCTCGGCCGAAGCGCAAGCGACACACCCTGCAAACCCACGAACGAGGCCAGCGTCACGATGATGGCCGGAATCCGCATCTCGGTGGCGAGCCAGCCTTGCATCAGGCCGAACCCGGTCGTGATGGCTAGGATCATAAGCACGTTACCGGCGACATCGATGGGCGCAGCGCTCGACGGCGTGAGGAACGATGCGAGCACCACCACGAACCCCGCAAGCGCGCCGACCGAAAGATCGATCGCCCCGACGACGATCGTCACCATCTGCGCCGTCGAGATGAACGTGACGATGGCGAGGAACGTCAGCATCGTCGATATGTTGAAAGCCGACAGGAAGAACGGATTGAGCGCCTGTGTGACGCCAAGGACGATTGCGATCAGCACGGCAAGAATCGCCACCGGGAAGTGATCGCTCGCCAGCACCCGCCGCCACCGGTCGTCCTTTATCACCCCGGCGGCACGCTGAACGCGCGAAACCGTCGCCGTGAGATTGGCCTCGGTTATCGACGCGTCGGTCACCTCGTCTCCCGTAAGCTCCTTGACGATCTGGCCGCGTGCGAAGATCAGCACGCGATCGCAGAGGCCCTCGAGCTCGATTCCGTCCGACGAGCATACGACGACCGCCAGCCCGTCGTCGGCCGATGCCCGCAGCCGCCTGTAGATTTCGGCGCGCGCACCGACGTCAACACCGCGCGTCGGCTCGTCGACAAGAAGCACCGACGGCATCGCCGCCATCTCGCGTCCGATCAGCACCTTCTGCTGGTTACCGCCCGAAAGCTCCGAAACCGAGGCTTCGATGGAGGGCGCTCTGATCCGCAGCCTCTCGACGATGGCGTTGCCGACCGCGACCTCGGCGCGCTGGTCGATCATGGCGCCGCGGGTCATCCGATCCAGCGAGCCGATGCCGATGTTCTCCCGCACCGACAGCGTGAGGAAGAGCCCCTCCTCGTGACGGTCATCGGGAAGGAAGCCGACGCCGGCCCGGCGGATCGCAACAGGCGAGCGGCCAGACAGAACCCGGCCCTTCGCCGTCAGCACACCCTCGGTGCGCTCGCGGATGCCGGCGATCGCCCGCAGGAATTCTCTCTGTCCTTCGCCTTCGACGCCCGTGAGGCCGACGATCTCGCCGGCGCGCGCGACGAAATCCACCTGGCTGAATCCCGGTCCGCTGAAAGCGCGGGCCTCGAGCAGCACTTCGCCCACGTGGCGGGACTTATCGGGGAACGCCTGACCCAGAGGCCGCCCGGCGATGAGGGTGATGATCTCGTTGTGCGTGATCGACCGAGCGGGCCGGCTCTCGACGATCTCTCCGTCCCTGATGACCGAGATGCGGTCGGCGATCTCGGTCACCTCCGGGAGGCGGTGCGACACGTAGACGACCGCCACGCCCTCGTGCCGCATCGTTTCGATGAGCTCGAAAAGTTTCTGGATCTCGGCGCGCTGAAACGGCTCCGTCGGCTCGTCGAAGAAGATAACTTTCGGCTGCGTCGCCAGCGCGCGTGCGATCTCGATGAGATGCCGCTGCGCCAGCGACAGCTCAGCCACGCGCCGATCAATCGAAACGGGCAGCTCTTGCGTTGAGACCGATCTCAGAAGGCGGCTCGCCTCCAACGGACCGTTCCGCGCATTCAGCGCCGGCGAGGCGAGTTGCAGGTTTTCCAGAACCGTCAGGTCGGGAGCGAGCGCGGGATGCTGGAACGTCACCGATATCCCCGCATGGCGCAATGCCTCGGCGTCGGGGTCCGCGATCTCTCTTCCGTCGTACTCGATGGTTCCTGCGTCGGCGCGAAGCACCCCTGCGGCGATCGCGATCAGGGTCGACTTGCCGGCCCCGTTCTCGCCGACGATGGCGTGCACTTCGCCGGGGCGAAAGGCGAGGTCGACTCCTTTCAGCGCCCGCACCGGCCCGAACGACTTATGGATACCGCGTAACGCGATGATCGGCGGCGCAATCGCCTCCAGCGAGGTCTCGGCATCCAGCATCCGGTTCATCGCGCCGCGTATGCAACACGCCAGCGCCGCGCCAGGTCGGGTACCGCGAAGCTAGCGATGATGATGATAGCCTGGACCATGCTTTGGTGGGCTGTGCCGAAGCCGACCGACAGCACGAACTGGTTCAGATAGCTCAGGAACAGCGCCCCGATCACCGTCGCGACCACGCTGCCGCGCATGCCGCCTCCGATTGAGTTGCCGCCGATGACCACCGCCGCAACACTGGCGAGCAGGTAAGGGAGACCGCTGAAGACAGTCGGCGCCACCACTGTGCTCGCCAGCAAGACGCCGGCGGCGGCATAGCAGGCCCCTGCCAGTGTATAGGTCGCCATGCGATAGAGATCGAGGCGGATACCGACGGCCGTCGCCGCCGCCGGATTGACGCTTGTCGCGATAAATCGCCGTCCGACCACGGTTCGCGTCAGAATGAAGGCGGCCACCACAGAGATGGCGATCAGGACCAGGACCGTGAGAGGGACGCCGAAAATTCGCGTAAGCCCGAACGCATTGAGAGGCGGCGGCACGGGCTGCGAAAAGCCACGTGTGACCCACATGGTCACGCCGAGCAGGACCGAGTTCATTCCGATGGTTGTGACCAGCGCCGGAACGCCGACGAACGTCACCAGGAAGCCGTTCAGTCCGCCGACGACCAGGCCCATTGCGAGCGCCAGTCCGACATACGCCAGCGTTTCGGGCAGGCCGGCGTTTGTGCCGGGCAGCGCGCTCACGATCACTGCGGCGAACGACAGGATGCCGGCGACCGATAGGTCCAGGCCCCTCTGCTGGATCACCAGATGCTGCCCGATCGCAGCGACGGCCAACACGGCGAAGAACGGCGCCTGACTGGTAAGTGCGCTGGCCGAAAGCGTGGAAGGCACGATCAGTCCGCCGCCGACCAGCAATATCGCAGTGGCGAGCACCGCCTTCGCGACTTGCGAAAGCGGTGCTCCACCGTTGGCTACAGCGAGAATTCGATGGCGGGGACCGAGCCGTTCGCGGTCAGAATCGGTCATGCGATCCCGCCCCAAAAGAAACCGCGTCGGTAGGCGCGGGCGTCAGTCTACCTGCTGAGGATTTCCTTCTGCTCCTCCCCGCTCAACATGGCCGATGGGATCGCCGTAGCCGGCAGATCCTTGTCGCACTTCACGGCAAGCGCAGGATCATCCGACGTGCTGTCCTCCGAGAACGGCAGGTTGATAAGGCTGGGCTCCGTGTTGTCGAGACCCTGGGCAGCCGCAACGCCCTTCCGGAGAGCCAGACGCGCAAGCCAGGTATGCGCGCTCGCCGTTGCCAGCTTGAACGTCGGATGGTCTGCGTGGTGATCCTGCCAGAGGCAGCTTAGGTCATTGAGGTCCTGACCGGCGAATGCCGGGATCGGACGGCCCGCCGCGAGGAACGCGCGGATCGGGCCGGTGGTCTCGGCCATGACGCCGTCGATCTGCGGATACTTGGCAATCTGGGCAGCCATGACCTGCTGGGCCATCTGCGGATCCCAGTTCGTCGGCACCGGACCCTCGAGCACATTGATGTCAGGATGCTCCGCGAACACCTCGCGCCAACCTGTGGCTTGCGATTCGGACATCGGGTTGCCGTCGGTCCCGCCGTGCACGATCACGTTGCCTTTGCCGCCGAGGGTCTCGACCATCCACTCGGCGAGCATCTTGCCGAGGCCGATCTGAGTCTCAGTGACGCGGACGAGATAGTCTTTGCCCATCTCGCCGAAAGGCGCGTCGCCGGTCGTGAACGGTACGACCGCGATACCTGCCTCGTGGGCCTGACGCATGACCCTCAGCATCGCCTCGCCGGCGTCAGGGAAGACGATGATGACGTCGAACTGCTGCGCGATGAGGCCCTCCATGTCGGCGATCGCCTTCTCGGCCTTGAACTCACCATCCGTGTAGCGAATCTCGGTGATGTTCGGGCACTTCTTGGCCTCGTCCTCGAACTCGCGGCGCGTGATCTGCCGCCAGTAGTTGCCGCCCCACCCGTCGGCGAAGGCGACCTTGATCGGCTTCTCCCCGCAATATTCCGTGATGTCCTTCATGTCCTCGACGCCGCCGACCTTGTCCGGCGCCATGTCGAGGTCGGCAAACTTGTCCTGCGCGGAGACCGGCGAGACGCTCGCCGCAGCGAAGGCCAATAGGCCCGCGCCGGCGATCGCTTTGGCGATCAATGACATTTTCTGTTTCCTCCCTGTAAGCCCTTATTGCGGCACAGCTTGTATACAATATGTTCCTCTGTCAATGCGTGCATTGACGGCGCCTTTCCACGCTCACGTTGCGGCGTTTTGCAGGCGCCGGGACGGGGTCAGGGCGTTGCCTGCAGGCGGATCAGGTGAGATCCCGGCACGAGTTGACGGGTCTTCCGGTCGGAGAGCGCCAGATCGAGATTGCGCGAGGCGACCCGCGCGTGCTCGCGCATCAGCGCCTCGGCGCGCGCGCCCTCACCGGCTTCGATCGCCTGCAGGATGCAACGGTGCTGGTCCTGTGCCACGGTAAACATCGTAGACGCCTGGGGCAAGGAAACCTGGACCATTAGAAACGCGCCGGCGGATGCGAACGGCAAGGATACCACCCGCGCCAACTGCCGAACGAGCACGGGGCTCTCCGCGAGAGCAAGGATCAGCGAGTGGTATCGCTCATTGAGCCTGACGTAGTCCGAGAACGTTCGAACGGCGATACCCTTCGACACCACACCGTCGAGCGCGTCGACGCATTCCTTGAGGTCGCAGAGTGCCGCGCCCGGCAACGTGCGCTCCGCGGCCATTCTGGCGGCCAAGCCCTCAAGCATGCCGCGGATCTCGATCGCGGTGCGGATATCGTGCTCGTTGAACGTCTTGACGACGAAGCCGCCGCTTGGAAGGGCCTCCAGCAGGCCCTCTTCTTCAAGCCGCACAAGCGCCATCCGGATCGGTGTACGGGATATGCCCAGTTGCTCGACGAGAGCAAGTTCTGACGTTCGCTCCCGTGGCCCCAGCTTTCCCTTCAGAATCAGCTCCCGGATGCTGAGAAGCGCATTGACCGTCTGCGACGATGCCCGCTCGCCTGACCGCATTCGCATTCTCCCTGACCCGGTGCCCGAGCCCTCAGAGCCCTCCCGGCAACGGCCCGGGCTGACACGCGTTTAGCCATGGTGTACCATTAATGTATACATCCAAGCGGGAAGGAGAAACCTGACCACCGCAACCGTGAACCAAACGGCGAGCCAGTCAGTGATGAGGTAGGGGCTGCCGGTGCGTTCGGACGCTCATCGACTGGTTGTGTCTGCGTCGCCAACGGTGTCGGTCCACGGGCGCTTGCCGAATCCTAAAGGGGAGGAGTTCAGACATGCAGCAAAGTACGGAACGCATATTGATCACGCATGCCGGCAGCCTGCCGCGGGGCGAGCCGCTCGGGGCGATGCTCATCGACCAAGAGCAGGGCAAGCCGGTCGACGAGGCAAAGCTGAACGCCGCGATCGAGGAGCGCGTCGCCCACGTGCTAAAAAAGCAAGTCGAAGTTGGCATGGACGTCGCGAACGATGGCGAGCAGGGCCGGGTTGGATTTCAGACCTATATCCCGCTTAGGATGGATGGGTTCAGCGGCGCGTCGGAACGGCCCTACGGCAAGGAGTTCGTCGAATTCGGGCAGTTCACGCAGCGGATGCTGGCGCGCATTCCCAACCACAGCAAGGTGTTTGACGCGCCCCAGTGCACCAGCGAGCTGAAGTACCGTGACACAGCGGCGATCGACGCGGAAATCGACCGCTACAAGCGCCTGTCCGCGCCCGTGAAGTCAAAGGTTACCGAGTTCTTCATGAACGCGCCGTCGCCCGGCATCATCGCAACGACGATGCTCAACGCGCACTACGACTCGCACCAGACTTATCTCGACGCCATCGCGCGCGAGATGAAGGTCGAGTACAAGAAGGTCGTCGACGCCGGCTTCGTTTTGCAGATCGACGCGCCGGACATGGCGATGGAGCGCGTGCTCCTCTATCAAGACATGTCGGACAGCGAGTACGCCAAGCTCGTTGAGCAGCACGTGGCATCCATGAACGACGCACTCGACGGCCTGCCGCCCGATCGCGTGCGGCTGCACGTCTGCTGGGGCAACTGGGAAGGCCCGCACAACTACGACGTGCCGATGGAGGTGATCCTGCCGGCGCTCTATCAGGGGAAGGTCGGCGCCCTCAGCTTAGAGTTCGCCAACCCGCGCCGCCAGCACGAGACGGCGGCGATCAAAAAGCACAAGGTGCCGGACTCCATGGCGATCATTCCGGGCGTCATCGACTCCAAGAGCAACTTCGTCGAGCATCCGGAGGTGGTCGCGCAGCGGATTGAAGCGGTGGTCGATGCGGTCGGCGACCGCGAGCGGGTGATCGCTGGCGTGGACTGCGGCTTCGGCACCTTCGTCGGCTGGGAATGGGTCACCGAGGATGTGGTGTGGGCGAAGCTGAAGTCGCTGCGCGAAGGCGCCGACATCGCCTCCGCGCGTCTCTGGGGCGGCAAGAAGAAGGTGGCCTGAGGACGCAGAGGCCGGGCGACGATCGGCTCGACGCCCGGCCCTTCTATACTTTCCCGCGTCTTGCGCCGCACTGGCGGACTCCCCCGGAGCTGGCATCGCGCTGCTGAGTTCCCCGAAGGCTGGATTTCTCGTCGGCAGCTTTTGCTGCTAGGAGAGGCGCTCGCTGTTCTGGTGCCTCGCCGTCACGTCGAGCCGAGGGAGGACAGCCAGCGACGAGATGCTTTCAAGGAGGAAGAGCGGGATGATTGCTGTTGTCGGCGCAACGGGAAACACCGGGCGAGCGGTCGTGAAGGAGCTGATCGCCCTCGGCGAAGAACCGGTCTGCGTGGTGCGCGACGCCGAGAAGGCGCGGGAGGTGCTCGGGGCAAGCGCCAAGACGGCGGTCGCTGAGCTGACCGACCGCGCCGCCTTGAAAGAGGCGCTGGGCGGCGTGTCGCGCGTCTTTGTCGTTACCGGGCACAACCCGGCCATGGCCGAGCAGCAGATCAACGTCATGGAGGCGGCCGAGGCCGTAGGCGCCGAATATCTTGTCCGGGTCTCCGGCGGGAGGGCGGTCGTTGGCGCGGACTCAGAATCGGTGGTGGGTCGCGGCCACCATGAGATCGAGGAGGCTTTGAAGAAAAGCCGCCTCAAATGGATCATCCTGCGCCCTGGTCTGTTCATGCAGAACACTTTCGCCCAAGCGCCCTTGATCAAGGGCGAGGGCAAGATGGTGCTGCCTTTCGCCAAGGACCTGCCGCTCGCTTTCATCGACGTGCGCGACACCGGCGCCGTCAGCGCACGAATCCTGCGCGAGCCGGGGCCCCACGCCGGAACGACCTACGAGTTCACCGGAAAGCTGAGCAATTACGGCGAGTTCGCGGGAATCTTCTCACAGGTACTGGGCAAGCCGATCGCCTACATAGCGGCGACGTTAGAGCAGCTCGAACAGACGCTGAAGAGCCGTGGCATGCCGGACTGGCTGGTCACGCACATGGTCACCATCGCCAAGTTGGCGAAGAAAGGGTCATTCTCGACAGAGAACACCAAGCCTATCCTTGACATCGTCGAACGAGAGCCGATCACGACCCGCCAGTTTGTCGAAGACCACAAAGGCGTCTTCAGCTGAGATCGGCAGCCGCAGCATTCTATTCAGGAACCTTGAGTGACAGCAGCTTTATCAGGTCATCGACGACATATTCGCTCTTAAGGATGCACAGGCCGGCCTCCGGCACGTGCTCCTCGGAACGACGGTCGAACCCCGCCCCGTAAGCCCAGGCCATCCATGGCTCCCACATGCGAGCGAGCGCACGCCGCATCTTCCCCTGGGGGCGCACATACTCCAACAGGCGAATAGCGCCGCCCGGCTTCACCACGCGACGCAGCTCGCGGAGGCCCGGTGTCTGTAGCTCTTCGGGAAGGACGCAGAACAGAAAGGTGGCCACGGCTGCATCGAACGATCCATCGGCGAAGTCCAAACCGGTAACGTCCATTCGGCGCAGCTCGACGTTCACGCCCAGCGCGGCGCGCCTCCGCTCCGCGCGCGCCAGCATCGCATCGCTGACGTCGACGCCGACGACGTCCGCGCCGGACGGATAGAACGGGAAGTTCCTTCCGGTCCCGATGCCCGCGTCAAGCACGCGACCTGAGAGACCGCGGAACAGGAGCGGGCGAATCCGCCGATAGCGGCCGTACTCGAACGGCAGGTCGAGGAGGTCATAGAGCGGCGCTATCCGCTGATATCTGTCCAAAAGCGAGGTCACGGGACACCCTCCTTGGCCTTCCCGCAGAAATGCTCTTGCGCCGATAGGTTCCGTGTGATGCCGGAAAAAGGTCGGGCACTTCAATGAAATCGATCCGCTTGTGCCATCACGACCGCCACCGCAAGAAGCCTATGCGTGGTGGCTGCCTCCCGCCGCCTGAATCCACTCCACCTATTGTCACGACCTTTGCTTCGGGACCCGGCCTACAAGCGCCAGTTGAGATTGCGGCCCGGCGAGATGGCTGTGTTCGACAATCGCCGCGTGCTGCGCGGCTGGCAGGCCTTCGAGCCGGCGAGCGGACGCCGCCATCTTAGTGGCTGCTATGTCGACCGCGGCGAGTTCCTCAGCCGGATCAGAGTGCTAGCGGGGGCGAGTGTATCCTTCTGTTGCTTTTCCCGGGCGCACGGCTCCCCGAAAGGCTTCAGCGGAGAGTCGCAGCGCAGGATGAGTTTGTGGCATAGTGTTGATTAGCGCAGGGTCGTGGCCTGCGGACGCGATGCCGACCCGACGAACGGCCCGTCACCAAAGAGGCTATACGCATAGGGAGGGAACCCAGAATGAGCACTGACAAGCGAGATCGAGCTGCCGGCGCGGGGAACATATCGCGCCGCCGATTCGTGCAACTGACCTCGGCTGCCGGGTTGGCGGCCGCGGGCGCGCCCTATGCCGGCGTGTCGGCAATCGCCGCACCGCAGAAGGGCGGTACCCTGAGAATTGCGATTGGCCACGGTAACACCACGGACAACTACGATCCGGCGGTGTGGGACAATGCGTACGTCCAGGTGTTCGCCCATTCGAGGCACGGCTACCTCACCGAGATCGCGCCCGACGGCACGCTGCGCGGAGAGCTTGCCGAGAGCTGGGAGGTCAGCGATGACGCAAGCGTGTGGACCTTCAAGCTGCGCGAGGGCGTCGAGTATCACGAAGGGGGGACGGTAACCGCGGACGACGTGGTCGCATCACTCAATCACCACCGCGGTGATGATTCGACGTCTGCGGCGAAGCCCATCGTCGCGCCGATCAAGGATCTGAAGGCGGACGGGCCGAACGTCGTCGTGGTGACGCTGGAAGCCGGGAACGCGGACTTCGCCTTCGTCTTGTCCGACTACCACCTGCCGGTCATGCCGGCGTCCGAGGGCAAGATCGATCCGACGAGCGCCAACGGGGCTGGCGCCTACGTCGTCACATCCTACGATCCCGGTGTGCGTGCCGTGCTGGAGCGCAATCCTAACTATTGGAAAGAGAACGCGGCTTTTGTCGACCGTGCGGAGCTGCTGGTGATCGTAGATGGAGCGGCTCGTCAGAACGCGCTTGTCACCGGCGAAGTGGACGCGATCGACAGGGTGGACCTCAACACAGTGCATCTGCTCAGCCGGCGTTCCGACGTCGAAATACTCTCGGTGACCGGCACCCAGCACTACACGTTTGCCATGGACACTCGGGCAGCGCCCTTTAACGACAACAACGTTCGGATGGCGCTGAAGCACGCGATCGACCGCGACGAACTGGTCGAGAAAATCCTCAGCGGGTATGGGGCGGTCGGCAACGATCATCCGATCAGCACCTCGAACCGCTACCATGCGAGCGAGCTCGACCAGCGCACCTACGATCCCGACAAGGCGAAATGGCACCTCGAGCAGGCAGGTCTCAGCAGCCTTCAGGTGTCGCTCAGTGCTGCGGATGCAGCGTTCGGGGGCGCCGTCGACGCCGCGGTGCTCTACACCGAGAAGGCTGCGGCTGCGGGCATCACGATCAACGTCGTGCGTGAGCCGAATGACGGCTACTGGTCGAATGTGTGGATGAAGAAGCCGTGGAGCGCGGTCTATTGGGGCGGCCGACCGACAGAGGATTGGATGTTCTCCACCGCCTACGAGACGGGAGCCGCATGGAACGACACGTTCTGGGATCACGAGGCGTTCAACAAGCTTCTCGTCGCAGCGCGCTCCGAGCTCGACGAGACCAAGCGCCGCGAAATGTATGTCGAGATGCAGCGCCTGGTCCGCGACGAGGGTGGCGTCGTCATCCCGATGTTCGCGGCATACGTCATGGCGCTCTCCGATAGGGTCGGCCATGCCGATCAAATCGCCGCCAATTGGACCATGGACGGGCTGCGCGCGGTCGAGCGCTGGTGGATGACATAAGCACGAGCCGGCCCCGGCGCAGGGGGCGCTGGGGCCGGCGCCAGCTTTGCGGCGGTGTTCCCTGCCGAGGCCAATAAGAACCGATCGGCAATCGGTATAGTCAGGGCGCCGCCTCCGCTTGGGGGAGGGGGTCGTGTCGGCAATTTTCTGGATGATCGCGCAGCGGCTCCTACTCGGAGTCCTAACGCTGTTCGTGATATCCCTCCTGATATTTTCGGCAGTCGAACTGCTGCCGGGCGACCTCGCCGAAGAGCTCCTCGGTCAGGCGGCGACGCCAGAGACGGTCGCAGCATTGCGTCGCGAGCTTGGCCTCGATCAGCCTCCTCATATCCGCTACATCGAATGGCTGGGCGGGGTGCTGCAGGGAGATTTCGGCAACTCGCTGGCGGGGAACCGGCCGATCGCACAGATGATTGCCGGCCGCCTCGGCAATACGCTGTTCCTGGCGGTTTACGCCGCGGCGATCTCGGTGCCGCTGGCGCTGACGCTGGGTATACTCGCTGCGCTGTTCCGCAACTCGATCTATGACCGGCTGGTCAATATTCTCACCCTCAGCTCGATTTCATTTCCCGAGTTCTTCGTCGCCTACATTCTGATCTTCTTTATCGCGCAAGCGGGTCTGTTCCCGTCGCTTGCCAGTATCTCAGCCGACATGAGCCTTGGTGAGAAGCTCTATCGCACCTTCCTTCCGGCGCTGACGCTCACGTTGGTGGTTACAGCGCACATGATGCGCATGACCCGCGCGGCGATCATCAACCTGCTCGCCTCGCCCTACATCGAGATGGCGCGACTGAAGGGCATGTCGGCGTCGCGGGTCATCGTCGGCCACGCGTTGCCGAATGCGCTCGCGCCGATCATCAACGTGGTCGCGCTCAACCTGGCCTATCTGATCACGGGCGTCGTGGTGGTGGAGGTCGTGTTCGTCTATCCCGGGCTTGGGCAACTTCTCGTCGACTCGGTGGCGCTGCGCGACGTGAAAGTGGTTCAGGCGGCGAGCCTGATCTTCGCCAGCGCTTATGTTCTTCTCAATCTCACCGCCGACGTCCTTTCGACATTGTCGAATCCGCGTCTCAGACACCGACGCTGACGGGGCTCGCGATGCGATCCACGTGGAAAGTCCTCAAGACCGCGCCGCCGACGGCTTGGTTTGGGATGGTGGTGATCGCGATCTATGTGATCGTTGCCATCTTCGCCCCACTGATTGCGCCATATGGCGAGCGGCAAGTCGTCGGTGGCGAATATCTGCCGTGGAGTCGGACGCATATTCTCGGCACCGATAATCTCGGCCGCGACATGTTCACTCGGCTGATCTATGGCGCGCGCAACACTGTCGGAATCGCCTTCCTGACCACCATCATCGCGTTTCTGGTCGGCTCTGTTTTCGGGCTTTTGGCGGCGACGGTGCGCGGCTGGCTCGACCAGCTTCTGAGCCGCGCGGTCGACGTGCTCATGGCGATCCCGGCACTCATCTTCCAGCTTCTTCTGCTGACCATCGTCGGAACGTCCATTCCCAATCTCATCCTGGTGATTGCGTTGATCGATTCCACCCGGGTTTTCCGGCTGGCGCGGGCCGTGGCGATGAACATCGTGGTCATGGACTACATCGAAGCGGCGCGGCTGCGCGGCGAGAGGCTCCCGCGCTTGATCGCGCGCGAGATCTTGCCAAATGCCGCAGCGCCGCTGGTCGCGGAGTTCGGGCTGCGTTTCTGCTTCGTGTTCCTGTCGATATCGGCGCTATCGTTTCTCGGACTCGGCATTCAGCCCCCAACTGCCGACTGGGGATCGATGGTCCGCGACAACGCGACGTTGATTACGTTCGGGGACGTCACTCCGCTACTGCCGGCCGGCGCGATCGCCTGTCTGACGGTAGCGGTCAATTTTGTTGTCGATTGGATGTTGCACCGCGCGAGCGGTCTGAAGGACTAGGCGATGAGCGATAAGCCGGTGCTTCTCGAAATCCAGGGCTTGCGCATCGAGGGTCGCAGCGATGAGACCTGGACGGAGATCGTCAAGGGCGTCGATATCGTCCTGAGCAAGGGAGAAGTCCTGGGCCTGATCGGCGAATCCGGCGCCGGCAAGTCGACCGCCGGCTTGGCCGCGATGGGCTATACCCGCGATGGCTGCCGCATCTCGGCCGGCACGATCATGTTCGACGGGATCGACCTCCGCAAGGCGAGCAAGGCGCAGCTCCGCGACCTCCGAGGCTCAAGGATCGCCTATGTTGCCCAATCCGCCGCGGCCAGCTTCAACCCAGCGCACAGGCTGATCGACCAGTATTGCGAAACGCCGGTCCGCCACGGCGTGATGGGGAGAGCGGAGGCCGAACGGGACGCGGTCGAGCTCTACCACCGCATGCGCCTGCCCAATCCGGAGGCGATCGGCTTTCGCTATCCCCACCAGGTCTCCGGGGGACAGCTTCAGCGCGCGATGACCGCGATGGCTATGGCCTGCCGCCCCGACCTGATCATCTTCGACGAGCCGACGACCGCCCTCGACGTCACCACCCAAATCGAGGTGCTTTCCGCGATCCGTGACATCGTCGCGCGCTTCGACACCGCCGCGATCTATATCACCCACGACCTCGCCGTCGTGGCCCAGATGGCGGACCGCATCAAGGTTCTGTTGAGAGGCGAAGAGGTGGAAGAAGCCGATACACGCACAATGCTGGCGAGCCCGCGCGAAGACTATACCAAGTCTCTGTGGGCGGTGCGCACTTATCAGCGGGAAGAGCATCCGGCAGCGTCGGAGAACGAGGTACCCGTGATATCTATCCAGAATATCACCGCCGCCTACGGGACCGTGACGGTTCTGGACGATGTGAGCTTCGACATTCACCGCCATCGTACCGTCGCGGTCGCCGGCGAGTCAGGCTCTGGAAAATCGACGGTCGCGCGGGTCATCACTGGTCTCTTGCCGCCAGTCAAAGGCCGGATTCTTTTCAATGGCGAGCCGCTGCGTCCCGACTACCGTCAGCGCAGCAAGGACCAGCTTCGTCAGGTCCAGATGATCTATCAGATGGCCGATACCGCGTTGAATCCGAAGCAGCGTATTCGCGAGATTGTGGGCCGTCCGGTCGCTTTCTATCTTGGACTCAGGGGTCGCCGCCTTGAGGAGCGTATCCGCGAGCTGCTTCGCCTGATCGAGCTGGAGCCGGACCAGTTTATCGGCCGGCTGCCCTCAGAGCTGTCGGGCGGCCAGAAACAGCGCATCGGGATTGCGCGAGCGCTTGCTGCGGAGCCGAGCTGCATCATTTGCGACGAGGTGACCTCCGCGCTCGACCAGCTCGTAGCGGAGGGCATTCTCAAGCTCCTCGATCGTCTGCAGGCGGAGTTCGGCCTAGCCTACATGTTCATCACCCACGACCTCGCGACGGTTCGCGCCATCGCCGACGAGGTTGTCGTGATGAAAGAGGGTAGGGTGGTCGAGAAGGGCCAGAAGTCGGAGATGTTCCGGCCGCCCCACGATCCCTACACGGAGCTGCTCCTGTCGTCTGTGCCGCAGATGGACCCCGACTGGCTAGACAATCTGCTGAAGGCCAGAGGGTCACCGGAAAGCGCTGAGGCGGGGCGCAGTTCGCCAGCTTAGCGGCCGGTCCAGCGCGGCTCCCGCTTTTCGGCGAACGCCTTGAAGCCCTCAAGCATGTCCTCACTGCCATAGAGCGCATCCACAGTGCGCAGCTGCCGCTTGGTGATGCGGTTCATGACGTCCTGGAACCTCGAGGCCTCCGCCTCGCGCACGATTTCCTTGATCGCTGCGACGACCAGCGGCGGTCCGGATGCGATGTGCTTGGCAACCTCCTTCGCTCGGGCGAGCAGGCTGTTCGGGGCGACCACTTCATTGACAAGCCCCCAGCGGTGCGCTTCCGCCGCGTCGATCCAACGGCCCGTCAAGAGCATCTCCATCGCGATGTGGTAGGGGATCCGCTTGGGGAGCTTGACAGATGCTGCGTCGGCGACCGTGCCGGAGCGGATTTCGGGCAACGCGAATGTCGCGTGTTCCGCTGCCAGGATGATGTCGGCGGACAGAGCGATCTCCAGGCCGCCGCCGCAGCAGATGCCATTGACCGCGCAGATGATCGGCTTGTTCAAGTCGCGCAGCTCCTGCATGCCGCCGAAGCCGCCGACGCCGTAGTCGCCGTCGACGGCGTCGCCGGCTGCGGCCGCCTTCAGGTCCCAGCCGGGGCAGAAGAACTTCTCGCCAGCGCCGGTCACGATAGCGACGCGGAGCTCCGGGTCGTCGCGAAAGGCGGCAAAAGTCTCGCCCATGATACGGCTGGTCGCGAGATCTATGGCGTTGGCCTTCGGGCGGTCGATGGTGACCTGAAGAATGCTATCGTCGCGGCTGGTTTTGATCGGATTGCTCACCTCTCCGCCTCCCTCAACCGTATCAGAGCGTCGACTGCCACCACCCGGTCTGGAAAGACCAGGAGCGGATTGACCTCTACCTCCTCGAGCCGCTCCGCTTCCGCTTCCGCGTATCGCGCCACGGCCTGAATCGCGTCGATGACGGCCGGCAGGCAGCCGGCGGGGCGACTACGGTACCCGGAAATGACGGTGGCGATACGCAAAGACCGCAAAGCACTCTCGATATCGTCGTCTCTCGCCGGCAGCATGAAGTGCGCCGTATCGGTGAGAAGCTCAGCGAGCACGCCTCCGGCCCCGACCGTCATCACGAAGCCATGTGCGGGGTCGGCAAGAACGCCAATGAGCAATTCGGCCACGGCGCCCGTCGCCATCTCCTCTACCAGAAACCATTGCGTCAGCGGAGCGAGCGCTTCGGCTGCGGCGGCGAGCTCCGCCATGTCGCCGATTCCGAGGCGCACCGCCCCGGCGTCGCTCTTATGCGGCATTCCGGTCGCCTTCAGGGCAAGTGGAAAGGCCAAGCCTGCGGCCTCCCGGACGACGGCCGACGGGGAGGACCCAAGTGCCATCCGCGGAATGTTCAGGCCATGCGCAGCGAGAGCCGTCTTGGCGTCAAACTCCGACAGGAGACGACTCGGACCGCCAACAGGGCCGGCGACGAGGAGGACCGGAGGGTGGCCCGGCTCTTTCAGGGCCTGACCTACGTTGACGGCTGCTTCTGCCGCGGCGAGGGCATCCTCCATGCCGCAGAGCGGGGCGATTCCCTTGCCGACCAGGTCGCGCGCCAGGCTCTCGGGCATGTTCTCCGGCATTAGCGAAACCAGCGCTGCCGGCCCGCCGGTCTGAGCGGACGCAGCCGCGAGAGCCTCGACCGGAGCCCTCCAGCTGGCGGGGTCGCAGCGATCGTCGCGTGGATGATCGAGCACCAGCATGGAGAGGTCGAAACCGCACGCCATCATCGCCGAAAACGTCGCGGTCATCTCTTGCGTCCGGTTCCATATTTGAACCGAGTAGTCGAGCGGGTTGGCAACCGCAGAGGAGGGCGTCGCAACCTTCTCGACTTCCGCGATCTCATTCGACGTGAGCTCCCTGAAAGCTATTCCCCGCCCGACCGCGAGGTCCGCGACGAGCGCCGCCTCGCCCCCCGAGCAGCTCATGGCGCACAGCGCATTGCCTGTGAGCGGACCGTGGACATGCAGGAGCTTCAGTGCTTCCAGAAATGCAGTCACCGAGGCGACTTGCACGATTCCGAGGCGTGCCAGGAGCGCATCGGAGGCCACGCTCTCACCGCTGAGCGACGCGGTGTGCGACAAGGCCGCAGCGCGCGACATCTCGCTTCGGCCGGTCTTCAGCGCGATCACAGGCATGGAGGCGGCGCGTGACTTGTTCGCCATGGACTCGAAGCGGCGCACGTCGCCAATTCCTTCGATGTGCAAGCCAAGAGCGGTGACCCGTGGATCGTCGATCAGAGCCGAAGCGATGTCGGCGAGGCCAAGCTGGGCCTGGTTGCCCGCGGTGACTACGTAGGCGATCGGCAGGCCACGCCGCTGCATCGTCATGTTGATGGCGATGTTAGAGGATTGGGTGATGATGGCGACGCCGCGCTCGACCCGTTCGCCACCGTGCTGATCCGGCCATAAGAGCGCGCCGTCCAGATAGTTGATCAGTCCGTAGCAGTTCGGCCCAAGGATCGGCATCCGACCCGCGGCCTCGACGAGCAGACGCTGAAGCTCGGCCCCGCTACTTCCCGCCGTCTCGCTCTCCAGAAAGCCTGAGGCAAAGCAGACCGCGCCTCCCGACCCGGACCGAGAAAGGGCCGCGACGATGTCGATCGTGAGCTCGCGATTCACGCCGACGAAAGCGGCGTCGACGGCTCCCGGCAGATCGGCCACCGAGCGATGGCAGGGAATGCCGTGCACCTCATCGCGCGACGGATGGACCGGCCATACGGCGCCTGAAAACTTCATGCGCTGGCATTGCTCCACCACGTTGGCCGCCCAAGCGCCGCCAATGGCGGCAATCGATTTTGGACGCAACAGCCGCGAAAGATCGGGGAACATCGGCCTGGAGGCTCACGCGCCCAAAGGTCGAAGGAGGCTGCGGCCGATGATGTGGCGCTGGATCTCGGACGTGCCGTCCCAGATACGCTCGACCCGGGCATCGCGCCAGAAACGCTCCAGCGGCAGATCGTCCATCAGCCCCATGCCGCCGTGGATCTGGATCGCCTCGTCGGTCACCACTGCCAGCATCTCGGAAGCGAAGAGCTTGGCCGAGGCAATCTCGCGGCTGTTCGTTCGCCCTTGATGAACGCGTCCGGCAGCGGCCAAAGTGAGCCAGTCGGCGGCATCGATCCGGGTGATCATATCGGCGAGCTTGAAGGACACGCCCTGGAACTTGCCAATCTGCTGGCCGAACTGCCGGCGCTCGGCGGCGTAGGCGAGGGCGTAGTCGAACACGCGGCGCGCCCGGCCGACGCACATGGCGGCGACCGTCAGACGCGTCGAATAGAGCCATTCGTTCGCGAGATCGAACCCGCCATGCGGTTCGCCCAGCACCTGGTCCGGGCCGAGGCGGCAGTCGTCGAAGGTGAGGATCGAGTTGTGGTAGCCGCGATGACTGACCGAGGCATAGCCTGGCTGGATCGCGAAGCCGGGCGTATCGCGGTCGACCAGGAAGCAGGTGATCTGGTTCACCGGCGCGCGCGCTCTCTCCTCCACGCCGCTTGCGGCGAACACGATGACGAAGTCGGCGATGTCGGCGTGCGAGATGAAGTGCTTCGTGCCGTTGAGGAGCCAGTCTGCGCCATCGCGTCTGGCGAGGCACTTCATGCCGCGCAAATCCGAGCCCGCATGGGGCTCCGTCATGGCGAGCGCGTCGACCAAGTGGCCGCGCACGGCGGGCAGGAGATAGCGCTCGCGCTGATCGCCTCGGCAGGCCAGGAGAATGTTGGAGGGACGGCCGAAAAACACGGTCAACGCCATGGATCCGCGGCCGAGCTCACGCTCCAGCAGCGTGAAGTCGAGCGTGCCAAGCCCGCCGCCGCCGATCTCTGCCGGCATGTTGGCCGCGTAAAAGCCGAGCTCGATGCACTTCCGCTTGATCTCCTGGCCGAGCTCGCGCGGGACCTGCCCGGCTTTCTCCACCTGTGCCTCGTGGGGATAAATATCCTTCTCCACGAAGCCGCGCACGGTGTCGACGATCATGCGCTGCTCGGCCGTCAGCTCGAAGTCCACGCTCTCACCTCCGGACGGCCGAGGCGGGCCGGTGCGGCCCGGAATCATCCCCACCGGCGGCCGCCGCCTCGAGCCGCCCCTCATGCTCCAGCAGGGTCCGTCCCGCGCCCCAGTGCCCGGCTTTCAAGGCCAGGAGGATGGCGACGAGGTTGTCGTCGCGAATGCGCTCCAGCTCGCCGATCGTATAGGCTCCGGACTGCGTATCGGACTGCGCGGCGATCGTGCCGATCAACTCGTCCGTCAGCTCGGGAACATCGGTCAGCTTGCTCCACGGCCATTTGAGGCTGGGGCCGAACTGGGCGAGGAAATGCCGCATCCCGCCCTCGCCGCCGGCGATCCGGTAGGTCTCGAATATGCCCATCTGCGCCCAGCGCAGCCCGAATCCGAGCCGGATGGCATCGTCGATCTCGCCGGTCGTGGCGACGCCGTCGTGGACGAGCCACAAGGCTTCCCGCCAAAGCGCCTCAAGCAGGCGGTCGGCGATAAAGGCGTCGATCTCCTTCCTGACGCGCAGCGGATGCATGCCGAGCGCGCGAAATAATCCGATCGCCCGATCGATCGTTTCCTCGGCGGTCAAACGCCCGCCGACGATCTCCACCAGCGGGATGAGGTAGACGGGGTTGAAAGGATGGGCGACGATCAAGCGCTCCGGCCGGCGCATGGCATCTTGCAGCTTCGTGGGGACAATGCCGGAGGTCGACGAGGCGATGAGCGCGTTGTCAGGCGCGGCCGCCTCGGCCTCGGCGTAGACCGATTGCTTCAAGTCAAGGCGCTCCGGCACCGCCTCGACGATCAGCTCGCGACCGGCGACCGCCTCCGCGACGCTCGCTGCATAGCCGATGCGTCCGCGCGGGAGCCGCAATTCTGGAGTCAGCCTCGCCGCGGCGCGTTCGGCGTTCTCGATGACGGCTTCGACCCTGTCGCGCACTCCCGACGCAGGGTCGTAGATCG
>CAZARE010000009.1:0-3308 GCA_964487455.1 uncultured Propylenella sp.
TGGCCCTTGCCTTTCGAGCCGCCGTATTCGGCCGTGCCCTTCGAGCCGCCGAATTGGCCTTTGCCGTTCGAGCCGCCGAAATGGCCCTTGCCTTTCGAGCCGCCGAAATGGCCTTTGCCCTTCGAGCCGCCATATTGGGCCGTGCCGTTCGAGCCGCCGAAATGGCCTTTGCCCTTCGAGCCGCCGTATTGGGCCGTGCCTTTCGAGCCGCCGAAATGGCCTTTGCCCTTTGAATCACCGAAGTGGCCATGGCTCCGACCTTCGTTAACGCCGTTACCGAAGTGGCCTTTGCCGTGATGGCCCTTGCCGAAGTGTCCCTTGCCCTTGCCTTTGCCGTGGTGGCCTTTGCCCTTGCCTTTACCTTCGCGCCCCTTGCCTTCGGGCTCCCTGCTTTCCGGCTCCGTCGCGCTGACACCGGGCTCCACTTCGACTACATCCACGACCGTCCGATCTTGGGGAGGGCTGTTGGAGCAGCGCCAATTCGGTGGCGTGCAACCGGCGTCGAACTGCGCCAATACCACTGCAGAGTTTTGGCTAGCTGCTGGCCCAAGATTTTTCAAGAAGACCGCATTCGAGGCGGTCGGGGCGGCCATGACCATTACAAATGTCAATGCGCCGGCGAGCACTCGCGACATGACTCCACTCCCTACTAGTCACCACGCCGCAGGTTTAGTCTCGGCTCTACTATTAACCGAGTCAATACCACTCGATCCATTTTTTTCACCATACATTAACCATACAAAGCAAGCTCAGTCATTGTTAACCATATTTGTTAACCATAGCATCTGTCGAAATGCCAAAGATATCGGTACAAGCCCCTCCGCCCGTTAATCTGGTACGTTGTTCGTGCTCGACCAACTAAAGCTCGACAACGAAGCAGAATTGAGGGGGAGTGAGCGAGAAGTTAAGCGGCGCCTGCGTCTGTTCTTGCAGGTATTTTACCCGTACGTGACCAGCTAGGTGCGCCATCCGGAGGCCTCAGGCTGGACCTGATCGAACTCCGCGGGCGCCGTGCGGATTGGCAATCCGCGCCTCGGCATTCCCGGGCTAATAGCGCGGGAACACCGCACCGTCGAACAGCTTCCGCGCGGTGCGCACGAACGCCGCTTCGGCGATCTCGCCTCGCTCGCCGACGCGCACCACGATATCGAGATGCCCGGTCGGATGCTCGATGCGCATGACCTTGCGCGGTCCCTCGGGAATCGCCGCCATGCCGTGGGCGGGAGAGCCGGGCCGCAGACAGGCGGCGGCCACGCTCAGCGCCCCGAAGACGCCGATCGAAGCGTGGCAGCGGTGCGGAATGAAGGTGCGCGTCATGATGGCGCCGCCGTGGCGCGGGGGAGCCACCATCGTCATCTTCGGCACGCTCTTTTCCTTCACGTCGCCGAGGCTCATCAGCGGGCCGGCGGCGAGGCGGAGCCGCTCCAGCTTTTCGCGCAGCGGCGCGTTCGCCTCCAGCTCCTGGCGCGTCTCGTAGCCGGAAATGCCCATATCCGCCGCGCGGACGACGACGACCGGCATGCCGTTGTCAATGAGCGTCGTTTCGGCGCTCTCGACCACGTCGCGGTCGTTGCCCGTTGGCAGCAACACGCCGCAAGTTGAGCCGGCCGCATCGACAAAGCTCAACAAAACCGGCGCCGCGGGGTTGGGGACGCCGTCGATCGTTTCGCTGCCGGAATAGACCGGAACACCCCGCGGTGTAGGGATGGTAGCGTGGGCGGTCTGCCCTGTGTTTTCCAGGAAGATAGCCACTGTGGCTTCCGCGTCATCGGCAGCCGCGAGGCCCCGCTCGATGGCGAAGCCGGCGACCCCGGCAAGGATGTTGCCGCAATTCTGGCTGGAGCTGACGAGCGACTTGTCCACGAACACCTGCAGAAAGAGGTAGTCGACGTCTATCCCGGGGCGATCGGACCGTTTGACCACCGCGACCTTGCTGGTCAGCGGGTCGGCGCCGCCGATGCCGTCGATCTGGCGCGGATCGGGGGAGCCCATGATGGAGAGGAGCAGCCGGTCGCGTTCCTCGGCATCGGACGGCAGGTCCTCGGCCAGGAAGTAGGCGCCCTTGGAGGTGCCGCCGCGCATCATCATGCAGCGTATCCCGTCGCCCATCGCTCGCCGCTCCTGGTCAGTCCCGTGTGGCGGCTGAGGATAAGCAAATCCCCGGCGGCTTGCCATTGCGTCATGACCGGTGAAGCTTTCGTCCGCGGCGGCAATCCGCTAGTCGGAATCGATTGGCGGCTTCGGGAGGAACGACGATGGCACAAGAGCCCTGCTTCGATGTGGCCCATCTCGGCCATGTGGAGCTTCTGACCGACAAGCCGGACGAGAGCCTCCACTTCTTCGTCAACGTCTACGGCCTGACGGAAAGCGGGCGCGAGGGGAGTTCCGTCTATCTGCGCGGCTTCGACGATTACGAGTTCCACACGCTGAAGCTAACCGCCGCCGACAATACCGGAGTCGGGCACGTTGCCTATCGCTGCTCGAGCCCGCAGGCGCTGGAGCGGCGGGTAACGGCGATCGAGGCGCTTGGCGCCGGCATTGGCTGGACGAACGGTGATCTCGGCCACGGACCGGCCTACCGTTTCAAGGACCCCGATGACCATGTCTTCGAGATCTACTACGAGACCAATCGCTACGTGCCGCCACCCGAAGAGCGGCCAGCGCTGAAGAACATCGCACAGCGCTATCATGGGCGCGGCGTCTGCGTGCGCCGGCTTGACCACCTGAACCTCCTCGCCGTCGATGTCAGTGCGATACGCGATTTCCTCCCCAAGGCGCTCGGCTCACGCGTCACGGAGCAGATCGTGATGGATTCCGGCGAGGTCGCTGCCTGCTGGTTCACCGTCAACAACAAGAGCTACGACATCGCCTATTCGGGCGACCATACCGGCGCGCACGGCCGCTTCCATCACGTGACCTACGCGGTCGATCAGCGCGAGGACGTGCTGCGCGCCGCCGACATCTTCCTGGAGAACGGCGTCTACATCGAGACGGGACCACACAAGCATGCGATCCAGGGCACCTTCTTCCTCTACGTCTACGAGCCGGCCGGCAACCGGGTCGAGGTGGCTAACGCTGGCGCTCGCCTCATCATGCAGCCGGACTGGGAGACGGTCACCTGGACGGAAACCGAACGGAAGAAAGGTCAGGCCTGGGGGCTGCAGACCATCAGATCGTTCCACACCCACGGCACGCCGCCGGTCGGGGAATAACGGCTCGACCGGCCAAAGGCGCATGAGCACCATCACCTACCTGACGACGATCGAGTTCGGCGCGGGCGTGCGCGGCACGCTACCGGAGGCGCTCGC
>CAZARE010000010.1:0-8000 GCA_964487455.1 uncultured Propylenella sp.
TCCACTGCGCGCATCAGCTCTGGCCCGAAGCGCGCGACTTTCTTCGCCATGTGCTCGTCGCTCGCCGCAATGATGCGCTCGCGCAGCTCCTCGTCGGCGATCCCTTCCTCGGCCGCCCAATCCTTGATCGGGAGGTCGAGCCCGAGCTGCGACCTCACCGCCTGATCGAGGCCATCCACGTCCCATTGCTCGGCGTAGGCGCGTTCGGGGATGAACTTGGAGACCAGCTCGTCCACCACCTCGTGGCGCATGTCGCGCACGGTTTCGCCGACATTCTCGTCGCGCATCAGCTCAATGCGCTGCTCGAAGATCACCTTGCGCTGGTCGTTCATCACGTTGTCGAACTTCAGCAGGTTCTTGCGGATGTCGAAGTTGTGCGCCTCGACCTTGCCCTGCGCCCGCTCCAGCGCCTTGTTGATCCAGGGATGCACGATGGCCTCGTCCTCCTGAAGGCCGAGTCGCTTCAGCATCCCGTCCATGCGGTCGGAGCCGAAGATGCGCATCAGGTCGTCCTGCAGCGACAGGAAGAACTTCGAGCGTCCCGGGTCGCCCTGGCGCCCCGACCGGCCGCGCAGCTGGTTGTCGATGCGCCGGCTCTCGTGCCGCTCGGTGCCCACGATCATCAGGCCGCCGGCCTGGAGCGCCTGCTCTTTCAGGCCCGCCACTTCCTCGCGGATGGCCGCCCCGCGCCGCTCCTTCTCCTCGTCCGGGGCATCGGCAAGATCCGCCGCCAGACGCATGTCGAGATTGCCGCCAAGCTGGATGTCGGTGCCGCGGCCGGCCATGTTGGTGGCGATGGTGATGGCCCCGGGGCGGCCGGCCTGCGCAATGATGTAGGCCTCGCGCTCGTGGTGGCGCGCGTTCAACACCTCGAAATCCGTGATGCCGGACTTCCGCAGCCGCTCCGCCAGGGCTTCCGACTTCTCGATCGAGGTCGTGCCGACGAGCACCGGCTGACCGCGCCTGCGGCAATCGGAGATGGTCTCGATGATGGACTTGTACTTCTCCTCCACCGAGCGATAGACCGCATCGTCTTCATCGACACGGATCATCGGCTCGTTGGTCGGCACTTCGACAACGTCGAGATGGTAGATGTTCATGAACTCGTCGGCCTCGGTCGCCGCCGTCCCGGTCATGCCAGCGAGCTTCTTGTAAAGGCGGAAATAGTTCTGGAAGGTGATCGAGGCGAGCGTCTGGTTCTCCGGCTGGATCTTGACGTGCTCCTTCGCCTCGAGCGCCTGGTGCAGGCCGTCGGAGTAGCGGCGCCCCTCCATCATGCGTCCGGTGAACTCGTCGATGATGATGACTTGGCCGTTCTTCACGATGTAGTCGCGGTCGCGCTGGAAGAGCTTGTGCGCGCGCAGCGCGTTGTTGACGTGGTGCACGACTGCGACGTTCTCCACGTCATAGAGCGACTCGCCCTTCAGCAAGTCCGCTTCCCGCAAGAGCGCCTCGATGCGCTCGGTGCCGTCCTCGGTGAAGCTGGCGGTGCGCACCTTCTCGTCGAGCTCGTAGTCGCCCTCGGATATCTGTGGGATCAGGAGGTCGACTGCGGTGTAAAGCTCGGAGCGGTCCTCGGTGGGGCCCGAGATGATCAGCGGCGTGCGCGCCTCGTCGATCAGGATCGAGTCCACCTCGTCGACGATGGCGTAGGCGTGCCCGCGCTGCACCATGTTCTGCAGGCTGTATTCCATGTTGTCGCGCAGGTAGTCGAAGCCGAACTCGTTGTTTGTGCCGTAGGTCACGTCGGCCGCGTATGCTTCGCGCCGCTCCGGCGGCGTGAGGCCATGCACGATCACGCCGACCGAGAGTCCAAGCTGCTTGTAGATGCCGCCCATCCATTCGGCGTCGCGGCGGGCGAGATAGTCGTTGACCGTGACGACATGCACGCCGCGCCCGGTAAGGGCGTTGAGGTAGACGGGGAGGGTAGCGACGAGCGTCTTGCCCTCGCCGGTCTTCATCTCGGCGATCGATCCTTCGTTGAGCACCATGCCGCCGATCAGCTGCATGTCGAAATGGCGCTGGCCGAGCGTCCGCTTGGCGGCCTCGCGCACGAGCGCGAAGGCTTCCGGGAGAAGCTCTTCCAGCTTGCGTCCCTCGGCGACCTGATTGCGGAACTCCGCGGTCTTGGCCGTGAGCTCGGCGTCGCTCAGGCGCTCGAATTCCGGTTCGAGCGCGTTGATCGCCTCCACCAGGGGGCGATACCGCTTGATGCGGCGTTCGTTGGAAGATCCGAAGACCTTGCGGCCGAGATTGCCCAGGCTGAGCATGCTTATCCTTCCTGATCGGCAGCGCGGGCGCCGGAGACCGGCTCACGCGCCCTCACAATCGCGCGCAACAGCGGCTGAGACTCAGGCGGCGATCGCCGTACATGGGGCAGTTTGCGGCAGTGGACTGCGGGTCCCGCGACAGATAAGAACGGGCCAAAGCTCTGTCAACGCTGGCGCGCGCGCCGATTTCCCCCGTCGCCGCGTCTCCGAACCGGGAGTTCATATGCCCCCCATCATGAGGCTCGGCGCCGCGGCGTCGGCTGTCGTCTTGCTGCTTGCCGCCGGCGCGCTTTCCGCCGGCGCCCAGGAGACGACCGAATCGAACGCGGCGCAGGCGGCGCAAACGCCGCGCGAACCGAACGCGGTCGTGGCGCGCGTCGGCGGCGAGACCGTGACCGAAGAAGATCTCCGATTCGCCCGCGAGGCGTTCGAAGGCGAGCTGACGAACGTGCCGGAGGCGGAGCGCCGGAGCGTCATCATCGACGCCTTCGTGAACATGCAGCTGCTGGCGCTTGCAGCCCGCGACGCGGGTCTGGACGACACGGAGGAGTTCGCCGCGCGCATCGAGTTCTTCAAGCTGCAGGCCTTGCGCAACGCCTATGTTCGGAACGCCATCGTCGACGGGCTGAGCGAGGAGGACCTCCAGCAGGGCTATCAGACGCTGGTGGTCGAGCAGCATACGCCGCAGCAGCAAGTGCATGCGCGGCACATCCTCCTTGAGACGGAGGCGGCCGCCGAGCAGGTCATCGAGGAGCTGCAAGGTGGCGCCTCCTTCGAGGAATTGGCGAAGCAGTCGAAGGATCCCTCCGGCCAGAGCGGCGGCGACCTGGGCTTCTTCGGCAAGGGGCAGATGGTGAAGCCTTTCGAGGACGCGGCGTTCGCGCTTCAGCCCGGAGAGATCACCGAGGAGCCGGTCGAGAGCGAATTCGGCTGGCACGTGATCAGGGTTGAGGAGACGCGGATGAGCGAGCCTCCCGCTTTCTCCGAGGTCGAGCCGCAGCTGCGCAATTACCTTGTGCGCCAGCGGTTCGAGACCGTGCTTACGGAGCTGCGCGACAAATACGCCGTGGAGATCGTTGGCGCGCCGGAGGTCGCGGACGAAGCGGGCGAGGCGACGGAGGTCGAGCCCGGGTCGGGCGAGGCCTCGCAAAACTGAGCGCAGGCGGCGGGATGGCGGGCAAGGCATCGCCCTTCGCGCCTGAGGCCTACTCGGAGCTGCCGGCGCTCGACGGCGTTCGCCTTGCCACCGCCGAGGCCGGCATCCGCTACCGCGGCCGCACGGACCTGCTGCTCGTCGGCTTCGATCGCGCGGCGGCGGTCGCCGGCGTCTTCACCACCTCGCGCTGCGCCTCCGCGCCGGTGGAGTGGTGTCGGCAGCGCCTGCCGGGCGGGAAGGCGCGGGCGCTCGTCGTCAATTCCGGCAATGCCAACGCCTTCACCGGCATGCGCGGCAGGCAGGCCGCGGAAGCGACGGCGGAGGCCGCTGCCGCCGCGCTTGGCTGTGCGCCCGACGAGGTGTTTCTCGCTTCAACCGGAGTCATCGGGGAACCGCTCGATCCGGCCCCGTTCGCTGCGCATCTCGGCCGGCTGGCGTCAGAGGCGCGGGCCGGCGGCTTCCTCGACGCCGCGCGCGCCATCATGACCACGGATACCTTTCCGAAGGTGGCCACCCGGCGCGTCTCCATCGGGAACGGCCATGTCGTGATCAACGGCATCGCCAAGGGCGCCGGCATGATCGCGCCCGACATGGCGACCATGCTTGCCTTCGTCTTCACCGACGCGCCGATCGGCCAACCCGCCCTGCAAGCGTGCCTGACCCATGCGGTCGCCGGCAGCTTCAACGCCATCACCATCGACGGCGACACCTCGACCTCCGACACGGTGCTCCTCTTCGCCACGGGCGCTGCCGCCGCAAGCGGCGTGCCGGCGCTGGAGGGGGCCGCGGACGAATCGCTTGCGTCGTTCCGCGCGGCGCTCGCCGATCTCTGCCGCGATCTTGCGCAGCAGATTGTGCGCGACGGCGAGGGCGCGACGAAGTTCGTTGAGGTGAGCGTGGTCGGCGCCGAGTCCGACGCCTCGGCGAAGCGCATTGCGCTTTCCATCGCCAACTCGCCGCTGGTGAAGACCGCGCTTGCCGGCGGGGACGCGAACTGGGGCCGGGTCGTGATGGCGGTCGGCAAGGCGGGTGAGCCGGCCGACCGCGACCGCCTCTCCATCTGGTTCGGCGAGCACCGCGTTGCTTTCGCCGGCGAGCGCGACCCGTCCTATTCGGAGGAGGCGGTGTCCGAATACATGAAGAACGCCGAGCTTCTCTTGCGCGTCGATCTCGGCCTCGGCGCCGGCCGCGCCACGGTGTGGACCTGCGACCTCACCGCCGACTATATCGCCATCAACGCGGATTACCGGAGCTGAGCTCCGCCTGCCGCCGTGGCGGAGGCGCCTCCATCGTTCGGCGGGGCTGAGAGGAACTTGCGGAGCACAATGCGTGCAAGGCCGGGCAGCCAGGCGAGGGACTTCATGAAACACGCTGAGCTTGAGTTCTGGTTCGAGTATGGCAGCACCTATACGTACCTGACGGTCGCGCGGATGGAGTCGGTTGCGCTGGCGAAGGGCCTCTCTGTTCTTTGGAGACCGTTCCTGCTGATGCCCATCCTGATCGAACACGGCCTGGATAAGGGGCCTTTCCTCGGCCATCCGGCCAAGCTGCGCTACATGTGGCGCGATCTGGAACGAAGGGCGAAGCGCCATGAGTTGGGCTACCGCAGACCCTCCGCCTATCCGCCAAATACGCTTCTGACTGCCCGCATCGGGCTCTTGGGGCAGAGGGAGGGGTGGTGCGCGGACTTCACGAGAGAAGTGTTCCGCCTACATTGGACTGAGGACGTATCCATCGGGTCCGATGACAACATCCGTCGTAGCCTCGCTTCGGTCGGCAAAGATGTGCACGACATTCGGGGGGCGGCGGAGACGGAGGCCAACAAGCGCGCCCTGCGAGATCAAACCTCGAAAGCCAGGGACCTCGGTATCTTCGGCTCACCGACCTTCGTCGTCGGCGAGGAGACTTTCTGGGGCGACGACCGGCTGGAGGATGCGATCGAATTCGCCGGCTCCGAATGACGCTCGATTGATGCGAACGGATCAAGGCTGGCACCCGGTCTCCTCCAAGACGTTTCCTCGCCGGAAATGCTTGGCAGATGGTTCGGGCTGAGGGAGAAGCGCTCCCATGCCCTCGCTCCTCCTCGTCGCCGCTTGCGCGCTGATCGATCCGGACGGGCGCGTGCTCATCGCCCAGCGGCCGGAAGGCAAGCCCATGGCCGGCCTCTGGGAATTCCCCGGCGGCAAGGTGGAGCCGGGCGAGACGCCGGAGGCGACCGTCATCCGGGAGCTCCGGGAGGAGCTCTCCCTGAAGGTTACCGAAGCGTGTCTGGCCCCCCTGACCTTTGCCAGTCACGATTACGGAGAATTTCATATTTTATTGCCACTCTTTGTTTGCAGAAGGTGGGAAGGCTCGCCGCAGCCGCGGGAAGCCCAGCAAATCCGATGGGTCCGGGCGAACCGGTTGCGCCAGTTTCCGATGCCTCCCGCCGACGAACCGCTGATCGGCCATCTGGCTGATCTGCTTTGAGCAAAGGGTGAAGTCCTTGATCCTGCGCCTGGGCTTGAAACGCTATTGGTCGGACCAGAGCGCCGCGACGGCGATCGAATACGGTTTGATCGTCGGGATCATCGCGGTCGCCATCCTCGGTATCTCGGCGACGGGCGGCGCGCTCTCGACGCTCTACGAGAGCCTCGAGGACATCATCGCCGGTCTCGGCGGAGGCGGTGAGGGGGAAGAGGACTAGTACCTCGCTTGTCGCGCCCGAGCACCGCCGCGAGGCTGACCTGTCCCGAGCCCCGCCGTGCCGACTTTTGCTGGCCCTCATCCGGGGCCCAGCCCGACAGCGAGACGATTTCGAAGGTGGCGCGCACGCGTCCGTCGGCATCGCTGAAGCACTCCGCGTAGATTTCCGCCGCGCGCCGAAAGAGCCGTCGGCCCGGCGGTCGCCGCTCGCGCTGCGTTAGCGCGTTGGTGGCGCCCATCGCCTTGAGGTCGGTGAAGAGCCCGAAAGCGGACTCGTACCGCACGGTCAGCACGTCGCGGTCGGCGACTGGGAGCGCGAAGCCCGCGCGCTGCAGCAGCGCGCCAAGGTCGCGCGTATCGGCGGTCGGGACGACGCGCGGGCTGGCGCCGCCGCGCAGCTCGCTCTCCGCCGTAAACAACGCCTCGCGCAGCTCGGTGAGCGTTCGCCCCCCGGTCATGGCGGCGAGGAACAGTCCGTCGGGGCGTAGCGCCGTGCGGATCTGCACGAGCGCGCCGGGGAGATCGTTGCTGAACTGAAGCGCCAGCGTCGACGCGAAGAGGTCGATGGAGGCGGGGGCGAGCGGCAGCGTCTCCTCGTCGCCGACGGCGCCGCTCGGGCTGGAGTCTGAGAAGGCCGCTTCGGTGGCCTCCAGGCGAAACACCTTCCCGACCTTGCCGCTGTGCGCCAGCGCCCGCGCCAGCGCGGCGCTCTGCCCGCCATGCGCCACGGCGATCGGGAATCGACGCTCTATTCCGGCCAGCCGCTCGGCGAGGTCCTCGATGACGCGCTCCATGAGAAATGTGGCGCCGCGATCGCCGCGCGCGCCGGCGCGCTTCATGCGGCGGCGCAGAAGCGCCTTATCGATGATCTCGGCAACCATTTGGGCGGCTCTTCCCCGCGCGGCGTTCGGCTTTCGCGGGTCTTCGCGCCGCGATACCATGCTTTGATGCTGGCGCTCAAACGCACGGACGGGCCTTGGAGCATGCGGCGCTTGTGGGCGGGGGCCGCCGACCTTCTCCTGCCGCCCACCTGCCCGGTGTGTGGGGGCGCCGTCGCCGACAGTCATGCGCTCTGCGCCGGCTGCTGGTCGACGATCCGCTTCATCGCGCCGCCGATCTGCCCGGTCTACGGCACGCCGTTCAGCCACGAGATGGGGGAGGGGATCGTTTCCGCGGCGGCGCTGGCCGATCCGCCGCCGTTCGGCCGCGCGCGGTCCGCGGCCATCTACGGCGACGCCGCGCGGCGGCTGGTGCATCAGCTGAAATACCACGATCGCCCGCACCTGGCCCAGGTGATGGCCATGACCATGCGCCGCGCGGCCCCCGATCTTCTAGCGGACGCGATGCTCATCGTTCCGGTCCCGCTCTACCGCTGGCGGTTGTGGGGTCGGCGCTTCAACCAAGCGGCGCTGCTCGCCGACGGCCTCTCGAAGCTCACCGGGGTTCCCGTAAATCCCTTTGTTCTGCAAAGAGTTAAGGCCACTCGGCAGCAGGTGGGGCTGAGCGCCAAGCAGCGCGCGGAAAACGTGCGCGGCGCCTTCCACACGGCACCCCGACATGCCCCCCACATCGCCCAGGTGCGCGTTCTCCTGGTGGATGACGTTTACACTTCCGGCGCGACCGCCAAGGCGGCGACGCGCGCGCTCCTGCGCGCTGGCGCGGCCTCGGTGGACGTGCTCACCTTCGCGCGGGTGGCGCCGTAGGCCCGCCCGCCGCGGCTTTGGCAATTTCCAGCGGAATCGCTATATCTCTGAGCTGGAACGCGTTTCTGTCAGAGGCGGAATGGCGCACGTGATCATCTATACGCGTCGGTTCTGCGGCTATTGCACGGCCGCCAAGGCTCTCCTCGCCGAGAAGGGGATTGCATTCGACGAGATCGACGCCACCGG
>CAZARE010000011.1:0-10489 GCA_964487455.1 uncultured Propylenella sp.
CCAATTGCGGGCAGATCAAGACGGGCTCGCTCGCCCGCTCCGACCGCACCGCGAAATACAATCAGCTCATCCGCATAGAGGAGGAGCTCGGCCCCGCGGCGCGATATGCGGGCCGTGATGTCCTAAGGTCTCGCTAGAAGCGTTCGGAGGCGGCGATGCGATTCATCAACACACCGGCGGCGGCCGCGTCGGGGCTCCCCTTCAGCCAAGCCGTTCAGGTCGGCGATGTCCTCTATCTTTCGGGAGCCTTGGGGAACGTCCCCGGCAAGACAGAGCTGGTCGAGGGTGGCATGCAAGCGGAAGCGCGCCAGACCATGGAGAACATCGGCACGATCTTGAGCGAGAACGGTCTCTCCTTCGACGATGTCTTCAAGTGCACGGTAATGCTCGCCGACATGTCCAAATGGGCGGAGTTCAACAAGGTCTACCTCCGCTACTTCAAGCCCGACCGGCTTCCCTCCCGCTCCGCGTTCGGCGTCAACGGACTGGCGCTCGGCGCGGAGGTCGAGGTCGAATGCTGGGCCTATTCACCGGCCGGCCGCTGATGTTGTGCGGAGAGATGGCTTGAGCGAGCGGGACTGGACCGAGATCGACCGCGCCGTGGGCCGCCTGTTCGCCGCCGATCCGGCGGCGGACGCGGCGCTTGCGGCGAGCGAGGCCGCCGGGCTGCCGGCAATTGAGCTGGCTCCGGCGCATGCGAAGCTCCTGATGCTGCTGGGCCTCATCGCGGGAGCGCGGCGCATCCTGGAGATCGGCACGCTTGGCGGCTATTCGACCATCTGGATGGCGCGTGCGCTGCCTGCGGACGGGCGCCTCGTCTCGCTGGAGGCGGACAAGAGGCACGCCGAGGTGGCGCGGTCTAACATCGCGCAGGCCGGCCTTTCGGAGGTCGTGGAGGTGCGCGTCGGGCAGGCCCTCGATCTGCTGCCCGGCCTGGCAGACGAAGGCGCCGGGCCGTTCGATCTGATTTTCATCGACGCCGACAAGCCGAACAACGCGGCCTATTTCGATTGGGCGGTGAAGCTCTCGCGCCGCGGCAGCGCGATCGTCGTCGACAACGTAGTCCGCTACGGCGCGCAGGAGACGACGACCCATGGCGGGGCAGCCCAGAGCTTCATGGAGCTGATCGCCAATGACCCCCGGGTGAGCGCCACGGTGATCCAGACCGTCTCGGTCAAGGGCCATGACGGCTTCGCGCTCGCGGTGGCGACCGGCGAGACGTAGAGCGAGCGGCCTTCGCGCCGAGGAGAAGACCGCGCCGCTGCGCCTCACTCCCGTCGGCGCGGGAAGGCGACGCCGTTCTCGTCAAAGACGTGGAAGCGCTTGCTTTCCGCCGTGAGACCGACCGTGGCGCCGCGCTCCATCGACACGCCGCCGTCAAGCTTGGCGATGATTGGTTCTCCGCCTTTGCCGGCATCGACGTAGAGCAGCGTGACCTCTCCGAGGTTCTCGGCGAGCAAGACCCTGCCGCGAAAGATGGCGTCGCTCTCCGCCGCGACCGCCATGTCCTCCGGCCGCACGCCGAGCGTGCCTTGCCGGCCGACGGCGCTCGCCGGGATGTCGGCCGGCACGTCGCGCGAGACGCCGTCGGCCGTTCTGACGCGGGCGCCGCCGTCCGCCGCCTCGATGACGCAGGGCGTCACGTTCATGGCAGGCGATCCGATGAAGCGTGCGACGAAGAGATTGGCCGGGCTGTGATAGAGCTCCATGGGGGTGCCGACCTGCTCGACCTTTCCGGCATTCAGCACCACGATGCGGTCGGCCAGCGTCATCGCCTCGACCTGGTCGTGCGTCACGTAGATCATCGTGGTCTCGGCCATTCTCTCGTGAAGCTTGGCGATCTCGATGCGGGTGGCCACGCGGAGCGCCGCGTCGAGGTTGGACAGCGGCTCGTCGAACAGGAAGACTTGCGGGTTGCGCACGATCGCGCGGCCGATGGCCACCCGTTGCCGCTGTCCGCCAGACAGCTGCCTCGGCAGTCGGTCGAGAAGCGGAGTAAGTTGCAGGATCTCGGCCGCGCCGCGCACCGTCCTGTCGATCTCCTCGCGGCTCGCGCGGGCAAGCTTCATGCCGAACGCCATGTTGTTATAGACGCTCATGTGCGGGTAGAGCGCATAGGACTGGAACACCATGGCGATGCCGCGCTTCGATGGCGGCACGTCGTTGACCACGGCGCCGCCAATCTTGAGCGTGCCGCTGGTGATGTCCTCCAGGCCGGCGATCAAACGGAGCAGCGTGGACTTGCCGCATCCGGAGGGGCCGACGAAAACGACGAACTCGCCCTGCCGAATGTTGAGGTCGACGCCCTTGATGATTTCGACCGAGCCGAAGGATTTCCTGAGCCCGGCCAGTTCGACTTCAGCCATGGCGCCTAATCCCCCATCATCCTTTGATGGAGCCGGCGAGCAGGCCGCGCACCAGGAATCGCTGCAGCGAGAAGAACACGATCAACGGCACGACCATCGAGACGAAGGCTGCCGCGGTAAGGATCTCCCAGTTGCCGCCGCGCGAGCCTAGGAGCTCCCGCAATCGACCGGTGAGCACCAGCTGGTCGTCGGCGTTGCCGAGGAAGACCATGGCCACGAGCAGGTCGTTCCACACCCACAGGAATTGGAAGATGGCGAAGGCAGCAAGCGCCGGCATTGAAAGCGGCAGCACGATGCGCACGAAGATATCGAAGTCGCTGGCCCCGTCGATCCGCGCCGATTCCATGATCTCCCGCGGCAGGCCGGCAATGTAGTTGCGCAGGAGATAGATCGCCAGCGGCATGCCGAAGCCGGTATGCGCGAGCCAGATGCTGACATAGGTCTTGGCAGGCACGCCGAAGAACGCGCCGACGCCGTTGTAGAGCTTCAGGAGTGGAATGAGCGACATCTGCAGCGGGACGACGAGCAGTCCCACGATGAGAGCGAGAAGCAGGGCGCGGCCGGGAAATTTCATCCACGCCAGGGCGTAGGCGGCGTAGGCGGCGATCAGAATCGGAATGGCGGTCGCCGGTATGGTCACCGTCAGCGAGTTGATGAAAGACTGGCCGATGCCCTCCGAGGTGACGACCTCCTCGTAATTCTCCAGCGTGAAGTCGGGTGGAAACGCCGCAATATAGAAGAGGCGCCCGCCACGAGACCCCTCGAATGGCACAGGCGACGTCAGGCGATAGAAGCCTTCGGCATCGACGGTGAGCCTTCTCCCATCTTCCAGCTCGATGGTCCTGCCAGCCTCGAACTCGCCGGGGCGCTGGATCGAGAAGCCGAACCGGGTGACCCTGGCGCCGCTTTCGGGCTCGAACAGGCGTCCGGCTATGACGTAGCGACCGCCCTCCTCGACTTGTTCCGAGGGCCGGGGCATCCGGTGCATTTCGGCCCGCTCCGTTGTGGTGAGGGCGGTCCACCAGCCCGATACGGCGAGGAGGTCCTTGTCGCGCAGCGAGCTGACGAGAAGGCCGACTGTCGGCGTGGCCCAGACGATCACGAGCATCGCGACGGCGACGTGAACCATCCATCCGCCCTGCTTTCGGCCCGCTGTTCCGCCCATCTCAGTCGCTCCGCATCTCGGCGCTTGCTCGGCGGATGCTCCAGACCATGATGGGGATCACGGCGAGCATGATGACCACGGCAATCGTCGCGCCCCGGCCGAAATCGCCGCCGCCGCGGAACATCCAGTCGAACATGAGGTTGGCCAGCACCTCGGTCCCCCATTGGCCGTTGGTCATGGCCAGCACGATGTCGAAGACCTTGAGCACGAGGATGGTGATGGTCGTCCACACGACCGCGATGGTCCCCCAGATCTGCGGAACCATGATGTGGAAGAAGAGCTGCCGCCCTTTGGCGCCGTCGATGATGGCGGCTTCGATGGTCTCGTCGGGGATGCTGCGAAGCGCCGCCGACAGGATGACCATGGCAAAGCCCGTCTGAATCCAGACGAGGATCGCCATCAGGAAGAAGTTGTTCCAGAAGGGGATGGTGATCCATGCCTGCGGCGTTCCGCCCAGCCCCTCGACGATAGCGTTGAGCAGCCCGATCTGGATCGCACCCTCGCCGCGGTAGTCGTAGATGAACTTCCAGATCACGCTGGCGCCGATGAACGAGATCGCCATCGGCATGAAGATGAGGCTCTTGGCGATGTTGCCCCACCAGATGCGGTCGGTGAGGAATGCGATCAGGAGCCCAAGGCCGGTACACGTCGCGGGGACGACAAGCAGCCAGAGCAGGTTGTTGAAAATCGACTGGCGGAACTCGGGATCATTGATTGCCCAACGGTAGTTCGACAGGCCGACGAACGTCTCTCCCGTCCGGTCATGGAAGCTCAGCCGAAAGGTCTCGACGACGGGGTAGACAAGAAAGAGGCCGAGGACGAACAGAGCGGGGCAGAGAAAAAGCCATGGCCGGATGAGCGAGGCGATCTTCTGATTGCTGATTGCGCGCGGGCTCGCATCGCGGAACGGCAGGAAGAGATCGAGGAGCCGGTTGGCGGCGAGATAGTAGAGCGCGCAGATCCCGACGCCCGCCGCGATACCGACACCGGCGCTCAGCAGATGCCACATCGACTTTTCTGGGTGCCTGAGCGAACCCGCCTCACGCCCTTACTTGATCGCCTCCCAGGCCCTCTGGCTATTGGCTGCCACGGTCGCGGCATCGGCGCCGCCGACAAAGTCGACCATACCCGTCCAGAATGCGCCGGTGCCGATGGCGCCTGGCATCAGGTCCGACCCGTCGAAGCGGAAGGTCGTGGCGCCGCGCAGGATGTCGCCCTGCTTCCGCATGGGGTCGTTCGCGTAGGCATCCGGATTGGCCCCGATATGCGGCGTGAGTAGGCCGGTCTGCGCCATCCAGACTTCGTGAGCGATCGGTGTCTTCAGGAACTCGATCAGCGCACGCGCGGCTTGAGAATCCCGTGTGATGGCGACAAGGTTGCCGGAGCCTAGCACCGGTGTGCCGAGATCCTTGTCGGCATACGCGGGGAAATAAAAGAAGTCCGCGTCGACACCAAGCTCGGTTCCGTCGGGGAAGAAGGACGGGATGAAGGATGCTTGGCGATGCATGTAGCATCTGGGCGGAACCGAGAAGAGGCCCTTCGGGCTGTCGCGGAAGTCGGTGGCCGCCACCGCCAAGGCGCCGCCGTCGACGAAGGCGTCGGTTCGCGCAAACCAGCCGAATTCCTCGATCGCTTCCACAACGGCGGGATGGTCGAACGGGATCTCGTTGCTGACCCACTGATCGTAGATCTCAGGGGGATGGAGGCGCAGCATCAAGTCCTCCACCCAGTCGGTGGCGGGCCATCCGGTGGCGGCGCCGGAGCCAAGGCCGATGCACCACGGCGTGCCGCCGTCGGCGACGATTTGTTCCGTGAGCGCCTTCAGCCCTTCCATGCTTTGGGGAATCGCGTAGCCGGCATCCTCGAAGTTCTCCGGCACGAACCAGACAAGGCTTTTCACGTCGACTTTGTAGGGGAACGCGTAGAGGCTGTGGTCGCCGTCTGGGCCGGCGAAGGTGCTGAGATCGACCCAGGAGCTGCCGGCCGCATAGTTGTCGGCCAGCCACTGCGCGGTCTCCTCGCCGAGCGCGACGAGCGCGCCTTTGGAGGCAAGCTCTGCGGCGAGGCCCGGCTGCGGAAAGACCGCGACGTCAGGCGGACTCCCCGCCTGCGTGTCGATGACAATCTGTTGCTCGAATGAATCGGACCCGGCATAATTGACACGCGCGCCGGTCGCCGTCTCGAAATAGGAGAGGACGCTCTCGGCCACCTCTCTCTCCTCGCCCAGCCATGGGCCGAAGATCGAGATCGTTTCGCCCTGCAGGTCGTGCGCTGTGGCAAACTCATCGTAGCTTTGCCAACTGAAGCGCGGATCCTCTCCCACCGGGAACGCAAGCTCCTCGGCAGCGGCATGTCCAGCGGCGACGGCCAATCCGCTGGCGAGTGCTAGGAATGCGTGGCATCGCATCAGCAAGACTCCTCCCTTTGATCAATTGCCTTGGACGAGATGCGCTGTGGCAGCGTGCGGCCGGAAATTTGCGAGCCGGAGCCTTGCGAATGCGCAAGGGGTCCGAATCAGGCTTCCCCGCTATCACTCGCCCTTCGATCTCGTTCGCGTTGCGCCGATCCGCGCCGTACTAGCTCGACGACATCCCGAAGGCCGTGGAATGTACCCAGGAAAGCCGGATATGGCTAGCCAAGGGTCAAGAGGGCTATGGTGGCTCCGACTGTCGGGTCCGCCATTAGGTGGCGCGGAGGGCGTATCGAGGAGGTGGATGTGAGGCAGCTCGTCGCTGCTTTGGCTTTCCTGTCGAGCGTTGCCGCGTTTCTCGTCATCGCGGGGACCGGGCTCCTACTGCTTTCGATCGCCAGTTCGGGCGAGCGCGGCACGGGCGCGATGCTGACGCTTGCCGGCGCGATAGGGTTCGCATCCGCGCTGATCCTGATCTTCGCCAGGCACGGCGCGTTCGCCGGGCGCGGAGGCAGGGCAGGGGCGGTGACCGCCGCCTTGCTTGGGGCGCTGCCGGCAGCGTCGCTCAGCGTCGGCGTGCTGCGGTTCTCCGGCCTTCCCCTTGGCGGTCCCACGCCGCTCATCGACTGGTCGGCGTTCGCCCTCGGGCTTGTGCTGGCGCTGGGCGCGGCGTCGATCCTGGCACTGGGCTACTGGAGGGTGATCGAGCTACCGCCGGCTCGCACCAGGACGGGGGCCATGCGCCCGCCGCCGGTGCGTTCCGCGTCCACAGGCAGCTCCCAGGCGGTCCCTGCGCCGGAATCGCCGCTGCCTGCGCCGCGTCCGCAGGCGGCGCAAGCTGTCCAGCCTTCCTTGAGACCGGAATCGGCACTCGACGACGAGGATGATGTGCGCGTCACGCCGGTGGAGCTGCCTTCGATCGGCCGCTTCCGGCGGCGCTGAGGCCGACGCAGCGTCGCGTCGCGACGGCGTCCGCTCTCGTTTCGGCGCGCTACCGGTGAACGCGCTCCAGCACGTCCATGATCTCGGCGACCTTTTGCCGCTGATCGTTCTTGTCGCCGCTGATGATGGCATGCTCGACGCAATGGGTGACGTGGTCGCGCAAGATCTCCTCCTCGACGCGGCGGAGCGCAGCCTGCACCGCCGATATTTGCGTCACCACGTCGATGCAGTAGCGGTCTTCCCCCACCATGCGGGCCAAGCCTCTAACTTGGCCCTCGATACGGCTAAGGCGCTTCAGGACGGCGGCTTTCAGGTCGGGCAGCATGGTTGACAGATACCCTGGGCGGGTATTATGCGTCAAGGTGGATTGAATACCCCCTGAGGGTTTCCGGGTTCGCTCCAAGAGGTAGCATGCACGATCGACATTCGCACGAGCGGGCGGGCTCCCCCGCGGCGCAGGATAGCAGCCTCGCCACCGACCCGGTGTGCGGGATGCAGGTGGATCCGCACACCGCGGAACACCGCCGCGGCCATGCCGGCCGCACCTACTATTTTTGCTCAGTGCGTTGCGCCGAGCGCTTTGCCGCCGATCCGCCGCGATATCTGGCGCCGGATGCCGCCAAGGCGGAGCCCGTGCCGGAGGGCGCCATCTACACCTGCCCCATGCATCCGGAGGTCCGTCAGGTCGGGCCGGGCGCTTGCCCGATCTGCGGGATGGCGCTGGAGCCGCTGATGGTGAGCGCCGAAGAGGAGCCGAATGAAGAGCTGATCGACATGACGCGCCGCTTCTGGATCGGGCTGGCGCTTTCCGTTCCCATCGTGATCCTGGAAATGGGCGGCCACTTCCTCGGGCTGCACGCACTGATCGGGCAGACGACTTCCAACTGGGCTCAGCTCGTGCTGGCCACGCCGGTGGTGCTCTGGGGCGGATGGCCGTTCTTCGTGCGCGGCTGGCAGTCGCTTGTGACGCGCAACCTCAACATGTTCACGCTCATCGCGATGGGCACCGGCGTCGCCTGGGCCTACAGCGTCGTTGCGACGGTGGCGCCGGAGCTATTCCCCGAGGCTTTCCGCGGCGCTGACGGCTCCGTTGCGGTCTATTTCGAGGCGGCGGCGGTCATCACCGTGCTCGTGCTGCTCGGCCAGGTGCTTGAGTTGAGGGCCCGGGCGAGCACCGGCGGTGCCATCCGCGCGCTGCTCGACCTTGCGCCCAAGACCGCGCGCCGTCTCGCCGACGACGGAAGCGAGGAGGAGGTGGATGTCGCGGCGGTGCAGGCCGGAGACCGCCTGCGCGTTCGGCCGGGCGAGCGCATTCCGGTTGACGGAATGGTTCTGGAGGGGCGGGGAGCTGTCGACGAATCGATGGTCACTGGTGAATCGATGCCGGTCGACAAGACGGCTGGCGAACGCGTGCTCGGCGGCACGATCAATCAGACCGGCGGCCTGGTCATGCGCGCGGAGAAGGTTGGGCGCGACACGCTGCTGCAACAGATCGTCCAGCTCGTGGCGGAGGCGCAGCGCAGCCGCGCGCCGATCCAGCGCCTTGCCGATCGGGTGTCGGCCTACTTCGTGCCGGCGGTGATCGTCGTGGCGATCGTCGCATTCGTCGCCTGGTCGGTGTTCGGGCCGGAGCCGCGCTTCACCTACGGGCTGGTTGCGGCCGTCGCCGTGCTCATCATCGCCTGTCCATGCGCGCTCGGCCTCGCCACGCCCATGTCGATCATGGTGGCGGTCGGTCGCGGTGCTCAGGCCGGCGTGCTTGTTCGCGACGCGGCCGCGCTGGAGCGCCTGGAACGCGTGGATACGCTTGTGGTGGATAAGACCGGCACCCTGACCGAGGGCCGCCCGGCCGTGACGGCGGTCGTTCCCGCGGAAGGCTTTGCCGAGTCGGAGATCCTGCATCTTGCCGCAAGCGTCGAGCGCGCCAGCGAGCACCCGTTGGCGCAGGCCGTCGTTGCGGCTGCGCATGAGCGCGGACTGCCGCTGGCGCCGGTCGCCGACTTCGACTCTCCGACCGGAAAAGGGGCGGTCGGCACCGTCGGCGGACGCACCGTCCATATCGGCAATGCCGGATTCCTTTCGGAGAACGGCGTCGATCCCGATCGGTTATCGGAGGCGGCCGAGGAGCTGAGGAGGGAGGGCGCCACTGCGATCCTTGTCGCCGTGGACGGCAGGCTCGCGGGTGTGGTCGGGATCGCCGATCCCATCAAGTTGACCAGCGCCGATGTCCTCGCCGCGCTCAGGAAGGAACGCGTGCGCGTCGTCATGGTCACCGGCGACAACGCCACCACGGCGGAGGCGGTGGCGAAGCAGCTTGGGATCGACGAGGTCGAGGCTGGCGTTCTGCCGGAGCGCAAGATCGAGGTCGTCATGCGGCTGAAGGGCGAGGGGCGGACCGTGGCCATGGCGGGCGACGGGGTCAACGACGCTCCGGCGCTGGCGGCGGCCGATATCGGCATTGCGATGGGGACGGGGACCGACATCGCCATGGAGAGCGCGGGCGTCACCCTGCTGAAGGGCGATCTCACCGGGATCCTGAAGGCGCGGCGGCTGTCGAAGGCCACGATGCGGAATATCCGGCAGAACCTGTTCTTTGCCTTCATTTACAACGCCGCCGGCGTTCCCATCGCGGCGGGCGTGCTTTACCCGTTCTTCGGCCTGCTGTTGTCCCCGATCATCGCTGCGGCGGCGATGTCGCTCTCCTCGGTGAGCGTGATCTCCAACGCGCTCAGGTTGCGCGCCGTGTCGATCGACTGAGATACTCGCGACTGCGCGGATCGGCACGCATGGCGCCCCCCCGTCAGCGGCTCAGCCAGACCGATTCCGCGATCTGCGAGTATATCTCATCGAATACGGCGGAGATTTCGGAGACGCTCGCGTCGAAATAGCTGCCGTTGCTTGTCGCGCAGCCGAGCAGCAGATCGTGCACCTCCGGATCGGTCACATCGTAGGCGACGGAGAAAATGCGGAGGCCTGCGTCCTTGGCGTTTGCGCATAGCTCCGCCGTCGTCTCGTCCGCCGCTTCCCTCGATACGTCGCCGCTCGGACCCATGGCGCTCACGGTCTGCATGCCGTCGGTGAGCAGGATGAGGATCTTCTGCACTTTGTCGTCGGAATAGTCGCGCGCCGTTTCGAACGGCCGGTTGGGTGAAAGCAACTGCCAGCCCATCTCTGCCGCCAGGGAGATGTTGGTGAGGCCCATCGGCTCCATCGATGCGAGCGCTTCGCTGAGGGCGGAGAAATCGTCGGTCAGGTCGTGCACCGCGAGGCCGCCGTCGGCATAGCCCTGACACTTCGGGTCTGACAGTTCGACGTACGGCCAGCGGCTCCCCTCGATGCTGGTCGAGGGCGTTCCGTCGGTCGTCGCGTACGGGTGATCCCGGTTGAGCAGGCAGGTCGTCATCGGGGTGTTGTTGTCCTCGGCGGCGGTGCCGCGCAGGACGCCGCCCGGCAGGGTGGCGTGCACGTACTCGGAGAACGGCACGATGCCGATTTTCGAAGTGTTGCCCCGGTTCTCCTCCACCTTTGCGATGAAGCTCTGCGCCGCCGTCGTCATCCGAATGTATTTGTCGGCGTCCCGCATGGATCCGGAATAGTCGAGCACCA
>CAZARE010000012.1:0-24439 GCA_964487455.1 uncultured Propylenella sp.
GATCCGGGTGGGGCGCGACGACGAGATGTGGGGGTCTGTGACGGCCACGAGCGACAAGGCGGGTCGCTGGCGCAGGGAAGCTTCCAACCCCGGTGAACAGAACGTAATGGCCGTCCGGCTATTGGCGCAACTTATCGCAGCTCAGGTCGCTTTAAGGGAAAGTGTTGCTAAGGAGACTCTTTTAGAATGCTGACTGATGTGCATATACTCCAGGGTGCGTTGGAGAGCCGCATGACCCCGGATCGTGAAGAAGAGATCGTTGCCGTGCGCCGCGACATCCGTCGACGTGCAATTCAGGCCATTCAGAGAATTGTCGACGCGCGTCTTCGAGGAGAGCGGGATGATGTCGCCATTAGCGAACTCGCTGCCTTGTCTCGTCAGGAAGTGGAACTGACGAAGCCCTTCTTCGAGGCTGCGTAAGGCCTCTCCTTCGCTCACTAGCAGCTCACACCGGCGGCAGGATCGCCAGCGCGCTTCCTTTGCATCGCACCTGTTCTCGTGGCACCTTCCGAGCACGAAAGGGCAGACAATGTGGGGGACGCTGAAGCGCGCCCTGTGGGGCGGAGATGAGGCGCGAAGGCCGTTGGCCGACGAGCTGCCTACTCGATTGCTAACCCGCCAACAGGCGAGCGACCTAATTAGTTGTCTCCCAACGATCGAAAGAATCTCTTCCTTCTACGACGGGCCAGACCTGCGATCGGCAACGGCAAAGCGAGCGTGGAACGCCGCCGCCGACAGTCTGGCAAGTGCGGGTTCAGAGTTGGCCCATTGGCATTTCGACGCGCTGGTTGCATGCGGTCGATTTGATGAAGCTTTGAGCGCCGTTCCGCCTCCCGCGGGGCAGAGGCGGTCTCTCCAGGCATCCAAGACCCTTGCGCTCAAACTTCACCTGGGCCTGCCGGCAGCTGCACTAGATATAGTAACGTTGTTCGGCCCACGGCTAACGAAGTTTGGGCTGGAGAATCTCGACGGCGTCACTCGCTATTTGGCCATTCAGCTCGCTGCGGACCAGCAGGCATCTTCCCTCATCGAGATGTGGGCTCTGGACGCGCACGAGATCCCTCACGGAATGCCAATATTCAATGGTCACATGAGCTATCTCATAGTGAAGCCACCAAGGGGACTCAGCTTTGATCGATCTCCGACCGCCGAGCGCTATTGCCTCAAGCTAATGCGAGACGCCGAGAACGCTTGGCGCGAAGAGGGGGGCATCCCGGCCGTTGGGCAGGGATGGATTTCTGAGACCCGGTTGTATCACGAAATCAGAAGCGCCTTTGAGGATCTCGACGTCGAGCAACATGCAAGACCAGATTGGCTGCGACCTCAACACCTCGACATTTACATTCCAGCGATTGGCACCGCGATTGAGTATCAGGGCGCGCAGCACGATCAGCCCGTTGCTTTCTTCGGAGGAGAGGAGGCATTCCTGAGAACAGTGGAACGGGATCAGCGGAAACAGAAGCGCTGCAGGCGGCATGGCGTGAGGCTGATCTATGTGCGGGAAGGCTATGCCCTTCAAGAGGTGCTCGATCAGGTTAGAGCGGCGGTAGGATCACCATTCGAGCAGCCCTAGCGTCGCACCTGGAGCACCGCAGACGCATCGCAGCAGCTCGCAACGAGCCCGGGCCGCACAGCTTCACCATCGCCGGCCCGTCCACTGTCCTGGCCGCTCCACAGCTCCCGCATTCGATCCTGACGCTGGCGCCAAAGCGGACAAGGTCGGCGGTCGTGCGGATGTGCTTTGTGGACATTGACGAGCGATAGGCGCGGCAGAACGATTCGGGAACACCACTCGACCGGTCTTGACTCCTGCGCCTTTACCGCCTTCAGCTATCCGAGCTCGGTTCTGGGGGGAACCTTATGAAACTGCCGTATATTTTCGCGCTCAGCGCTTTCGCCTTGCTTGCATGGGTCGCTCCTAGCGCTCCGGCGTTCGCGCACCCGGGCGGCCTTAACTCCGAGGGTTGCCACAACAACCGGAAGACCGGCGACTATCATTGCCATCGCGGCCCGTCGGCCGGCGCATCGCGCTCAAAAAGCCAAGTTGCGTTATCCACGCGCAGCGGTGGCGCCTTCCGCAATTGCACAGCAGCTCGAGCCGCGGGCGCAGCGCCGGTTAAGCGCGGCGACCCGGGCTACGGTTCGCATCTCGATCGTGACAATGATGGGGTCGGTTGCGAATGATCGCCGAACTGGCCGCCTTTCTGGCACTCCTGCAGTCTGCTCCGCCTTCGGCGGTGCAGCTAGGTGAGGTTGAGGTGCGGCTGTTCTACAAGAGCAGCGGTCGCCTGTCGGACAACGTCCTCTCGCGGCGAGAACCGTTCGTATTTCACAACGCAATCATCGGCGAAGGGGACCTCGAAGAACCGGCCGATGATCTCCTAGTTTCTGTGCAGATGACCGCCGGCCGATTCGGAGCCCCCGAAGACAAACACAGGTACGCCGATGCACCTGTTGAGCTGGTGGCGGTCGACGCGGCAGGCAAGATTCTTGGTCGGCGTGTCCACGATTCAGTGCTTACGTCATTGATGGGCACGGAACACAAAGTGCTGTGGCTCAATGACGTTACGTGCGCCGGGGAGGTGACGATCACCGCCACCTACGCTGGACAACGCAAGAACGCGACGGTCAATATGGGCTGCGGCGAATGATACTGCTTGAGGTTATCGCCGCTGGCGTGGCTTTCACCTGCACTCCAGTCGCCGTTTGGGATGGCGACGGCCCGGTATGGTGTGCCGAGGGACCGCGGATCAGGATTGCAGGCGTTGCCGCTCGTGAAATGGACGGCACCTGCCGATCGAACCAGCCTTGCCCGGGCGTTGGCGCCGAGGATGCTCGCGACCGGCTCGTGCGGCTGCTCGGCGGGCCGAAAGGAAAGCTCGGGACCGGACACATCAAGGTCCGCTCGGCGCCAATGCGATGCGTCTCTGAAGGATCAGCTGGAGGTTCGCGGACGGCCGCCTGGTGCAGCTCGCCTATTTTCGGTGATCTCTCCTGCGCAGTCGTTCAGGCCGGGGGCGCTCTGCATTGGCAGAGATACTGGGGCGATCATCGCTGCAACTAAGGGGGTGTGCGTGCGATTAATACTCATTTTGGCAGCGCTTGCTCTCGGTGGCTGCGGGCCGACCGAAGAGTCTGAGACTGGCGAGGCGCCCCGGATCGATCGCATGGAAGATGGTGGCACCGACGAAAGCAAGTTGTGGGTCACTGCCGAGCGCATTGACAGGCACACTTGTCCATCGACTGACTGCGGGATCGTTGGCACGCTCAGCTTTAGAGAGGCCGTGACCGTTGAGGAACTCCGCGGAGACTGGGCGCGAGTGAGCAAGGAATACGATGCAAGCTGTGCCGACGGCCGAAGCGAGTATGTCGACAAGGGGAATGCCGCCTGCAATTCCGACAACGGCATCGTGGGCGGCCGTTTCGCTGAATGGGCCGAGGCTAAACACCTCTCCAGCACCAGGCCGGCAGATCCGGGCGAAAGCGCCGCGGCTGACGAGCAACTAGTGAAGGACTCAGATGACTTCCAGCGTCATCGTCGAGCATTTGTGCAAGCGGCTCGGGGGCTGATCGACCGCGGTGAGTGCACGGCTGCGGATTTTGTGGAGCAGGGAGGCTTCGTGAAGTCGAGCAACCACCGCGATGAGCCGGTCTATTTCACCTACTGCGGCGGCTACACGACGGCGAACCGCATCTATCTGAACGCCAGCACTGGCGAGACTTACCGATGACCCGGCAGAACAGTTTGTGAACGCCTCGGGACCGGCTTGCGTGGCGCGAAGCTGCCTCGTAGCTTTTGGAAAGTATGAGGTTAAGCATTATCGCCCGCGCAGGCATTGTTGCGACAGTCCTATGGACACTAACGGCAGGATTAGCCTTGGGCAGCTGGCGACAAGCCGAAGGTGCGCGCATCGCTGATGAAGCCATTGCAGCCTGCAAAAACGCAGCGCTGGAGCGCAGAGAGGCAGACATGCCTTTGGCGATCATGACTTGCCACATTCTTTTAGACAGGCCGAGATCTTCCGAACGGAAGCGCACTGAATGGTTCGCAGCTTTTACCACCGCTGCTGCGATCGCGGCGGGCGTTTGGCTTCTTTCGCTAGCGATGTTCCCGGTCTGGCAGTGGGTCGCTGCAGGGCGCACAAATTCTGAGGCAGAGTGAGACTCGCCGTCCTAGACTTTGCCGAGCCAGGTGCGGCGAGCCTCGCGGCTTGTGTGGCAGTGAGGCGCGGACGGCGCAAGCTCCCGCTACAGAGCGAGCTGGCACTCAACTGAAGGTGCGTGACTCTCCTTCGCCCCACCCGGTCTGAGCCGTAGGTGAAAACAGCGTGTTCCAAGTCGCCCCGTCATTACTTCCCTGAATGGTAAAGGTGTTGGGGACTCGGACGGCCATCAGCCCGTCGGTTCATCGGCGGGCACGCGGCGAGGAGAGCCGCCGGCGGGCAGCGGCCGGAACTTGATTTGTCGCTGAACCTTGGTCTGGCGGACCTTGCCGTCGTCTCCCCTTATCTCGACGACTTCCTGCCGACAATTTTCGTCACTCACTTCTTCCGCCGGAACATCGCGAACGATCTGCCCCGGCATATAGAGAACTGCGTCCTTGCCGAAGTAGGGGCTTGGGCCGCGAAGGATGGCGTCGACTAGCTTGGTCATTGTTCAATTCTCCGTTGCGTCGTCGGCCTGCGGACGAGCGCGCTCGAGCGCTTCTTCCTGAACCGCGGAGTCGTCCACTTCCGGGATGGCCGTTGCCAACGCTCTGAGCGCCTGCGGCCGAGCAAGGGGAAGATGGCGGGCAAAGATACCTGGGCTGGCGAGTTGGGCTTGGTTGAAGCGATAGACCGTGTCGGTCATGCCGAAGAGGTCGATATTCATTAAGAAGTTGCGGAGCCGCTCACGCCCCCGCAAGTCGTCGTCGAAAAATCCGGATGCCATGGTCTCAATCCTGTGGCCCAGCGACTCTACGTGCTCGAATGCTGGCCCTACGGCGGCAACTGCCTCGTCCAGCTTCTCCGTGGCCCAAAATCGTTGGTGCACCAACGCCAGGATTTCTACCGCGGTATCTCGTCGCTCGGCCGCTCTCTTGGCCTCCTCGCGCTCTTTCTCCTGAGCCGTCACCCGCTCAAAGGCGAAGCCCAGGCCTTCGAGGCGCCGCTCAAAGCCGCTCACCGATCGCTCGGCCTCTGCGAGCTTCTCAGCGAGCTTCTCATCGCTAATCTCGCCCGTCGCTGCCGCCTCGGAAATTTGCCGAAGCCGCGCCTTCGCGAATGACAGGCCGTCCAGCAGTTCCTCGCGCTTCGCCTCAAGCGCCGCGCGGTCGAGTTCCTCTGCAACTTTCTTTGCCTGCGCCATCGGTGCTCCTCCTTTTGCGCGCCCTGCGTCCGGTATGCGGCCGAGGTGCTTGGCGCTCAAAATCACTCCATCAGCTCTGCATAGGGATCGAAGGCCTTGCGAGGCATGGGTCGCGCGTCTCGATGCTCGACCGGAGCGGCGAACGTCAGAGCCAGTGCATCGGCCCAGTCCGGCGACGCGTAGCCTCTGGCCCTGAGGTGTTCCTTCCGCTCCAGCTGGATCGCATTGTCAGCATTGTAGCCGTACTCGATCGCCGTCAGATCGTCGGCCAGGCGCTGGTTGTCGGGAAGCGTACCGCGCTCGAGCCAGGCCCGCATGTTCGTGTACATCTGGCACCTCTTATTCGCGACCTTCACGCGCACTTCGTCATTCCAGCGGGCTTCCATGCCCTTGGTGCTGGATCCGAAGTTGATCTCGAAGACCGGCGAGCGGCTGCCCAACAACTGCCGTACGCGATCGATGACACCGCCGGCGTTGGGCCCTCCCGCATCGATAAAGATTGCGTCGGGATTGTATCGGGTCGCAGCGCTCACGAGCTCGCCAGCGATCTCCATGGAGTTGGCGCCGTGCCACTCCCGCCAGGGTCGCGATCGGGCGTCCCGGCCCTGCCTGATCGCAAGCACGGTGCTGTCCTCGCCGAAGCGCGCGTGGTCTAGGCCGAAGACGACCGCATCGCTTGGCAGAACGTCAGAGATGGCGATTTCCCGTTCGATCGCCGCCTGGACCAGCTCGGAGCCGATGAACTGCATTGAGGAAGCTGACGGGAAGAGGCCGCGAACGCGCACCTTCACGATGTCCGAATCCTCGCCGTAGGTGGCTACGAGCTCGTCGAGGTATTGCTTGTTCGTCCCCTCCACCGTGCGGCTGTCGATGTGCCTGGTGCTCCACAAGTGGCGGTGCTTGCCAAAGCATTCCTTGTACCTACCGCTGTTACGAGTCGGATTGCCGACGGCGAGCCAGATGATCTCTGTGTCCTCGTCCGTCAGCGCGCCCTCAGCGACCTCCCAAATGCGGTCCGCGATGTTGCTCGCCTCGTCGAAGATCAGGATGATGCGACGGCCAACGTTGTGAAGGCCGGCAAAGCTCTCCGGCGAATGGATGCTCCAGGGAATCGTGTCGAGCCGCCAGGACTGATTATGGCCTGGGAGATTCGATGCGATCGACGTCGCCGACGCTTTGAACCAGTCCCGCGTGATCGACAGGTTCCGCCACTTCGATAGCTCGGGCGACGTCTTGGTCAGCAACTGATTCTCGGTATTCGCAGTGACGACGATTCGAGTGTCGGGGCAGGTGTCCAGGCCCCAATTGCAGATCATGGCGATAAGCGCGCTGCCCCCAATCCCGTGACCCTTTGCGACCGCGATTCGGAGTGGAGTAAAGCGGGTCGCGGGGTTGCTGAGGTGATCGCCAATCTCGCGAAGCACCTCCGTCTGCCAGCGCCGCGGCCCGGGGTGGCTTGTCAGAGCATCCTCGCCCCATCGATAGGCGAAGAGCGCGTGGCCGTGAGGATCCGTTGCGAAACCCGCAATCTCGGCCGCCAGGCGCTGCTGACCGCCGCGGCTCACTCGCCATTCCCCGGAGCCGGCAGGCCAAGTTGCGCATTGCCATCCAGCACGCGCTGCCGGCCCTTCTCGATCGTCGCCGCCAGGTCGAAGCTATGGTCAACATTCAAGTCGACCCGCTCGCCGAATTTCTTGGGCGCCTGCTTCGATGCTCGCCAAGTCAGCGCCTGAATTTGAACGCGGGCCGCCGCCGCGCTGTCCTTGTCCTTTGCCGTCGCGGCTATGCGTTGAACCTCGGCGTCAAGGTGCTCGCCCTGGGCGTCCCTCGCCAGCGTATAGGCTGTCGCGACATCCTCTCGCTCATTCGCCCATGTGAGGAAGGTGCGAACGCCGGGCATATCCGCGTCGCGGCAGATTTGCGCCAGCGGCTCACCGGCTTCGAGACGTGCGCAGATCGTTTCCACGATCTCAGGACTGTAGATGGACGACCTGCTCATGCCGCTTGACTATCACCGTCAGATTTGCGGTGAATCGCAAAGGGGGGCCGACATGGCAGAAGAAGCGGCAGACGCGCCCAAGCCGAAGCGTCGGAATTGGTGGAAGATAGCCTTCTTCGTGGCGCTATTCGCCTTCGAGGTGGCTCGGGAGTGGGCTGTGATCGCCTCCGCTCAAGAAGCGAGGCTTGTGGCTTCCAAGAGCGTGCACAGCTTCGGTGGGCTAGTGAGCGCGCAAGGTATGTGGACGCGGCTGGACGGCGGCGACAGACTAGTCCCTGCCGTCGTCAGGATTGAGTGCTCGCGGGAGCGTGGCGAGTGCCGTGAAGCTAGCATCTCTGCTCACGACGGAGCCGTTGGGATCCCTAGCACCAACATCTATCCTGCACAGTTCGCGTCCGACGCAGTAACTTACGAGAACACCGATCCCGTGTGTGCCCGCTACTCGGTTCGCATCGACCTGAAGCTCGAAAAGGTGCTCGCCGTACGGACTACCACGGGCAACAAACTCGAGCTGTGCAAAGGCATGGAGCCCCGCATTGAGATGCAGCTGGGCGACAGCTGGGACAATCTGGAGGACCCGATGAAGGGACACTTCGTGCCAGTGATGCGTGCGGTCGTCGCAGTGGTGGAGCTGTTAGGATGATACGACGAACCAACCTCCGTGCGACGGTGAAGAAGATTATCCTGATCGCTGCGGTGCCGCTTGCTTCATGCGGCCCGCAAGTCTCTGACGGAGCTGAACCGGTCACCCTCTACCGAAACTCATTCCTCGACAGCAGTATGCGAGTGCACTGGGCTACCTTCGACGCCGACGAGAGCGACCGCAGCTACAACTTGAACAACTGCCAGATGGCGTCGCGCCTGCTCAATGCAAACGTCGGTGCATCCGCAGAGGCCGAAGGGAAAGAGCGAGACTCGTCGCTAGGCTTTTGGTGTGAGCCAGGACGCTACTCTGAGGAGGGCCGGGTCCCAGCTTCCTTCCCGTCAGAGTTCCCGACAGATACGCCCTGATCTCACGGCCTTCGGGACACAACCTAGTTAGGGTTGTGCTCTCTCCAGCTGATGCTCTCTGCCTGACACCGCCTTTGCCGGGCGCTGGTAACACCATAGGTAACAACGACTTACATTCGAGCCATTTTCGGCCGCCCGATCGGCTCTGCGCACTGTTGAGAGCATCGCCTGATTGGTTTCGTCGCCCGCTAAGGCCGTGACCCCCTCGCGCGCGCGGGAGTGGTGCCGAATGCGCAACGGGGTATGTTTTCCTCTTCCTCCAGCCAACCGCGGCGGTTCGGACAGTTGGACGGGGTCTTATAGACCCCTGTCCGAGGTGTCCGAGTGTCCGGGGAGTGTCCGAATAAGTGTCCGGCGAGTGTCCGGCCTGCTCACACATTTCGCCACACCCAATCGTCAAACACCGTAACCACCTCAAGGCTTTGCAGCTTGCGGAGAGCGCGATCGAAGGTGCGCCGAGCGCTGTCCGGCTGAGTGTCCGTCCCTGTCCGAAGCGCCGAAATTGCACTGTCCGAAACTGTCCGAAGATCGGCGACTTTCGCCACGAATTTGCCGAGCCTGTCCGGGGGGATTGCGGCCGGCGGGGTGATGCCCTCTCTCTCGAGCACCAGACCGATTTCATTCCAGACGATCCGATAGTTTGGCGCCAGGCTCGCGACCTTTCGCAGGGCCGGGTTGGTGGGCACGACGGAGTCGGCGCTGACCGCCTCGATGATGCAGGAAGTGACCGAATCCCCTTCTTCATCGTCGCCCAGGTGGATCGAGTGGAGATCGAACAGCAGCAGCTCGCGCTCTTCATCGTCCTTTTGCTTTGTGATCCGGGCGCGCTTGGGCTTGCCCGCTTCAACCAGGATGACAGTGTCGACGCCGCCCTTGAGGCTGCCATGGCCGCGGGGCTCAGTGCTTTCGCTGTCCTTGGGCCGATGATGCACCGGCATGATGCAGCAGCCGAATTCGGCCGCGAGGACGCCGCAGTTGGCGACGTACACGGCCAGGTCGTCGGTGTTTTCCTTGCCCGCACCAAGGGTCTTGGAGATCGTGTCCAGAATGATGAGCGCCGGCGGCTGGTTATAGCGTTCGGAAGCCTTTCTGACGGCGCGTGAGAGCGCGGCCCGGTCAGCTGTAGGATCGTGGAGGTCGATCGGCGTCGGGATCATGGCGAGCGGCAGTGGCCCCGCCAAATCATGGTGGCGCTTGAAGGCGGCGATCCGATTCCTGAGCCCGCGCTGGCCTTCGGCGGCAACATACACGACCGAGCCGCGGCGCGTCTTGGCTCCGTTCCAATCCCAGCCGAGTGCGACGTGCATCGCGATGTCGATCGCAAGGAAGCTTTTGCCGCTCCCGGGGTGCCCGTAGATCAGCGCGATGCCTTGCTGCGGCAGGGTCTTTTTCACCAGCCACAAGCTGTCCAGGCTCGGTTCAATTTCCTCGCCCCATTCGATCGGAAGATCCGACGTCGACGGGGGTATAATCTCCGCCGCCGCAAGGCGCGCTGTCGCGGCCGCCGAGCTCACGCTCCGGATCCCTGCAGCTCGGCATTGAAGTCCTTGAAGCCGCTGAAAGGCCGGATGATGCGGACCTTGCGACCCTCAGCCGCAAAGCGCTCAGCCGCCGCTCGAGCGCCCGCTTCCCCGTTTTGGTCGGCGTCGGCGCCGATAATGACCGACCGAACGCCAGCTGGAAGCTCCATCGTTTTCAGGTTGCCGACGCCCGCCGAAACCCAGGTCGCGATGCGAAGCTCTTGCTGGAGGGTGAGCCCGTCTTCCAATCCCTCGCATACGATCATTTCCGCCGCGGCCGGCGCGAGCCTGATCGCGCTCCCACGAATGCGGCCGAGCGAAAGCTTCTGTTTAGGAACACTGGCTTTCCCGGTCCCGCTGGCGTTGAGATAGGTCCGCTGAATGCCAGTCGCGAGATTTTCTGCTGAGGCCGCCAGAGCGACCAGACAGGGATGCCGAGCCCCGCGCTTGCCGTAGGCTAGCCGGGCGAACCGCAGTGACTCCGGCAGCACGCAGATTAGGCCACGCGAGCGCAGATAGGTTTCGGCAGGCGTCCCCTGGATGGCAACGGCTTGGCGCCAGATAGTAATGGCTTCAGCTGTGGTATCGCGGCCGGGTTCGGAGGGCGGCGCCCGATAGTTGACTGGAAGGCTGCTGACGCGCTCCGCCGCCTGACGCAGCCCTACCTGTTCGATCTCCTGGATGAAATCGAGCAGGTCCCCGTGCGCGCCGCAGCCGAAGCAATGGTAGAAGCCCTTTTCGTCGTTGACGGTAAAACTCGGCGTCCGGTCATTGTGAAACGGGCAGCAAGCTTTCCATTCCCGGCCGGCGCGGATCAGTTTCAAATGCTGCGCGACGACTGTCGAGATCGGCGTAGCGGCGCGGATCGCCGGAATGTCGAGCGCGGTCACGACCGCGGCCCTTCGATCGACGCGCCAGCGGCTTCGAGCGCCGCCCTGGCAGCACCTTCGGACGCGAAGGGTGTGAGGAAGGCGGCGAAGCGGAGGGGCGCCACAGCGGCCTCAGTGAAACGCGCCCGAACATCGATCGCGGCGAACATCTGCCCCTTCTCGGGATGCTGGCCCGTCAGGTATTTGCGCTCACCCATGAGACGCTCTCCGACGTTCTCTCCAATGGGGCACTCGGCACGGCGGCGGGGCAGTCGATTGGCCCGTCGCGACGATCGTGACAATGCGGCCTTTTTGGAAAATCTGCCGGCGTACGAGGAGTTTCGTTTCCAATCGCTTCAGCACCGTCGAGATCGTGCTTCCGCCCCCCGCTCCCAGCTGTTCGACAAGTTGAGCGTTGGACTCTAGCGTTCTGCCCTCGGCCGCGGCCCGTTCGCAGATTCTCAACAGATTATTCTCGATCGGATTGAGCGATGCCGATTCAAAACGCGCCTGGGCTGCCGTATCGGGAGTTTCGCGGTCTTGGCGGGCTGCTTTGAGGGGGGTCGCTTCAGAAGTGAGGCGGCCCCTTTCTCTTGGGGGCCAGGTCACGTGGCGACCTCCACAGGCGGGTCGCGCTCCGCAATGCGGGCGTTTATCCACGCCTCAATTTCATCCTCCGGCCACGCGACAGCTCGCTGTCCAACCTTAACGGATTTGGGAAATTGCTGGTCAGCGTAAAGCGTCGAACGGCTGAGCCCAGTGCGGCTCAAAACCTCGGGAAGTCGAAGCAAACGCTTCATGATGCCGTCTCCAATATTCGGACGGCTTAGGAAGTTATGGGCGTTCGTCGGGGCTAGCGAGTGGCGTAAATTAGGTCATTTTTCGGGATAGGGCTCGTCACTACCGAGGAAAGTGTTCCCACGACGATGCCAATCAGCGACGCGGCGTTCGTAACGCGCACGACGCGCGACGCGTTTGCGATGGCGCTCGTCGAGATGTTCCACTTCGCCTGACTCCCGTCGCTCAAGCTTAGCTAGCGACAGCCTCGGACGTCCTGGCCGCCCCCCGGCGGCCGCGCGAAAGCTGGCCAACGCGCGTTGAACGTTGAACGGCACTCCAATGAAGCCAGCGGCATTGTCGGCGACTAATGCTCCGCGGGTCAACGCCACGGCCTCCCATTTGGCGCCTATCCAGCGAGCGAGTTCTCGCTCGACCAGACAGACGAAATTCTCGTTAGAGCGCCTGCGTCGCGCGCTTTTCCGCAGTATTGAGGCGAGGCACCGCGCCTGCTCGATTTGCAGCTCTTGATCGGCCGGCGTCAAACCGCCGATTCCGTCCGCGGGTGGCGGCACATACACGTTGGCGAGCCAGTCAGCCGTGTCCGCCGCCATTCTGCGCGTCAGTGGAATCCGCACTTGTCCGGCCCTAGGCATGGAGCGGCACGACATTGTCAGACGAATTCCCGCTGACAGCGCGCATCAACTCCGCCGCCCAACGATCGAGCGCGCTGCGCTTCTCGGGCGCATAGCTGTGAAGCGCGTAGTTCTTGGCCGTGACGCCCTTGGGCGCGTGATTCAAGACGCGCCCGACAACTTCCTCGAGAACGCCCAGGCGGACCATGTGCGTCGCCGCCGACCGTCGCAGATCGTGGAGTGTCCACGGCTTGAGCGGATCCCCGCTGGCCGCGATAAACGCATCCAGCCGAGCCTTGCCTTTCGCATAGCCACTGACGTGCGTTTCGCCGTCCGTGGTGAAAACATAATTGCCGAGCCGCGGCAGTGACCGCAGGAGCTCGACAGCAGGGCCCGACAGCGGGACAAGGTGCTTGCGCTCGCTTTTCGTGTCGGCGCTCTGGAGCGTCCAGGTAGCCGCCTCCAGGTCGACGTCCGACCAGCGCATCCCCGCAACCTCAGTTCGGCGCTGCCCTGTTAGCGCGAGCATCCGGACAAGGTGGCCGAACGGGAAACCCGCCAGCCCCGCCGCGTTCCAGACGCGAACGAGCTCGCTCATGTCGAGAACGCGATCGCGCTCGACCTCTGCCTTCGGCTTCTCAATGCCCTCGACCGGCGAGGCATCTATCCAGTCGCGGGACAGGGCGAACCGGAACACAGTCTTGATGACCGTCAGGACGCTGTTCGGCAGCGCCGCGCCCTCAATCCCCTCAATCAGGTCGCGCACGTCGCCGCGGCGAATGTCGACGATGCGACGGTCTCGCCACTCGGGATAGGCGTACATTTCGAGCCGCCGCTTCTGCAGCTTCCAAGTGTCGTTTTTTGGCTTCGCGACCTTTTCGATCCAGGCCTCCGCCACGTCGCCGAAGGTGCGATCGACAGCGGCGCCGCTACCATCCCGGGCGATCGCCTCCAAAAGCCTCTCCGCGGCCGTCCTGGCAGCCGCGAGGCGCATCTGAGGATAGGAGCCGAGCTTCTTGTTCAGAACCTTCGTTCCAGCACGCGCGCGCACGATCCACGTTTTCTTGCCAGTTGAGCCGACACGAAGGCGCAGCCCCGTCACCTTCGTATCGCGGTGTTCGTCCTGCCCGGTTGCCGGCGGCTTGATCGCGGCGACCTTTGCATCGGTCAGCATGACTCGGCCCCCCGTTTCGGATCCTCAATTGAGGGGGTGAAGCCGCGCTCGTCCACGGCGACCGACGCCATGATCTCGAATATCGTGTCGGTGTCGCTACGATCCATGCGGCGCAACAGCGCGTCCAACAGCTTGACCGCGCCGCGCCACTCGTCGGCGCTGTGAAAGCGCTCGTGCGGCTTGGCATCGGGAAGCTGCGGAAGGACGGGCTCGCCGGTTTGCCCATCGAGGAAAATCGGCTCTGCTACTCCAGTGTATCGCTTGCCGTTGCTGTCGATGGTGAACCAGCCGCCCATGCGGCGATAAACCATGGCGACGAACATTGCGGCCATAGGGTTGGGGGGGAAGCGCCCGGGGCGCCGATCAGCGCCAAAGAGCGCGGCCATGGAAAGCGGGTGCGCCTCTTTCATTATGCCCTCCCCGCTTCGAGCAGGGCCTCATCCTTGGCGATCGAGGCGCGGTAAGCGTCGTAGCGGGGACCTTCGGCCTTCAGCCACACCCTGCCGATGAGCTGCTTCTTCCGGCCAATATGTTGCCGGGTCATGCCTCGCGATTTGCCCAGCGGAACGGGAAGCGCGACGAGCTTATTGATGAAGGCCATTGCCCGATCGCCGGACTCGCCGCGCTCTGGATAGAGGTTTGCGGCAGCGGCCTGGTCGGTGCGCCACAAGAAAAACCAGCGCGCGTCGACATAATCTCGATAGGCCTGCGCCTCGGCAGCAGCACAGCAGAAGTCCAGCCATGCGGACTCATATTCCTCTGGCGACATGGCGAGCGGGTCGGGGAGCTCAAAATTGACCTCAATTCGAACGGTCCTGGGGCGACGAAACGGGATGACGTTGCTAGCCATTGCGGGCGCGGATTCGGGGAGTAGTGTGTCTTCAGCCATTGATGCCTCCTCAGTAGGCGTTGGTGGTTAGGGGCGGTCGAATGTTAGCGCATCCGGCCGTCCCGCCTGTTACCTTTTCGGCAGCAGGTAACAGTCTAGGTAACAGAGCGCCGGACATTATGCAACTGCATTGGACGCTGTTGGATTGACCTACAGAGGGAAAAAGGCAGCATTGGACGTTACTGGAAACCGTTCGACAACCTTGCCAAGGTTGGGGTCGAGGGTTCGAATCCCTTCGCCCGCTCCAGACTCTCGTTGGCGCCGCCTGCGGTCAGCCCGCGCCGCTCTCCCTGAACCATTTGGTGATGATGTATTTGGTGCCGCGGCGGACCTTCATGCCCTGGTGCAGCGTCGCCGGGTTGGGCTTGCCGTCGGGCAGCAGATTATTCCAGGCGAGCAGCTTGCCTGTTTCGGGCTGGACGATCTTGCCGATCGTCTTGAAGCGCGTCGCGCCGCCGTCCTCGGGTCGATTGAGATAGATCATCGCCGTCCAGCTCCGCTGGCCGCGCTCGGCGGTATGGATATAATAGTCGGCGCCGCCCGGCTCGAACGTGTCGGTGTGCGGCTTGAACTCCTGGCCCGGCGCATAGCGCTGCCCTTGCAGCGGCTCGCCACTGTCGAGCGGCAGGCCGAGCAGATCGGCGATCCGGCGATCGACCTCGGCGACCAAAGGGTCGCGCCAGTCGAGGTCGCAGGTCTCGCTGGTGCGGAAATCGGCGACCCCGATGTCGTCGGCGATTTCGGACGGGCGGCGGCGCTGGTCGATCCGCTCGGTCAGCGCAGCGCAGGCCTCCGCGTCAAGAAATCCGCGGACGATGAACAGCTCCAGCTCGCGGGTCGGAACCCGCTGGACGCCAGGCACGGCGGCCAGCCGCCCGGCCGGCGTCGCGCCGTCAGAGGGAGAGGCGGGGACGGCTCGCCTCGTGCACGGCGATGGTCTCGCGGACGACGTCGTTCATCAGCTTCATCCGGGTCCCGAGCGGCGTCGTCGTTTTCTTGATCATCACCGCGACGGCATAGCTTCGTCCGTCCGGCGCTGTGAGGATGCCGATATCGTTGTAGCCGGCCTGGGCGCCTCCGAGCACCTGGCCAGTGCCGGTCTTGTGGGCCAGCGTCCAGCCCGGCTTGAGGCCGCCTTTCAGCCGGTTGGGGCCGGTCCTGGTGTTGGCCATGATCGACAGGATGCGCGCCGTCGACGGTGGCGACAGCAGCTCGCCGCGCTTCAGCCGTGCAAGCGCATCGACGATCGCGGTCGCGGTCGCGCCGTCGTAGGGATCTTCGAGGTAACGGTCGAACGCGGCCCGGCGGACCGCCATCGGCAGCGCGTTGCGCGCCTGATAGAAGGCGCGGCCGATGGCATAGCTTTGCGACCAGGTGAGGCCGGCGATCCTGCTCTGCAGCGACCGCTCGCCGTCGTAGAAGCGGATCGTGCCGAGACCCTTGGCGGCGATCATGTCGCGCACCGCCTGCGGCCCGCCGATCGCGCGCATCAGCTTGTCGTTGGCGGTGTTGTCGCTCTTGGTCAGCGCCTCGTGCAGAAGACTGTTGAGGGTCGTTGTGTGGCCGCCGTCGAGCACCCTGCCGGCGATCGGCTGGTGGAACAGGGTCAGGTCGCTCCGGTTGAGGGTCACCCGGGCGTTGAGATCGACCCGGCCCTTGTCGACCGCGTCGAGCGCGGCGATCGCTACCCACAGCTTGCTGACGCTCTGCTGCGGGTACAGACGATCGGGCATCCAGCCGGCGACCCATCCCTCGTCGACCGACTGGACCGCGATTCCGACCGGGCCGCTGAACTCGCGGCCGAGCCGGGTCAGGCGACTGTTCAGCGGCGCCGGCGGGGCGGGACGAACGACGGGCGCGATCCGCGGCTGGGTCGCCTGGACCGCAGCGCTGGTCATGGTCTGGATGGCGGCCGTGGATCCAGCCTGGCTCATTCCGAGCATGGCCATTCCAAGGTTGATCCAGCTTGACGTCATGACGGCCTATTCTCCCCCGCAAATATTCATGGACTACAGCCGCTTAGCAAAAGATTGCTGAACGAAAGCTGTGAACCCCGGCGAAGGCCAAGAATCGCATTCCGAAAAGGATTTGCCAACCCCTTCAGGAGCCGTCGCGCCGCCCTCTGCCGAGCAGTGCCGCCGATTCGATTTCGTCGAGCGCTCGCTGGACGGTGACATATTGCCGAGCCTTGCGGACCCAGTCGCCGGCGCGGGCCGCGCCCGGCAGCCGCATCGTCTCGGCCAGCGCCAGATCGACGTCCCGGTCGGCGAGATGGTCGCTGGCACGCTGATAGCGGGCATCGGGCTCGATCGAAGGCCGGTTGGCGCGGCGGATCGAGATCAGCGAGCCCAGTTCGCGCCGGACCTCGCTCAACCAGCCCGCTTCGGCCGCCGATGACCGCAACACCGGTCCCAGCTCGCGATATTCGGCAATCAGCTCCTTCAACCCGACCGGCCTCGTCGCCCCGGTGACGATGATCGCCACCGCCCGCGGATGAGTGGTGCCGAAGCGTTCGACCAGTAGCGGCTCCAGATAGCCAAGCGCGACCCCGCGATCGATCGCCCGGCGGGCGGCGAAGGCGACCAGCAGAGCGTCGGCCCGGCCGGCCGATCCCTCGACCCGCTGGGCGGCGGTCTCGACTCGCCTCAGCCGCGCGTCGAGTTCGTTCAGCCTCGCCTCGGCGGCCTGATTTGTCGGTTGTTGCGACCGGGAGGCGGGTCCCGGTTCGGGCTCAGTCGCCAATTCCTGCTCGGCGACGACGCTTGCTGGCGCCGGCTCGGGCGCGACGCCGAGGAAGCGGGCTGCCTGGTCGTAACGCGCCAGCGCCCAAGACGCGCCCGCCGCGCCGGCCAGCAGCAGCGCGACGATGATCAGGATTCGCGAGCTCCAGCTCAGGCCGGCGCGGGGAGTGGCGGTAGTCATTGCTGGGCGAATGTCTGGCACAGCCGTGCGGCGAGAGCCAGCAGCGCGTCGTCGTCGGGTGATTGCGCAGCTTCGAGCTGTTGCCAGCCCGCTCCGCAAGCATCGGCCGCCGCCTCGCTGATCGCGGCGATGCGGATTTTGCCGCGATCGCCTGCCTCGACCAGTTCGGCCAGCCGCGCGCCCGCCCGCGGCGAGTGGATTGCGGCGACGTTGCCGGCCAGCCCGGCAAGCGCCCGCGGCCTGGCAAGCGCCTCGGCGAGGTAGGTCGGCAAAGCGGATATCCTGCGATCGAAGCCATCGGTGGAGCTGCGGTGTTCGCCGCACAAATGAAGCAACCTTGCCTCGGGCGCGACTTCAGCGAGAAGCGCCTCGACTCCGCCTCGCCCGATGGTCGCAACGGTCAGGCCGGCGCTACGGGCCGCTTCTGCGGTCGCCTCGCCGACCGCATGCGCCGGCAAGCCGCGCAGCAACTCCAGTTCGCCGCCGCCGAAACGCACCGCGTTGGCGCTGGTCAGAAGCAGCCCGTCGAACCCGGCCGGGTCGGGCGCACTCCACTCCAGCGGCGCGATCGCGAACAGCGGCGCCCGGACGGTGACCAGACCTATCCGTTCCGCGCGCTCGGCGGTCGCGCTTGCTCCGGGCTCCGGCCGGAGGAGGAACAGCCGCTTCATCCGTCGCCGAACAGCTGCCTGATCGACTCCGGGGCCGACTCCAGCATCCGCTTGGCGAGCGTCGCCGGCGTCTTCAGGTCTCCGCAATCGAACTGCACTTCGTCGCGGACCTGATCGCGGCCGTCCTCGGACAGTAGCTGGGCGCGCAGCCGCATCCGGCCCGCTTCGATCGTCGCCAGCGCCGCGACCGGCGAATGGCAGCTGGCGCCCAGCGCCCGGACGAAAGCGCGCTCGGACCTGACCGCGCTATGCGTTGTCGAATCGTCGATGATGGTCAGCACCGCGGCGGTTATCGAATCGTCGGCGCGGCACTCGATGCCGATCACCCCCTGGGTCGGAGCCGGCAGCAGCACTTCGACCGGGATCGGCGTTCCGACATTGGCCTTGCCGAGCCGCCGCAGTCCCGCCGCCGACAGCAAGGTCGCATCGACCTCGCCGGCCTCGAGTTTCGCCAGCCGCGTGTCGACATTACCGCGCATCGCAACGATTTTGAGGTCGGGGCGGAGCGATAGCAGCTGCGCTGCCCGCCGCGGCGAGGAGGTGCCAATCACCGCCCCGTCCTTCAGCGCGTCGATCGAATCGGCGCCGATCAGATACTCGCGCATGTCGCCGCGCGGCCGCACCGCGGCGATTCGGATCGCCGGCGGGCGTTGCGCCTCGACGTCCTTCATCGAGTGGACGCAGAAATCGACTTCGCCGGCGATAAGCGCGCGGTCGAGCTCCTTGGTCCACAACGCCTTGCCGCCGATCTCGGCCAGCGGGCGATCCTGGACCTGGTCGCCGGTCGTCCTGATCGTCTGGATCTGGATAAAGCCTGCCGGCCACCGGTTGGCGACCTCGAGCGCCGAGGCTACCTTGTGCGCCTGCACCAGCGCGAGCGGCGAGCCGCGGGTGCCTAGGATCGGGCAGCGGTTCATATCTTCGAGCAATCCCAATGCCGTTTGCGTCGAGCTGGTAAGTTCCTGGAATCAACCAGTTTCCAGCTGCGCTCGAGCGAAGCGGCGTTCAGTCCTCTTCGTTCAAGCCTCTAGCCGATTGGCTGCCCGTGAGGCAAAGGGCGCGCCATGGCGTTGATCCTTGGCCTGGAATCGAGCTGCGACGACAGCGCCGCGGCGCTCGTAACCAGCGACCGCGAGATTCTCGCTCAGGCGGTGGTCGCCCAGAACGACGCCCATCGCCCGTTCGGCGGGGTCGTGCCGGAAATCGCCGCTCGCGCCCATGTCGAGATCTTGCCGGCGCTGATTCGACGGGTGCTCGACGAGGCGGGCAAATCGGTGCGCGACCTCGACGCGGTCGCCGCCACCGCAGGTCCGGGGCTGATCGGCGGCGTGATGGTCGCGCTGCTGGCCGGCAAGGGGCTGGCACTGGCGACCGGCAAGCCGCTGATCGCGGTCAACCATCTCGAGGGCCACGCGCTGTCGCCGCGCTTGGTCGAGCCCGATCTTGGCTTCCCCTATCTGCTTCTGCTGGTGTCGGGCGGCCATTGCCAGTTGCTCGAGGTCCGCGGAGTCGGCGACTATCGCCGGCTGGCGACGACCATCGACGATGCCGCCGGCGAGGCGTTCGACAAGGCAGCCAAGCTGCTCGATCTAGGATATCCCGGCGGACCGGCGATCGAATCGCTCGCTGCCGAGGGCGACCCGGCGGCGGTGCCTCTGCCGCGTCCGCTGCTTGGCTCTGCCGAGCCGCATTTTTCCTTCGCCGGGCTGAAAAGCGCCGTCCAGCGCGCCGTCACCGCCGGCAGCCACCGCCCGGCCGACATCGCCGCGAGCTTCCAGCAAGCGGTGATCGACTGCCTGGTCGACCGCACCCGGCTCGCCCTTGCCGGCAGCGACGCGCCGACACTGGTCGTGGCCGGCGGAGTCGCCGCCAATCGCCCCATTCGCGAGGCGCTGGCGCGGCTGGCGAGCGAGCAGCAGCGACGGTTCAGCGTGCCGCCTGCCTGGCTGTGCACCGACAATGCGGCGATGATCGCCTGGGCCGGCGCCGAGCGGCATGCGATGGGGCTGAGCGATCCGCTCGACGTTCCGGCGCGGGCGCGCTGGCCGCTCGACCAGACGGCGGACAAGGTCAGGGGAGCGGGGGTCAAGGCGTGACGATCGAACGGCTGGCGGTAATCGGCGGAGGGGCGTGGGGCACGGCGTTGGCGCAGGTGGTCGCCGGCGGCGGCCGCAAGACCCTGCTGTGGGCGCGCGAGCCGGAGGTCGTCGAAGCGGTCAATTCGGCGCACGAAAATCGGCTGTTCCTGCCGGGACAGCCGCTCGATCCGGCGATCCGGGCGACCGGCGATCTGGCCGACCTTGGCGATTGCGACGCCTGGCTTGTGGTGACGCCGGCGCAACATATGCGCGCCGTCCTCGAAAGCGCGCCGCGCGGCGGCACGCCGCTGATCCTGTGCTCCAAGGGCATCGAGGAGAAGTCCGGCAAGCTGCTCCACCACGTCGCCCGTGAGGCTTGTCCCGACTCGCCGATCGCGGTCCTGTCCGGCCCATCCTTCGCGCATGAGGTCGCGGCCGGTCTGCCGACCGCGGTCACGCTGGCGGCCGAGGACGGCGCGCTCGGCGAAGCGCTTCGGGAACGCATCGCCCGTCCCGAATTCCGGGTTTACCTGACCGACGACGTCACCGGCGCCGAGATCGGCGGCGCGGTCAAGAATGTGCTGGCGATCGCCTGCGGCGTCGTCGAGGGCAAGCAGCTTGGCGACAATGCGCGCGCGGCGACGATCGCCCGCGGCTTCGCCGAGATGGCTCGCTTCGGCCAGTCGCTCGGCGCCCGGCCGGAGACGCTCGCCGGGCTTTCGGGGCTCGGCGACCTGGTCCTGACCTGCTCCTCCCGGAGTTCGCGTAATTTCTCGCTCGGGTTCGGCATCGGTGAGGGGAGGCCGGCGGCCGAGCTGCTGGCCGACCGGCGGACCGTCGCCGAAGGCGCGCATACCGCGCCGGTGCTCGCTCGCCTCGCCGATCAGCGCGGCATCGACATGCCGATCGTTGCCGCGGTCGACTCGCTGCTGTCCGGGCGCTGCGGGGTCGATCAGGCGCTGGAGCAGCTATTGTCCCGTCCGCCGCGCGTCGAAAGCCATTGACCGGACAACGGCCTGACGAGCCGGGCACCGAGGGGCTCGGCGCCCGCAAAGCGGCATTGCAGATGCTCGACTCGGTCCTCCGAAAGGGGCGGACGCTCGATTCGGCCGCCCAGTCCGTCCGGGGGCTTGCCGCCAACGATCATGCCCATGCGATCGCCATCGCCGGCGAAACGCTGCGCCGGCTACCCGACCTCGATGCGCTGATCGACAGCGCCACCAGGCAGCCGCTGCCGTCCGGTTCGAAAGCGCGGATGGTGCTTCGGCTGGCGCTTGCGCAGACGGCGGCGCTCGGCACCGCCGACCATGCAGTGGTCGCCACCGCGCTGCCGCTGGTCGCCGGCGGGCAGCGGCGGCTGGTGCACGGCGTGCTGGGAACGCTGCTGCGCCGCGGCGTGCCGCCGCTGGATGCGCCGCGACTGCCGGCTGATGTGGAGGAGAGGTGGGGCCGCGCATGGGGCAGCGACGTCGTCGAGGCGGCGCGACGCCAGATCGCCCGCCGCCCGCCGCTCGACCTCGCCTTCGCCGATGACTCGGCCGCAAAGGCTTTTGCCGAAGCGCATGGCGGCGAGATGTTGGCGCCACGCCATGTGCGGCTGGCGCCAGCCGGCTCAGTGACCGAACTTCCGGGCTTCGGCGATGGATGGAGAAAACCAGGCTCGTTGGAAGACGAGCCGTTTTCTCCATGGTGGGTGCAGGATCTGGCGTCGTCGGTGCCGGCGCGGCTTTTACCGAAAGCAGCGGCGGAGGTGCTCGACCTGTGCGCCGCGCCGGGCGGCAAGACGATGCAGCTTGCCGCCGCCGGCCATCGCGTGACTGCGCTCGACCGATCGCAGTCCCGGCTCGGGAGATTGCGCGAGAATCTGCAACGGACCGGGCTCGGGGCGCGATTGATCGCCGCCGACGCGCTCGGCTTCGAGCGGGACCGCGCGTTCGACGCGGTGCTGCTCGATGCGCCCTGCTCGGCGACAGGCACCTTCCGTCGCCATCCCGAAACCCTCTACCGCGCCCGGCCGGCGGTGATCGCCGAGGCCGCCGAGCTTCAGGCGCGGTTGATTCGCCGGGCGGCGGCGTTGGTCGGGCCGGGCGGGACCCTGGTCTATTCGGTCTGCTCGCTGGAGCCCGAGGAAGGCGAGGCGATCGTTTCGGGCTTCCTCGCCGAGCATACCGACTTTGCGATCCAGCAGCCAACGGCCGGCGAACTGCCCGACGCCATGACGCCGGCGGAAGGGGGCTGGATGCGGCTACTGCCCGGGCTGCTCGAAGCGCAAGGCGGGCTCGACGGCTTCTTTGCCGCGCGCCTTGTCCGCGACGGCGATTAGCGGCTAATCGGCGGCATGGCCGCGCCGCTCATATCTCCATCGATCCTGTCCGCCGACTTCGCCCGGCTGGGCGAGGAAATCCGGGCGATGGACGAGGCCGGCGCCGACTGGCTGCACGTCGACGTGATGGACGGCCACTTCGTCCCCAACATCACCATCGGGCCGGCGGTGGTGAAGGCGATCCGCCCGCACAGCGCCAAGCCGTTCGACGTCCATCTGATGATTTCGCCGGTCGACCCGCTGCTCGACGCCTTCGCCGACGCCGGCGCCGACATCATCACTGTCCACCCCGAGGCCGGGCCGCATCTTCACCGGACCATCCAGCGGATCAAGGCGCTGGGCAAAAAGGCAGGCGTGTCGCTCAACCCGGCGACACCAGCGAAGATGCTCGACTATGTGCTCGACGACATCGACCTGGTGCTGGTGATGAGCGTCAACCCGGGATTCGGCGGGCAGAAGTTCATTCCGAGCCAGCTGGCCAAGATCGAGGCGGTCGCCAACCGGATCGCCAAGCAGGGGCTGAGCGTCGCGCTGGAGGTCGACGGCGGGATCGACCCGGTGACGGCGCGCCAGGCGGTCGATGCGGGCGCGACGGTGCTGGTCGCGGGAACCGCCGCATTCAAGGGCGGCGAGGACAATTACGCCGCCAATATCCGCGCCTTGCGGGGAGAGGAATGACCGCCGAGACCGCGGCCGAGCGCGCGATCGTCCAGAAACTGGCCCGCGGGCCATTGTTGTCGCGGCTGTTCGGATCGGGTCGGCAGCCGCTCAAGCTGGTGGCGGTGCCGCGCGACCATGTCCAGGGCGACCGGCAGCGCGGCGAAGCGCTTCTGTCCGGCCGTTTCCTGGTCGGCAGCGAAGAGCTATCGCTCAACGATCTGGACTTCGCCGAAATCGGTGTCGACGGGCCTCTGGCGCAGCAGCTGCAGGGGTTCTCCTGGCTTCGCGACCTTGCCGCCGCCGCTTCGCGCGAGCGCGGCGCGCAGCTTGCCGAAGCGATCGCCGGGCGCTGGTTGCTGGCGCATGGCACGCGGGTCGACGAGGCGTGGCGCCCCGCCCTGTGGGGCGAGCGCATTTTATACTGGACGGCCTATGCGCCCTACATGCTGTCGAGCCGCGATTCGGGCTATCGCTCGGCGCTGCTAAACACGCTGGTGCGCGGCGCGCGGCATCTCGACGCCCATGCCGATCGCGCCCCGGCCGGCCTGCAGCGGATCACCGCCTGGGCCGGGCTGGTCGCCGCCAGCCTGCTCGTCCAGGGCGGCGTCCCGCGGGTCGCCCGCGGCGAGGCCGGGCTGGCCCGGGCGCTGTCGACGGCGCAGTTCGAGGACGGTGGCCTCGTCAGCCGGACGCCCTACGAGCAGGTCGAGCTGGTCGATCGGCTGGGGCTTTTGCGAGCTGCCTATTTTGCCGCCAAGCAGAGCCTTCCCGAAGGGATCGAGGCCGCCGCCGCCGCGGCCCTGGCGGCGCTTCACGGGGTGACCATGGGGGACGGCGCGCTGTCGAGCTGGCAGGGCGGCAACCGGCAGGAGCCCGCACGGCTGAGCGCGCTGGTCGAAGGCTGTGGACTGCGGGCGCGGCCGCTCCGCCAGGCACGCGGCTGGGGGTATCACCGCTTGTCGGCGCTCGGCACGATCATCGTCATCGATGCGGCTCCGCCGCCGGCCGCGCATGTCGCGCCGACCGGATGCGCTTCGACCCTTGCCTTCGAGATGTCGGACGGAACGCAACGGCTGGTAATCAACTGCGGCGGTCCGTCGCCGTTGCCAAGCGACCTTTCGGCCGACCTCATCGAGGCGCTGCGGACCACTGCCGCCCACAGCAGCTTGGCCTTGAGCGACACCAATTCGACCGCGATCCTCGCCGACGGCTCGCTCGGCAAGGGCGTCGGCGGAGTTACCGTCGACCATGCCGAAGATAATGAATCGAGTCGCATCGAAGCGAGTCACGACGGCTATGTTCGCGGCTTCGGACTGATCCACAAGCGCAGCCTGGTGCTCGGCAACGACGGCAAGGAATTGCGCGGCGCGGACCTGCTGATCGCCAAGGGCCGACGCAGGATCCGCGAGGCGGCGCCGTTCGCGATCCGCTTCCATCTCGCCCCGGGCGTCGAGCCGACCGTGACCGCCGACGGCATGGGCGCGATCCTCCGTTCGCCGGGCGCGCCGCCGTGGAATTTTCGCTGCCGCGGCGCCAATCTGGGTATCGAGGAAAGCATCGTC
>CAZARE010000013.1:0-13569 GCA_964487455.1 uncultured Propylenella sp.
TCAGAACGTCGCGAGACAGTTCGGTCCCTATCTGCCGTGGGTGTTGGAGAATTGAGAGGAACTGTCCCTAGTACGAGAGGACCGGGATGGACGCACCTCTGGTGGACCTGTTGTGGCGCCAGCCGCAGTGCAGGGTAGCTACGTGCGGACGGGATAACCGCTGAAAGCATCTAAGCGGGAAGCCTCCCTCAAAACCAGTTCTCCCTGAAGAGCCGTGGAAGACGACCACGTCGATAGGCCGGGTGTGGAAGTGCAGCAATGCATGAAGCTTACCGGTACTAATAGCTCGTTCGGCTTGATCGCTCTCATTTACCAATGCCCGCTTCGCGAGCGGGTGTCAGATGACGGAGGACCGATGACAGATGGGGGTGAGCTCTATCCTCCGTCTGCTGGGCATCCGTCTCCGGCGTCGGCTTCGCCGGCGCCCTGTGCTTCGCCGGCCTGGTGGCCTTTGCGAGGGGCCCAAACCCGATCCCATTCCGAACTCGGCCGTTAAATCCCTCAGCGCCAATGGTACTAAGCCTCAAGGCTTGGGAGAGTCGGTCGCCGCCAGGCCTGCCAAGCACAGCTGACAGAAGGCAGAAGACAGAAGACGGAAGGACAGAACAGCGGTCTTTCAGCCGCTTCAATTTAGTCACACGAGATTCTTCTCTTTCGCCGCAGCGTCGGTGAGGTGTCAGCCAAGGATGCGAAGTCGAGAGGTCTGTCATCTGTTCTCCGTCTTCCGTCCTCCCAATCCGCGGGGTGGAGCAGTCCGGTAGCTCGTCAGGCTCATAACCTGAAGGTCGCAGGTTCAAATCCTGCCCCCGCAACCAAATGCGCCCGCTAAGTCAAAGGCTTAGCGGGCGCTTTGATTCCATGCTTACGTTCAATCCCGCCCGTGGAAGCACTGTGGAAGCAAGAGGATGCGAAAATCTCATGGTCATTGCGGAGCCGGGTTGGCCTCTGTTCCGGGCCGTGGCCCGGCGGTTTCGGAGGCTGTGCGCAGCAGCAGGCAGGCCACGAGATCGCCGGTAACGTTCACGGTCGTGCGGGACATATCGGTCAACGCCAAGAATGATCACCATCCCCTACACGAAGCGGCGGCGTCGGTCATTCGGGGAGCATCCCACACAGTGGTGGCTTTGTTAGCCCCTCAATCTCGGGCTGCGAATGTTGGCGGGCGCACTAAGGAGAGTTGCGGCCAGGTTCCGTCGGCAAGTCGTGCGTCCGTTTCGAAGCGTCTGGCCGAACAAACCGAAAGTGGCAGTCTTCATGCGAACGCCGCCAGGAACATGACGAGGAGACCGCCGCCTGCGGTGTAGACGGCACACGCGCCGGCCGTTCGTGCGAGGATATCTCCCTCCCGGCCCTTCAGGCCGACTGTGGCGGCGCCAGCGATGATGTTGTGTGGCGCGATGACGTTGCCGATTGCGGCCCCGAAGCCTTGAGCTGCCACCAGCAGGAGCGTGGGCAGTGCGAGCGCGCTCGCTGTCGTCAGCTGGAACTCGGTGAACAGTATGTTCGATGCAGTGGCGGAGCCGGTAACGAAGGTGCCGAGCACGCCAATGGCGGGCGCCAGCATTGGCCAGATCGCACCGCTGCCGGCCGCCCCTTCGGCCAGCGCTGCGATCATGCCGGAATGAACCATCAGCCGCGACATCGCCAGCATGGCAAGGAGAGCGAGTGCCACCGGGACGAGGCGGCCTGCCGCGGCCGTGGCGGCTGGAAGCAGATGCCTGGCACGGCCCGTAGCGATGCCACCCAGAAGGAAGCCCAGCAGCAGGATCGTGCCGGGGTGATAAAGAGGCTGGAAGGTGCCGCGATACGTCTCGTGGAGGCTCCAGCCGATGCGGATGCCGCCGAGCGCTTCCTGGAGCGGGCCAGTCAGCCGCGTCGCCAGCACCAGGGCCAGGATGATGAGGTAAGGCGCGAGATCGGGCAGCAGCCGGCCGAGTTCAGGCACGGCGGCCGGCCTGGGCGCATGCCATCTCAACAGGCTGATGAACAGGATCGCACCGATCAGCGCGCCGCCCAGCGTCGGCAGTTCCGGTCCCGCAAGGATGGCGAGGGCAAGAAACGGCACGAGAAAGCTTCCCCCCGCAACCGCCGCCCAGACCACATGGCCCAGGCTGAGCGCGCCGCCGGCGATCCGCATGGCGAACAGGAGGAGCAGCGTGCCGAGGATCGCGTGCAGAAGCGCCGTCGCCACGCCGATCTCATGCGGCGCCATTCCGGCAATCTCTGCCTGGGCGAAAACCGGCGTGCCGACGGCCCCGAAAGAGACGCCAGCGGCGTGTCCCACCAGCGCCAGCGCCACGGCGGTCACCGGCGCATATCCGAGGCCGACGAGCAGCGGTGCGGCAAGTGCCACCGGCGTGCCGAACCCTGCCGCGCCCTCCATGAACAATCCGAAGAACCAGGCGATCAGTACCGCCTGGATGACCCGGTCATCACTGAGGCCGACGAGTACGTTGCGGATTCGCACAAGCGCACCTGTCCGGCGCTGCAGCTCGTAGATGGACAGGGCGGGGAAGATGATCCACAGGATGATCGCGGCCGAATGCAGCGCCTCGGCCAGCGCGCCAGCTGCTGCCTGCGCCGGCCCAACGTTGGCTGGAGCCGTGGCGGCGAGGTCGAACGCAAGGAGCGCGACAGCAAGCGCTGTGAGGAAACCGCCCGTGCCGGCAGTAGCCGCCGACCAGCGCAGCAGCCCCATCCCGAGCAGGACCACGATCAGCGGCGCGCCTGCGGCAGCGACAGCCATCGCGCGATCAGCTTTCCGGCCGCACGGCTTCCGCCCTGACCTCGTGCAGCGGGCGCCCATCGCGCTCGAAGGCCGTAATATTGGCAATCGTCGTCTCGGCGATCGCCGTCAACGCCTCTTCGGTGAAGAAGGCCTGGTGGCCGGTGATCAGCACGTTGGGAAAGGTCAGGAGGCGGGCGAAGACGTCGTCGGAGATGATCCGATCAGACAGATCCTCGAAGAACAGGTCGGCTTCCTCCTCATAGACGTCGAGGCCAAGGCTGCCGATCGTGCCATCCTTGAGGCCGCGTATCACGGCGCGCGTATCGATTACGGCGCCGCGGCTCGTATTGATCAGCATGGCGCCTTGCTTCATGCGCCCAAGCGCGCGCTCATCGATCAGATGGTACGTGTCGGGCGTCAGCGGGCAGTGAAGTGTGATGATGTCGCTTCCGGACAGCAGTTCCTCGATCGCGAGATAGCGCACACCGAGAGCTTCGCATCTGGGGTTGGGTACCGGATCGTGGGCGATCACACGGCAGCCGAAACCGGTCATGATCTGCGCCACCACCTCGCCAACCAACCCGGTGCCGACAATGCCGACGGTCTTGCCGTTAAGGTCGAAGCCGAGCAGCCCTTCGAGCGCAAAGTTGCCCTCGCGCACGCGGTTGAAGGCTCGGTGGGTCTTGCGGTTCAGTGTCAGGATGAGGGCGACAGTGTGTTCCGCCACCGCGTGGGGCGAATAGGCGGGCACCCGGGCGACAGCGATCCCGGCCGCTTCGGCGGCGGCCAGATCGACGTGGTTGAAACCGGCCGATCGCAGCGCGATGAGACCGACGCCCTGATTGGTCAGCTGCTCAATCACGTCCCTGTCCAACGTGTCGTTCACGAAGGCGCAGACGGCACCCGCCCCGTGGACCAGAGAGGCGGTCTCGCAGGACAGTCGCGGCTCGAGGAAAACCAGCTGGTGACGGGCCTCCGTATTGGCCGCCTCCAGGAAGCGGCGATCGTGCGGCTTGGTGCTGAATACGACGACCCGCATGAGAAGACCTCCGAGAATTGAATTACTCTGTTGGATGACGCGGCTTTTCAATCTGGAGACGGCTGCTGACGGCGCAAGTTCTGACGTAACGAATACCTTTTGTCATTGCGTCGGCGCGGTCTAGGCGTCAGCCGGGCCAGCCAATCATTCCCGCTTCGTCTGTGGATTGAATCAGGGCGCAGGGTCGGCCCGTTCTGGCGGGACCGCAAGAATATCGGTGTCGATCTGCCGGAGCACCAAATCGGCGACGCTGCCAAGCAGGATGCGCTTCACGCCGCTGTGGCCACGTGTGGCCCCTTTTTTCGTTTCCGGACGCATGATGCACATGCAGCTTGTCGCGCTTGAAGCCGGCGCGGCCCGACGCGGCCTCCCCCGCGACAGTGCTGCCGCGCCTCGTATGGCCGGCTAGATCGCCTTCTTGACCAGCTTGATGTAGCGCTGGCGGCCCTCGCGGAGGTGCTTGCGCATCGCCGAGCGCGCCGCGCCCGGGTTGCCGGCCTCGATCGCGCCCAGGATCGTCCGGTGCTCGGCCTGGACCTTTCCGAGATAGGCTCGGCGATCATCGTCGCTGCCGGCGCCTATGTGGATGCTGCGGCGCGGAATGATATGCCGGCCGAGATACTCGATGAACGCGCGGAAGTGGTCGTTCTGGGTGGCCTTGCTGACGGCCAGGTGAAACAGGTAGTCGGCGTCCACGGCCTCGTCGCCGATGGCGACGGCGCGCTCGAACGCGGTCAGCGACGCCTCGATGTCGGCGATGTTGCGCGGCGTGCGGCGCTCCGCCGCCAGGCCCGCGGCCTCGATCTCGACTGACATGCGAAGCTCCATCAGGTCGATGACCCCCTGGAGCGTCTTCAGGCCGTCGGGATCGAGCCGGAACGGGCGCAGCGTCATGTCGGAGGTGACGAAGATGCCCGCGCCCTGGCGGCTTTCCACCAGCCCCTCGGCGCGCAGCGCCGAGATGGCCTCACGCACCACCGTGCGGCTCACCCCGAACGTGGCGATCATCTCCTGCTCGGTCGGAAGGCGCGCACTCGGCGCCAATTTGCCGGAGGTGATCTCCTCCATCAGGCGGGCGGTCAGCTCGGAGGTCAGGTTCCGCGGCGGCGCGAACGGCCGGAATGCGCCAACGGTGGCGTCGGCCGTCGGTTTTCCTTGTCCGGCCATCAGGGGGACATCCGCAAGCTCGGGATCCACAGCGACAGCGCCGGGATGTAAGTCACCAGCCCCAGCACGATCAGCATGGCTATCCAGAACGGCCACAGATGGCGCGCGGCGCGCTCGATCGGAATCTTGCCGATGGCGCAACCGACGAACAGCACCGTTCCGACCGGCGGCGTGATCAGCCCGATGCCGAGATTGAGCATCATGACGATGCCGAAGTGCACCGGATCAACGCCGATCGCCTTGATCACGGGCAGCAGGATCGGTGTGCAGATCAAGATCAGCGGCGCCATGTCCATGAATGTGCCGAGAACCAGCAGCATGACGTTGATCAGCATCAGCAGCACGTACTTGTTCTCAGACAGGGTCAGCAGGAAGCTGGTCACCGCGGCTGGTAACTGCATCAGGGTCATCATGTAGCCGAAGCTCGCGGCGAAGCCGATCACGATCATCACCATGGCAACGGTACGCACGGCGGTGGCCAGCGCCGGCGGCAGCTGGCGCCATTTGAGATCGCGGTAGATGAACATGGTCACGAAGAAGGCCCAGACGACGGCGACCGCCGCCGATTCCGTCGGCGTGAACACGCCGAAGACGATGCCGCCGACGATGATGACAACGGTGAGCAGGCCGGCGAGCGCTTCCCAGCTGATGCGCAACGCGTCGCGAAGCGTTACCGGCTCGCCCTTGGGATAGTCGCGCCGCGCGGCAATGATAAAGGCCAGAACCATCAGCGATAGGCCGATCATGATGCCGGGGATGATGCCGGCCAGGAACAGCTGGATGATCGACACGGTGCCGCCGGTCGCCCAGGCGTAGATAATGGCGTTGTGGCTGGGCGGGATGATGATTCCCTGGGTCGCCGACGCGATCGTCACGTTGACGGAGAAGTGGTCGTCGTAGCCCTGCTTCTTCATCATCGGAATCATGATGGAGCCGATCGACGAAGTGTCGGCTACCGCGGACCCGGATATGCCGCCGAAGAACATGGAGGCGAGGATGTTGACCATCGCCAGGCCGCCGCGCATGAAGCCGACGAAGATGTTGGCGAAGTCCACGAGGCGCCGGGCCATGCCCCCCTCGGCCATCAGCACGCCGGCGAACACGAAGAACGGAATCGCCAGGAGCGTGAACTCGTCGACCCCGTCCGAGACCTTCAGGAAGATCGCCTCCAGGGGGATGCCGCTCCAAAGCGCGGCGATGATGGCGGCGATCCCCAGGGCATAGGCAACCGGCACGCCCATGATCAGCAGCGCGAACAAGCTGCCGAGCAGGACGAACGGTCCGGCCGCGCCGCCCATGGGCCTAGCGGGGCTCCGACTCTTCGGCCTGGGCAACGGCGCGGCGCATCTCCTGCTCCACGACGTCAACACCCTGGCGCCCGAACAGAAGGTGCTCGATGACGAAGAGCAGGAAGATGGCGCCGCTGATCGGGATCGCCGCGTACACGACCCCGACGCGGATGTGCTCGAACTCCGGATATGCCTGGAACCACGTGATCTTCGCCAGATTGTAGCCGTACTTGATCATGGCGACAGCGACAGCTGCGAGCAGGACCTGGACGAGGAGATCCACGAAGTATGCTGCCCGGCGAGGCAGGGCGTCGACGAAGACAGCGAGACGCAGGTGAGCATTGGCCCGATAGCAGGCGGCGGCGCCGTACATCGCGAGCTGAACCGCAAAGAAGATGGAGTACGGCTCGGCGAAGCGGGCGCCCATGGAGAAGCCATAGCGCATGACGACGCCAGTGAAGATGAGTGCCGTCATGCACACGATTGCAAGACTGCACCAGAACACGCACAGGGCGTACAGTCGGTCCATCAGACGAACGTAGGCCGCACCCATCTCAGCGCGCTCCGTGGCGAGGCCGCCCCCTGCAAGTCAAGCGACCGCAGGTCGGCCGGTACCGATTGTCTTGGTCGAATGGAGGGCAGGCGGCGGCCGGTTGCCGCCGCCAGTCCCGTCGCGCCTAGCCTTCGACCTCGGAGGCCGCTTGGATCAGATCGGAGAAGTCGGCACCGAATTTCTCACGGACCGGCTGGGTCGCCTCGATGAGCGGCCCTTTGTCGATGTCGGTGACAACCTCGACGCCCTGCTCGCGCAGGATGTCGAGCGAGCGCTGCTCGCGCTCCGCCCAAAGCTCGCGCTCCTTTTGCGCCGCAAGGACCGAGGCATTGCGGATCAGCTGCTGGTCCACCGGCGACAAGGTGTCCCAAACCTTCTTCGAGAACACGAAGATCTCCGGAACCATCAGATGCTCAGTCAGCGTGTAGTAGCCGGCGATCTCGTAGTGCTTGCCCGATTCGTAGGACGGCGGATTGTTCTCCGCGCCGTCGACGACGCCTGTCTGCATGGCCGGGATGAGCTCGTTGTAGGCGATCGGCAGGCCGTTGCCGCCAAGCGCGTTGACCATCTCGACGAAGATGTCGTTCTGCATCACGCGCAGCTTCAGACCGGCAAGGTCCTCGACGGTCTTGATCGGACGCGTCTTGTTGTAGAACGAGCGCGATCCGGCATCCATGTAGCCGAGGCCGATCAGCCCACCATCCTCCAGCTTCGCCAGAAGCTCGGCGCCGATCTCGCCGTCGACGACGTTGAACATGTGCTCCCGGCTGCGGAAGAAGTACGGCAGGTTGAAGGCGTTGAACTCCTTGACGATGGGGCCGACGATGCCGACGGACACGCGGGTCATCTCCAGCGCGCCAAGCTGTGCCTGCTCAAGCGCTTCTTTCTCGCCGCCGAGCTGCATCGAGTGGAAGATATTGATGGTGATGCGGCCGTTGGTCCATTTCTCGAGAAGCTCGCCCATATACTCGATCGCGTCCGTGGTTGGGTAACCCATCGGATGCACGTCGCTGGACTTGATCTCTAACGCCGACGTGTTGGTCGCCGCGGTGAGGCTCATCGCGACGGCCAGCGCCGAACCAATCAGGAAATCTCGACCTATGGTCATGACGTTCTCCCTAGATTTTTCAGCTATTTAAGCTTCTCTTGCCGCAGGCTCGTCCAACCGCACGGTCGGAGCTCACCGGTCGCCTGGCGGACGTCCTCCCGCCAAGCACCCTCTCGCCGACGCTTTTCCGGCCCGAGCCGCGGCGTATCGAGCGCCCCCTCCTTCCAATCTTTGACAGGCATGCGGGCCGCGATTAGCGTAGCCAACGGCAAGTCATAATACAAGTACCATGACCATACGACCGGCCTTCCCAGGGGCAAGGCGCCATGAGGACAGTGTGATGCAGATTCCGAGCAACCGATTCAAACGCGCCATTGCGGAAGAACAGCTCCAAATCGGCTTGTGGTCGCAACTCGCCAATCCCGTCGCGGCGGAGGTGCTTGCCGATGCCGGGTTCGACTTCGTCGTCATCGACGCCGAGCACGCGCCCAACGACGTGCTGACGGTTCTCCCGCAGCTGCAGATCGTCGACCGCAGCTCGACAAGCGCCGTGGTACGCATGCCCTGGAACGACATGGTGCAAAGCAAGCGATTCCTCGACATCGGCGCGCAGACGCTGCTGATGCCGTTCATCGAGAACGCCGAGGAAGCGGAGCGCGCGGTATCGTACGTGCGCTATCCGCCGTCCGGGGTGCGCGGCGTGGCCACCATGCACCGCGCCAACCGCTACGGCCGCATTGCCGACTACCTGGACGCGGCGAACGCCGAGATATGCCTGCTTGCCCAGGTGGAAACGAAGAGCGCGCTCGACCGACTAGAAGAGATCGCCGCCGTGGAGCAGCTCGACGGTGTCTTCATCGGGCCGTCCGACCTCGCCGGATCCATGGGCCACATCGGCAATCCCGCGCATCCGGACGTGCAGGAGGCCATATTGAGCGTACCAAGGCGGATGCGCGCGATCGGCAAGCCGGCCGGCATCCTCACGCCGGTCGAGGAACAGGCACGCCGCTACATTGCCGCCGGCTTCACCTACGTTGCGGTCGGCAGCGACCTTGGACTTCTTGCCAATCACACGGCAGCTCTGGCCGCGCGTTTTCGCGCCCCTCCGCTGGCCAAGGCGGTGGGCAAAGCGTCATGACCGCTCGGGCCATCGCACACCCGCGGCGCCGCTGGCCAGCGCGGGATTCCCGAGTCGCGACGAGCGCTGCGTAGATTGCAAGGACAATGGCCGCCTCCGCCGTACGCATCTTTCTCACGCATTCGTCCGCCGCACGCCGTACCTGGTACGGCGAGCGCGCGCTGACCGCGCTACGAGATGTCGGAGACGTGGTGCTCAACCACCTCGACCGCGCCATGACTGCCGACGAGCTGATCGAGGCGGCCCAGGACTGCGCGCTCATCGTCGCCGACCGCGAAGCCGCCGGCGGCGCGGAAGTCTTCACTGGACTGCCGAAACTTGTCGCCTACCTGCGCGGTCAGGTCGACATCCGCGCGGTTGACGTCGAAGCGGCGAGCGCCGCGGGCGTGCTGGTTACACAGGCGAGCCGGGGCTTCATGGCGGCGGTGGCGGAATGGATCGTGGGGGCGATGCTTATGGGTGCGCGGCATTCGCTTTCCTACGTCGAAAGCTACCGTCGCGGGGAGGAGCCCGACTTCATCGTTGGGCGGCAGTTGAGCGGCGCCACGATCGGCGTAATCGGCTTCGGAGCAATTGCGGAACACCTGTGCCAGCTCGCACACGCATTCGGCATGCATGTCCTGGTGAGCGATCCGTACAAGACAGTGCCGGCGCCGTTCGAGCAGGTCGAGCTAGCGGAGCTTCTTCAGCAAGCCGACTTCGTTGTGCCACTCGCCGTCGCCACCGACGAGACGGAGAGCCTCATCGATGCGAGGGCTCTTTCCGCCATGAAGCCGACGGCCTGGCTGGTGAATGCCTCGCGCGGCAACCTCGTTGAAGAGGAGGCGCTGGTGCGCGCCCTCGACGCGCGCCAGATAGCCGGCGCCGCTCTCGATGTCGGCCGCGCACCGGATCAGAAACCGCCGCTGCGCATCGCCGAGCGGACCGACGTCATCGCCAGCCCGCACATCGCGGGGCTGACGCCGGAAGCGATGGATCACCAAGCGCTGGAAACGGTGCGGCAAGCGGCTGCGATCATTCGCGGCGAAGTGCCCGAGGGCGCCATCAACGCGAATAGGGCGACGCGTCTCGCACAATTGCGAACCTAGGACCGCGGCGTTAGGAGGAAAGACATGGCGGATGACGATGCGGCCTTGCCGCGGCTGAAAGCGCCGCCGGGCACAACCGATACTCACATGCATGTGTTCGAAGCGCGATTTCCGCTCGCGCCGACGGCGACCACCAAGCCGCCGGAGGCGCCGGTCCGCGACTACCTGAAGGTTTGCGAGCGGCTTGGCATCGAGCGCTATGTCGTGGTGCAGCCGTCAGGCTACGGCACCGACAATTCCTGCACGCTCGAAGCGATTGCTGCGATGGGGGAGGGAGCGCGCGGCATTGCCGTCGTCGACGAGAGCGTTCCCGAGGCGGAGCTCCAGCGCCTCGACAAAGCCGGAATTCGCGGCCTTCGCTTCCACATGCTGCCGGGCGGCGTCATTCCCTGGGAAAGCCTGCCACCGCTTGCAGAACGAATCGCGCCGCTCGGCTGGCATGCGCAGGTGCAGCTCGACGGACGGCTGCTGCCGGAGCGCGAATCGATGCTGGCCGGTCTCCCTTGCACACTGGTCATCGACCATGTCGGGAAGTTCCTGGAGCCGGTGCCGACCGATCATCCCGCGTTCCGGAGCCTCCTCCAACTGGTCGACCGCGGCCTGACGTATGTGAAGCTCTCCGCGCCCTACGAGGTTTCCAAGGTTGGCCCGCCGCTCTTCGATGATGTCGGCGCACTCGCCAAGGCGCTGATTGGGGCGGCGCCGGAGCGCATGCTGTGGGCTTCGAACTGGCCGCACCTCGGCTCCCCACGCGAGCGCTACCGCGATGAGGCGCTGCTTCTCGATCTGTTGCTGGATTGGGCCCCGGACAACGCCGTCCGGGACCGGATCCTCGTCGAGAATCCCGCCAAGCTCTACGGTTTCTGAGGGGCGGGTGGCCATGCGGCGCGTTGCCATCATAGGGCTCGGCATGGCGGTCACCCCGCATGCCCAGAGCCTCATGGACCTGAAGGACAGGGTGGAGGTCGCTTTTGCCTTCTCTCCAAGCGAGAGGCGGCGAAAAGCGTTCGGCGAACGCTTCTCCTTTCCTATCGCCGACAGCATCGATGCCGCTCTCGCCGACGACAGCGTCGACGCGGTCTTCATCCTGACGCCGCCCAACACGCATCTCGATCTCGTGCGGCGGGCGGTCGAGGCCGGCAAGCACATTCTGCTGGAGAAGCCGCTGGAGGTGACGGCCGAGCGCAGCGTGGAGCTGGTGGAGACATGCCGGGCCGCGGACCGCAAGCTCGCGATCATGCTGCAGCACCGCTTTCGTCCTGCCGGCATGCGACTGCGCGAGCTGATCACCGCGGGCGAGCTCGGTCGGCTGGTCGGCGCCTCCGCCGGCATGCGGCTCTGGCGGCCGCAAAGCTACTACGAGGAGCCGGGACGCGGCACCAAGGCGCGTGACGGCGGCGGTGTGCTCTTGACGCAGGGCATCCACACGCTCGACCTCCTCATCAGCCTCGCCGGCCAAGCCGCGGAGGTTTCGTCCTACGCCACGACGACGCCCGTCCACCGCATGGAAACGGAGGACCTGGTCGCGGCGGCCGTGAAGTATTGCAACGGCGCGCTCGGCACGATCGAGGCGACCACGGCCACTTATCCGGGCTTTCCCGAGCGGATCGAGATCGTGGGCGAGAAGGCGACCGCGACCGTCATTGGCACGGCGCTCTCGGTTCGCTGGCAGGACGGGCGAAGCGAGGATCTCATCCCGGACGATACCGCCGGGGGCACAGGAGCCGATCCGATGGCCTTCCCGCCCGACTACCACCACGCACTCATCGCAGACTTTCTGGATGCGCTCGACGACGATCGCGAGCCCGCGGTGAACGGGGAGGAGGCGCTGAAGGTTCATCGGCTGATCGATGCGCTTCTCGAGAGTAGCGCCACCGGACGATCGGCTTTGGTTCACTCGGCCGCAGGAGACATAGCGAAATGAAGCGCCTTCTCATCACCGGAGCAGCCGGCGGGCTCGGCCGTATCTTGCGCGCCGGGCTCGCGGGCTACGCCGACGGTCTCCGCCTCTCCGACATTGCCGAGATGGCGCCAGCCGGAAGCGGCGAGGAAACGATCGTCTGCGACCTGGCCGATCGCGAGGCGGTGCTCGCATTGGCGGAAGGCTGCGACGGCATCGTCCATCTCGGCGGCATTTCCGTGGAAGCCGCCTTCGACGACCTCCTGCGCTCCAATCTGCTTGGCACCTACAACCTCTACGAGGCGGCGCGGAGGGCCGGGGGTCCGCGCGTCCTCTTCGCCAGCTCCAACCACGCGATCGGGTTTCACCCGCGCACCGCAAGACTGGACGAGACAGCCCCGCTCAGGCCGGACAGCCTCTACGGAGTGGCCAAGTGCTATGGCGAGGCGTTGTCGCGCTACTATTTCGACAAGTTCGGCGTGGAATCCGTCTGCGTGCGTATCGGTTCGTGCTTCCCCGAGCCGGGGGATCGACGACAGCTCTCAACGTGGCTCAGCCCCAAGGACTTCGTGAGCCTCGTCAAGACGGTCTTCGACGCGCCGGTCACCGGTCACCTCATCGTCTACGGGGTGTCGAACAATCGTCAGACCTGGTGGAGCAACGACCACGCATCCTTCCTCGGCTGGGCGCCGCAGGACAGCTCGGAGGCCTTTCGCGCCAAGGTCGAGGCGGCCAATCCACCGGGGAATCGCGAAGACCCCGCGGCCATCTTCCAAGGAGGCTCGTTCGCCGCCGCCGGCCACTTTGAAGACCAGAGATGAGCGGCGTTCCGGCCACTTTCACCGTGCCACGCCCATCATGGCATCGGGCAGCCAGGTGGCGATGCCGGGAAAAACGCAGAGCAGCACGATCCCCACCACCATACACAGCATGTAGGGCAGGCTGCCGCGTAGGATCTGCTGCAGGCTGATGTCCGGGGCGATGCCGTTGATGACGTAAAGATTGAGCCCCACCGGCGGCGTGATCAGCCCGATCTCCATGTTGATCGTGAGGACGACGCCGAACCAGACCGGGTCGAAGCCCGCCGCCGTGATGATCGGCAGGAGGATCGGCGCCGTCATCAGTATGACGGCCGCCGGAGGAATGAAAAATCCCGCGACCAGCAAGAACAGGTTGATGAGCAGCATCAGCAGCCAACGATTGACGTCGGCGTCCGCAATCGTCAGGGCGAGCGTCTGGGTGAGATAGAGCGAGGACAGCATGTAGCCGAACAGGACCGAGGCGGCGATGATCATCAGGATCATCACCGATTCCCGCGTCGTGTCGCGCAGGATGCGCACCCACTCGGTCGGACGCCACATGCGGTAGATGACGAGCGCCATGACGACGCACAAAGCCGCGCCGACGCCCGCCGCCTCCGAGGGCGTGGCGATGCCGCCATAGAGCGCGTAGATCACGCCGATGACGATAAGAATGAAGGGCAGCACCCGCGGCAGGCCGCTGAACTTTTCCCTCCAGCTATAGCGGAAGTCCGCTGCGTGCGAGCGGAAGCCCTGCCGCCACATGGCGTAGAGCGTCCACACGATGAAGAGCCCGGTCAGCATCAGCCCCGGCAGCAC
>CAZARE010000014.1:0-2685 GCA_964487455.1 uncultured Propylenella sp.
ATGACGGCGCCCTTGGGTCCCGCCTCGACGCGCTCGGCGCCCGCTTGTCGAGAGAGTTGCTTGATGGCGACAACCTGCATCAGGTTCTCCACCTCCTTCGGCAGGGGCCCGAACCGATCGACGAGTTCGGCCGCGAGGCCCTCGATTTCCTGCGCGTTCCGAAGCTCGGAAAGCCGCCGATAAAGGCCGAGCCTGACGCCGAGGTCGGGTACGTAGCGGTCCGGAATCATGACGCCGAGGCCCACCGAAATCTGGGGAGTCCATTCCGCCTCGGCTGGTTTGCCGTCGCCATCGCCACGGGCCTCCGCCACCGCCTCCTCCAGCATCCGCTGATAGAGCTCGATGCCGACCTCGCGAATGTGGCCAGACTGCTCCTCGCCAAGAAGATTGCCCGCACCGCGGATGTCGAGGTCATGGCTCGCCAGGGTGAACCCTGCGCCCAACGAATCGAGGGTCTGCATCACCTCCAGCCGCCTTTGCGACGCTGCCGACACCTTGCGCCGGGGCGGCAGCGTCAGGTAAGCATAGGCGCGGATCTTCGAGCGGCCGACCCGGCCCCGCAGCTGATAAAGCTGTGCCAGACCGAACATGTCGGCCCGGTGAATAACGATCGTGTTGACCGACGGCAGGTCGAGGCCGGATTCGATGATGTTCGTGGAGAGCAGGATGTCGTACTTGCCGTCGTAGAAGTTGCCGACGGCCGATTCGAGATCCCGCGGGGCGAGACGCCCATGGGCGATCACCACCTTGCACTCGGGCACCAGTTCGGCGAGCGCCTTGGCAACGTCGTCGAGATCGTCAATCCGCGGACACACATAGAAGGTCTGTCCGCCGCGGTAGCGCTCCCGCAGGATCGCTTCGCGGATGACGACGGCGTCGAACGGGAGGACGAACGTCCGGACGGCCAGCCGATCCACCGGCGGCGTCGCGATCAGACTCATCTCGCGGACGCCGGAGAGCGCCAACTGCAGGGTTCGCGGGATCGGCGTCGCAGTCAGCGTCAGCACGTGCACGTCCTCGCGCAGCTTCTTCAGCGCCTCCTTGTGGGCCACGCCGAAGTGCTGCTCTTCATCGACAATAAGCAGGCCGAGGTCGCGCAGGACGAGGCTCTTGGACAACAGCGCGTGCGTGCCGATGACGATGTCGATCTGGCCGTCCGCAAGGCCCGCCTTGACTCCCTTGGCTTCCTTTGCGCTCACCAGGCGGGACAACTGGGCGATACGGACAGGGTAGCCGGCGAACCGCTCGCGGAACGTGCGATAGTGCTGCCGGCAAAGAAGGGTCGTCGGCACGACAACCGCCACCTGCCGCCCTTCCATCGCCATCACAAATGCCGCACGCAGCGCAACCTCCGTCTTGCCGAAGCCGACGTCGCCGCAAACCAGCCGATCGGTGGGACGGCCGCTGGCGAGATCGCCCAGAATCTCATCGATCGCGCGGGCCTGATCTTCGGTTTCGGCGAATGGAAAGCGCGTGCAGAACTCGTCGTAGAGGCCGTCGGGCGGCGTCGCCACCGGCGCCGCGCGGAGCGTTCGACCGGCGGCCACCCGGATCAGCTGGTCGGCCATGTCGCGGATGCGCGCCTTCATGCGCGCCTTGCGCGCCTGCCAGTTGGCGCTGCCAAGCCGGTCGAGCTGAACCCCCGCGCACTCAGTGCCGTAGCGGCTGACGACTTCGATGTTCTCGACCGGCAGATAGAGCTTGTCTCCGTCGGCGTAGAGGATGCGCAGACAGTCATGGGGAGCGCCGGTGACGCTGATCGTCTCCAGGCCGTCAAACTGCCCGATGCCGTGGTCCGTGTGGACGACCAGATCGCCGGTCGTCAGGGCCGACGCCTCGGCAATAAAGTTCTCCGCGCGTGCCCGCCGCGGCGAGCGCCGGATCAGCCGGTCGCCGAGGATGTCCTGTTCAGCGATGACCGCCAGCTTGGGAGCCGTGAAGCCGCGCTCCAGGGCCAGCACGACGATGCTGACAACGTCGGCACGAGACGTCTGCACGGCCGGCCAGCCGTCCGCGGGGAAGACATGGCGAATACCGTGTTCAGCCATGATCGCGCCGAGCCTGTCGCGCGCTCCCCGGGAGGTTGCGGCGATCACAACCCGGCGGCCCTGACGAGTGTGTTCCGCAATCCGCTCCGCCAGGGCGTCGAAAACATTGACGTCCGATCGTTGCCGTACTTCGGCAAAATCGAGAGCCGGCCGCCCGCCCGCGTCGATGCTTTGGTCTTTGGTGCCGGCCGGCACAGCGAAGGGATTGAGCTCGACAACAAGGCGCTCGCCCAGCTCGCGGCGCCACGCATCGCCGCTCACGAACAAGCTGTCGGGCGGGACCGCATGGTAGGGCGAGCCGCTGGTGGCGAGATCGGCCGCCGGACGCGCAAGCCGCGCGGCATAGTATTCCGAGATCAAGTCAAGCCGCGCTTCGCAGGCCTCCCCGGCATGATGATCCAGAACCACCGCCGCCTCGGGAGCGTAATCCAGCACCGTCTCCAGACGGTCGTGAAAAAGCGGCAACCAGTGTTCCATCCCAATATGCCGCCGCCCCGCCGAGACCGCTTCGTAAAGCGGATCATCGCCTTCCACGGCGCCGAACAACGCACGATAAGCGGAGCGGAAGCGAGCGATCGAGTCCTCCTCCAGAGAAATTTCGCTGACCGGCTTGAGGTCGACGGATTTGCCCTTGCCG
>CAZARE010000015.1:0-9568 GCA_964487455.1 uncultured Propylenella sp.
GCCGCGCTGTCCTTTACCTCCGGCAGCATCGAGCGCGGCACGCCGATCAAGCGCAGCAACTCGTCGTCCCAATCGTTCGCGTGGATGTCATAGAGGAGCGTGCGCGAAGCATTGGTCGCATCGGTGACGTGCACGCGCCCCGCGGTGAGACGCCACACGAGGAACGTGTCGACGGTGCCGAAAGCGAGATGCCCGGCTTCGGCCGCTTGGCGTGCGCCTTCGACATTGTCGAGCATCCAGCGGATCTTGGTGCCGGAGAAGTAGGGATCGATGACGAGGCCGGTCTTCCTCGTCACCAGAGGTCCGGCACCCTCGGCGGTGAGGCGCGCGCAGAAATCGGCGGTGCGGCGGTCCTGCCAGACGATGGCGCGGGAGATCGGCGCGCCGCTTCTGCGGTCCCAGACGAGCGTCGTCTCCCGCTGGTTGGTGATGCCGAGTCCGGCGACCTTCGATGCGTCGATATCGGCCTTCGCCAGCGCAGCGCGGACAGTCGCGAGTGTCGTCCGCCAGATGTCCTCGGGCTCGTGCTCGACCCAGCCGGACGCGGGAAAATGCTGGGCGAACTCCTCTTGCGCCGAGCCGCGCATGCCCTGCGCACCGTCGAACACGATGGCCCGGCTCGATGTCGTTCCCTGGTCGACGGCGAGGATGTATTCGCTCATGGCTTTCCATAGCGCACATGGCCGGGGCGAGCCCGGCCATGTGGCGTCTTAGGGGCGTCTGGCGGTCTATTCGGCCTGCCAGCGCTGGACCAGCTCGTCGTAAGCGACGGTCTGGCCCTGTTCCTTCTCGTTCTCCAGCTTCGCCCACGGAGCGCCTGGCTTGTTGAGCCACTCGGCTTCGTCGACTTCCGGATTGAGACGCGGGCCGCAGCCGCCGTAGGTGCCGGCCGACTCGTCCGCCGCCTGCATGCGCGCCATCAGGTCGTCCATTTCCCCGGCGAGGCGGTTCATAGCTTCCTGCGGCGTGAACGCGCCGGAGTTGACATCGCCGATGTTCTGCCAGAACAGCTGGGCGAGCTTCGGGTAGTCGGGCACGTTGATCCCGGTCGGCGTCCATGCGATTCGGTCGGGCGAACGGTAGAACTCGACCAGGCCGCCAAGCTTGGGCGCGCGCTCGGTGAATGACTCGTGATTGATGGACGAGTCACGGATGAACGTCAGGCCGACGTGGCTTTTCTTAGTGTCGACGGTCTTCGACACGACGAACTGGGCATAGAGCCAGGCCGCCTTGCGCCGATCGACCGGTGTCGAGTTGAACAGGGTCCACGAGCCGGCGTCCTGGTAACCGCGTTGTGAGCCCTCCACCCAGTACGGGCCATGCGGCGAAGGCGCCATCCGCCACAGAAGCTCACCGTCGGCGTCGACCGTGTTGTTGCCTTCGGCCTGTGCCTTGACCATGTCAGGGACGAAGGCCGTGTACCAGAAGATCTGCTGGGCGACGTTACCCTGGCTAAGCGCAGGCAGCGATTGGTAGAAGTCGAGGTCCGCGGCGCCCGGAGGGGCATAGTTGCGCAGCCATTCATCCCACTTGGCAACCGCGTAGACCGCCGCCGGGCTGTTGGCGGCGCCGCCCCGCGAGACCGAAGCACCCGCCGGGTTGCACGAATCTTCCTCCATTCGAATGCCCCACTCGTCGACCGGGCGACCGTTCGGATACCCGGCATCGGCGGCGCCGGCCATCGACAGCCAGGCGTCGGTCATGCGCCAGCCGAGGTCGGGGGCTCGCTTGCCGTAGTCCATGTGGCCGTAGATGCGGACGCCGTCGATCTCGCGGACATCGTTGGTGAAGAACTCGGCGATGTCCTCATAGGCCGACCAGTTGATCGGCACGCCGAGGTCGTAGCCGTACTTCTCCTTGAACTGCGCCTGCAGGTCCTCGCGATCGAACCAGTCCTTGCGGAACCAGTAGAGGTTGGCGAACTGCTGGTCGGGCAATTGCCAGATCTTTCCGTCCGGACCGGTGGTGAACGAGATGCCGATGAAATCATCTACGTCGAGCATCGGGTTGGTGACGTCGGCGCCTTCGCCGGCCATCCAGTCGGTCAAGTTGACGGCGCTTTGCAGGCGCGAATGCGTGCCGATCAGATCGGAGTCGTTGATGTAGGCGTCGTAGAGGTTGCGGTTCGTCTGCATCTGCGTTTGAACCGCCTGCACCACCTCGCCTTCGCCAAGGATCTGGTGGTTCACTCGAATGCCGGTGATCTCCTCGAACGCCTTGGCCAGAACGTCGGCCTCGTAGGAATGCGTCGGGATGCTCTCCGACAGCACGTTGATCTCCATGCCCCGATAGGGTTCGGCGGCGTCGATGAACCACTGCATCTCAGTGAGCTGCTCTTCGCGTGAGAGCACTGAGGGCTGGAACTCCTCGTCCACCCATCGTTCGGCCGCGGCCATGTCCGCCCACGACGCGCTCGGCGTCATGAGGGCGAACGCCGCGACGGTGCCTAGAAGCCATTGTCTCATTGGGTACTCCTCCCTTTCCTTCCGGTTTGCGGCCGGCGGCCGGCCATTCCCCTGATGCCTCATACCCATCGGAACACCGCGAGGGCGTAGATGAATGCGAGGCCAAGAGCCCACCAAAGGTTCGGGCCCACGAGCCCGAGCCAAGCGAGATGAATGAAGGCGCTGCCGAGCAGCGCGATGAAAAAGCGATCGCCGCGGGTCGTCTCCAGGCGCAGGATGCCGACTCGCTGTGCGCCCCCCGGCGAGACAATTTCCCAAACCGTCATTGCGCAGAGGAGCAGGAAGATGGCGACGAAAAACGTCGCCGTCTGCCACGTCCACGCCATCCACGAGAGGTCGAACACCGAATGGTCCATCACACCCTCCCCAGGGCGAAGCCCTTGGCGATGTAGTTGCGGACGAAATAGATCACGATGGCGCCCGGTATGATGGTGAGCACGCCGGCCGCCGCCAGCAGGCCGAGCTCGTAGCCGGACGTGCTGGCGGTGCGGGTCATCACCGCGGCGATCGGCTTGGCGGAGACCGAGGTCAGCGTCTTCGCCAGGAGCAGCTCCACCCACGAGAACATGAAGCAGAAGAACGCCGTCACGCCGATGCCCGACGCGATGAGCGGCATGAATATCTTCGTGAAAAATCTGGGGAACGAATAGCCGTCGAGATAAGCGGTCTCGTCGATCTCCTTGGGGACGCCGGACATGAAGCCTTCGAGAATCCACACCGCGAGCGGGATGTTGAAAAGGCAATGCGCGAGCGCGACGGCGATATGCGTGTCGAACAGGTTGATCGCCGAGTAGAGCTGGAAGAACGGCAGAGCGAACACGGCCGGCGGCGCCATGCGGTTGGTCAGGAGCCAGAAGAACAGATGCTTGTCTCCCAGGAACCGATAGCGGGAAAACGCATAAGCCGCCGGCAGCGCGACCGACACGGAGATCACCATGTTGATCGTGACGTAAGTGATGGAGTTGATGTAACCGCGGTACCAGACGGGATTGGTCAGGATCTCACGATAGCTCGCCAGCGTGAAATTGTGCGGCCACAGCGTGAAGCTGCCGAGAATCTCGTTGGTGGTCTTGAACGACATGTTGAGGAGCCAGTAAATCGGCACCATCAGGAAAAGGATGTAGAGGGTGGGCACCAGCCAGCCCAACCTGATGCGGAAACGGGCGCGCGCGCGTGGCGCGGACACAGCCGTGGCGCCTATGCTGGTCGCGGTCATGACCGCTCCTCGTTGCGCATCATCAGCGTGTAGAAGATCCAGCTGAGCAGCAGGACGATCAGGAAGTAGATGATCGACATCGCCGCCGCCGGCCCGAGGTCGAACTGGCCAAGTGCGATCTTCACCAGGTCGATCGACAGCAGCGTCGTGGCGTTTCCGGGGCCGCCGCCTGTCAGCACCGACGGCTCGGTATAGATCATGAAGGAATCCATGAAGCGAAGCAGGATCGCGATGGTCAGCACGCGCTTCATCTTCGGCAGCTGGATGTGGCGGAACACGGCCCAGCGCGACGCGCCGTCGATCTTGGCGGCCTGGTAATAGGCGTCGGGGATCGAGATCAGCCCGGCAAAGGCAAGGAGCACCACCAGCGACGTCCAGTGCCACACGTCCATGAGGATGAGCGTGAGCCAGGCGTCGAAGGGCTGGCGCGTGTAATTGTAGTCCATGCCGAGCCCGTTCAGCACACGCCCGAGCAGGCCGATGTCCGGCAGCGACAGAATGTTCCAGATGGCGCCGACGACGTTCCACGGGATGAGCAGCGGCAGTGCCATCAGCACGAGGCAGACGGAGACCCAGACTCCCTTGCGCGGCATTGCGAGCGCGATGGCGACCCCGAGCGGAATCTCGATGAGGAGTATGATGAACGTAAAAAAGAGCTGGCGGCCGAGCGCCGCGTGGAAACGGGGCGACTGCAGCACTTCCTGAAACCACTTCACGCCTTCAAAGAAGAAGACGTTGCCCCCGAACGTCTCCTGCACGGAATAGTTCACCACCGTCATCAGCGGGATGATGGCGTTGAAGGCGACCAGCGCCAGCACCGGCAGCACCATGAACCACGCGCGGTTGTTCCAGGTCTTGTCCATGTTCAACCGGGCCCCTTCCCTGCCGGGGTGCCCGCGACGCGGCGGCTGTCGGCGTAGATGTGCACGTTCGCCTGATCGAGGATGAGGCGAGTGCTGTCGCCCTCGATGCGTGCGTCCTCGTCAACGATGGCGTTCAGCGTGTGCCCATCCACGTCGACGCGGACGACACGGTAGCGGCCCACGTCGTCGACCTTCACTACCCGCGCCGGGATGCCGTTCGCCCCGCCGCCGATGCGGACATACTCAGGCCGGATGCCGAGCTCGATTTTGGTTCCCTTCTCTAGCGCCGGATAGGCACGGCCGAGGCTAATCTCCTGCTCGCCTAGTCGAGCGCGGGTCCCTTCGATCTTCACGGGGGCGACGTTCATGCCCGGCGAGCCGATGAAGTATCCGACGAACGTGTGCTCAGGCCGCTCGAACAGGTCCTCCGGCGTGCCGATCTGGACAACGTCGCCTTCGTACATGACGACCACCTTGTCGGCGAAGGAAAGCGCTTCGGTCTGGTCGTGGGTGACGTAGACCATGGTCAGCGCGAACTCCCGGTGGAGCCGCTTGATCTGCGCCCTCAGAACCCATTTTAGGTGCGGGTCGATGACCGTGAGCGGCTCATCGAAAAGGATCGCGGACACGTCCGGCCGCACCAGCCCGCGCCCGAGCGATATCTTCTGCTTGGAGTCGGCGGTGAGCCTGCGCGCCCGCTGGTCGAGCATCGGCGTGAGCTCGAGCATTTCCGCCACTTCGCGCACCCGCCGCTCAGTCTCCTGTCGCGGTACGCCGCGATTCTTGAGCGGAAAGGCGAGATTCTCCGCCACTGTCATGGTGTCGTAGGTGACCGGAAACTGGAAAACCTGCGCGATGTTGCGTTCGGCCGTAGGCTTTTCGGTCACGTCCGTCCCGTCGAAAAGCACCCGCCCTTCACTCGGCGTGATCAACCCCGAGATGATGTTGAGCAGCGTGGTCTTGCCGCATCCGGAGGGACCGAGCAGCGCGTAGGCGCCGCCGTCCTCCCACACGTGGTCGAGCCGCTTCAGCGCATAGTCGGACGAGCGCGGCGTCGCCTCGTAGGAGTGTGCGATTCCGTCGAGAACGATGCGTGCCATCGCGCTGCCTCCTACGCGACCCGACGCAGCCAGGGGGCGGCGGCAAGCGTGCCCTCGGCGTCGAAGACGAAGAAGCGATGCGGATCGAGAAAGATCTCCACCGGCTGGCCGATGGCGAGATCGTGGATGCCGTGCGCCAGCGCCACCCAGCGTTCGCCAGCGAAATCGATGTGGACGAAGCTTTCCGAGCCGGTGATCTCCGTCATCACGACTCGCCCGGTGACGGGGATCGCATCGTGCTGCGGACGCAGCAGATAGAGATGGTTGGGGCGGAAGCCGATCGTATAGGTGCCGTTCGGGAGGCCGGAGAGTATGCCAGTCGCCGGCAATGTCAGGGTTTCACGCGTCGCCTTTATGCTGCCCTCTGCCTTCGTCACGGAGAGCGTGTTGATCGGCGGGTCGGAGAAGATGCGCGCCGTCTCCAGACTGTCGGGCCGGCGATAGACTTCCAGCGTCGTGCCGAATTGCGTGACGCGCCCCTCTGAGAGGGTCGCCGTCGAGCCGCCGAGAAGCAACGCTTCGATAGGCTCGGTCGTGGCGTAGACGAAGATAGCGCCGGTGGCGGAGAAGATGCGTGGCAACTCTTCACGCAGCTCCTCGCGCAGCTTGTAATCCAGATTCGCGAGCGGTTCGTCCAACAGCACCAGCTCGGCCCGCTTGACGATCGCGCGGGCGAGCGCGGTGCGCTGCTGCTGACCGCCGGAGAGCTCGAGCGGCTTGCGCTTCAGCAGCGGCTCTAGCTTCATCAGCTTCGCCGCCTCCTGCACACGCCTGTCGAGCTCGCCCTTCTCTACGCGCGCGACGCGGAGCGGCGAGGCGATGTTCTCGTAGACCGTCAGGTTCGGGTAGTTGATGAATTGCTGGTAGACCATCGCGACGGAGCGCTTCTTCACCGGCACGCCTGTCATATCCTTCCCGTCGAAGAACAGCTGCCCCTCGCTTGGAGCGTCGAGGCCCGCCATCAGCCGCATCAGACTTGTTTTCCCGGAGAGCGTGGGTCCGAGCAGGATGTTCAGGGTGCCGCGCTGCAGCGTGAGCGAGATGTCGGTGATATGCGCCTCGCCGCGCACGATCTTGGACACGTGGCGGAGCTCGAGAGTCACAGCGCTGCCCCCTGCGCGATCGCTTCGGGCGTTTGGGAGTCGGCGCCGGCCGTCCGCATCCATGCGTCGAGCCGCTCCGCTTCCTCCGCGCTGAGCCGCAAGCCGAGCTTCGAACGACGCCACAGCACGTCCTCGGCGGTGCGCGCCCATTCGTGCTGCATCAGGTAGGCGACCTCGCGCTCGCTGAGGTCGCTTCCGAACAGCATGCCGAGCCCGGACTTATCCCCGGCGCCGTCGACGATCGCGCGCGCGCGCGTTCCATAAGCCCGTACCAGGCGCGTCGCCATCGACGCGCCGCAATCCGGGCAGAGCGCCCGAACCGTCGCAACCTGCGCCGCGAATCCTGCCGCGGGGAAATCGCCGCCCGGCAGCGTCGCCGCCTCCGTCCAACGCTCTCCGAGTTTGCCGAAATGCTGGGCAAGTTGGTCGAGGGCCGCCTCGGCAAGGCGACGGTACGTGGTGATCTTGCCGCCATAGATATTCAGCAGCGGCGGATTGTCGCCGCCTCCATCGATCTTCAGCACGTAGTCACGCGTCGCCGCCTGCGCTTCGCTGGCGCCGTCGTCGTAGAGCGGACGAACGCCCGCATAGGTCCACACGACATCTTTTGGGGCGATGGCATTGCGAAAGTACTGGCTGGCGGCGGAGCAGAGGTACTCGACCTCCTCCGCCGTCGCCCGCGGCTCGGCCGGGTCGCCGTCATAGTCGAGATCGGTGGTGCCAATCAGCGTGAAATCGCCCTCGTAGGGGATGGCGAAGACGATGCGGCCGTCGGCGTTCTGAAAGATATAGGCACGGTCGTGCCGGAAGAGTCGCGGCACGACGATATGGCTCCCTTTGACAAGGCGCACAGGTGCTTCGAGCGGGATGCCGAGTCGTTCCGCCATCACTTCCTCGACCCACGGGCCGGCCGCGTTGACCAGCGCCTTCGCGGCGATCACACGCCGGCCGCCTCCCGGCAGGTCGGCAACGGTCATCTTCCAGAGCTTGCCGCTCCGCTCCGCGCTCAGCATCTCGGTGCGTGTCTCGACGACCGCGCCGTGCGCCGCAGCATCCATCGCGTTGAGGACGACCAGCCGGGAGTCCTCCACCCAGCAATCGGAGTACTCGAAGCCTTTGCGGTACTCCGGCCGAAGCGGCTCGCCGGCGGGATCGCGGGTAAGGTCGATGCGCTTGGCCGGCGGCAGGTCGCGCCGCCCGCCCAGATGATCGTAGAGAAAAAGGCCCAACCTGATCAGCCAGGCGGGCCTCAGTCCCTTGTGGTGCGGGAGGACGAACCGCAAAGGCCAGATGATGTGCGGCGCCGCGCGCCAGAGCACCTCGCGCTCCATGAGCGCTTCGCGGACCAGCCGGAACTCGAAGTATTCAAGGTAGCGCAGGCCACCATGGATAAGCTTTGTCGAGGCTGATGACGTGCCACCGGCCAGATCGGACTTCTCACAGAGGTAGACCGACAGCCCACGGCCGGCCGCATCGCGTGCGATGCCGCAGCCATTGATCCCGCCGCCGACGATGGCGATATCGAAGGGCGCAGACTGCACCCGCCTCCCCCTATTGCGCCGCAGCATTCTTGTTTCGCCACGAAGCTCAGGTCGGTCCTAAAACGAAAGAAAAGGAAGATCAATCGAAAATCAGGCGGCGGCCTCGTCGTCGCTGGTCGCGCCCAGGACCTCCACCAACTCGACGACGCTGTCGCTGCAGATCTGGCGGATCGCCTTGGAGGGGCAGCGGTCCGTCACGAAGGTCGTCACCTGGGAGATATGTCCGATGCGAACCGGCGCCGAGCGATCGAACTTGGTGGAGTCGGACACGAGCATGACGTGGCGCGCGTTGGAGATGATGGCCTGCGCTACGCGCACCTCGCGATAGTCATAGTCGAGAAGCCCGCCGTCCTGGTCGATCGCCGAGACGCCGATGACGGCGAAGTCCACCTTGAACTGACGGATGAAATCGACCGCCGCCTCCCCGATCACGCCGCCGTCGGTGTGGCGCACGACGCCGCCAGCGATCACCACCTCGATCTGCGGATAGACGCGCATGAGACTTGCTACGTTGAGGTTGTTTGTGATGACCATGAGCCCGCGATGCTGCAGGAGCGCCCGCGCCACGGCCTCCGTCGTGGTGCCGATGTTGATAAAGAGCGAGGCCTGATCGGGGATGCGCTCGGCGGCGGCGCGCGCGATGGCTTCCTTCTCCTCGCTGGCGATCATGCGGCGCGCGTCGTAGCCGACGTTCTCTACGCCTGAGGAGAGGATCGCGCCGCCGTGGATGCGCGCCAGCAGGCGCCGATCGCAAAGCTCGTTCAGATCCTTGCGGATGGTCTGCGGCGTGACCTCGAAGCGGATGGCTAGCTCGTCCACCGTCACGCGGCCTGTTTGACGGGCGATCTCCAGTATCATGCTTTGGCGTTCGATCAGCACTGTCTGCCCGTCGACAATTCCCGGCCAGCTTCGCCGCAGCCCGCACAGCGGCAGCCAGCTCCCAAAGCATTCTAGCTGCGGGCTCGCGGAATTTGCCAGAGCACTCTATCACAGCAAGCGGTCTGCAATCCCCGTCACTCCGACCTCCCGGTGCGGGGAACACGCTTCACGGACCGCCGTCCGAGGCTCCGAGTCGATAGGCCAACTGCGCCCGGGTCAGCCCGATGAGGCGCGCTGCGGCCGACAGGTTCCCGCCGGTCCGGGCGACGGATGCGCGATAGATTTGACGCTCGAGCGCGCTTATCGAGAAGTTTCCCGTCAAGAGCGCCCGGTCAAGCCACGGATCGAGCTCGGCATCAGCGCCCGGCCTTCCGAGCATCGATTGGAAGCGCTCGAGCTGC
>CAZARE010000016.1:0-3688 GCA_964487455.1 uncultured Propylenella sp.
TCGGGGTCGCTGGTCGAGAGGAGAAACCGGCCGGCGCCGATCGCACAGACTGAGCCTCCGTTGAACCACGTGGCCCGCCCGGGCTGCGGTGGCTCGCCGATACCCAGAACCTGCACGATGACCGCCTCCACGGTCGCCAGCGTTGCCGGCCAGGCCTGGACCTGGAGGAGCGCGGCCGGACGCATCTCGCTGAGGTCGAGGCGCGCTCCGTCCTCGGCGTCCGCCGGAAGCTGAGCGAGAGCTGACACGCGCTCAGCCATGCATACGGCTCCCATGCGGATCGAAGAAGCACGGATCGACGATCTCCACTGGGCCATGCGCCTTGCGCAGCGGGTCGGCGGCATAAAGCTTCTCGCCGTGCCGCGGCCGGCCCCCCGCAAGAAGCGCCAGCGCGATGTAGCCCTCCAGCGCCGGGCTGTAGCACATCGCCGTCACATGGCCTTGTGAGCGGCCGGGGCTCTTCGCGTCGGCGCCAGCGACCAGATGCGCGCCGGCCCGCACCGGATTGCCGTCCAGCGATTTCACGCCGACGAGCTGCTTGCGGCCGGGGTCGGTCAGCGCCGGCCGCAAGGCCAGCGGCTTCCCCACGAAGTCCTTCTTCATCGAGAACATCTTCTCCAGGCCGAGGTCATGGACGGTGGTGCGACCGGTGATCTCCGCGCCGGTGACATGGCCCTTCTCCAGCCGCAGCACGCCCAGGGCCTCGAGGCCGTAGGGCACGGCGCCGAGCGTCTCTCCCGCATCCAGCAACCGCTTCCACACGAAGAGCCCATGGTCCGCGCCGCTATAGACTTCGTACGCCAGCTCGCCGGAGAAGGAGAGGCGCGCGACGATGACCGGCACGCCGGCGAGCCGGCCGGTGCGCACGCCCATGAACGGCAGCGCGCTATCGCCGACGTCGATATCGTCGAGGGCGGCCTTCAAGAGCCCCCGGCTGTTCGGCCCGGCGACCGCGGCGCCAGCCCACTGGTCGGTGAGCGAGGCAACCGACACCCTGAGCTCCGGCCAGGCGACGGCGAGGAGCATTTCCAGGTGCTGCAGGACCAGCGCCGCGTTGGCGGTGGTGGTCGTCATCAGGTAGCGCGTCTCGCCGAGCCGCCAGGTGGTGCCGTCGTCGAAGAGGAAGCCGTCGTCGCGCAGCATCAGGCCGTAGCGCGCCTTGCCGACCGGCAGCGTGGAGAAGGTGTTGGTGTAGACACGGTCAAGGAAAACCGCCGCGTCTGGCCCCTGCACGTCGATCTTGCCGAGGGTCGACACATCGGTGACGCCGACCGAGGTGCGCACGGCGCGCGCCTCGCGCACGTAGGCCTGCTCCAGCGTTTCGCCCTCGCGCGCATAGATGCGCGGCCGCTGCCAGAGCCCGACGTTGATCATCTCGGCGCCTGACCTGACGTGCCAGTCGTGCATCGGCGTGCGGCGGAGCGGCTGCAGGTGGCCGCCGCGCGCCCGCCCGACGATGACGCCGAGGCTGACCGGATCGTAGGGCGGGCGAAAGCGCGTCGTGCCGATTGCGGGGATGGGGAGCCCGCGCTCCTTGGCCATGATGGCGATAGCATTGAGGTTGGCGGTCTTGCCCTGATCGGACGCCATGCCGAGCGTGGTGTAGCGCTTCAGGTGCTCGATCGATTCAAAGCCTTCGCGCTTGGCCAACCGGACATCCGACGCCGTCACATCGTTCTGCAGGTCGACGAACGCCTTGCCGCTTCCTGGAATCTCGAAGAGCGGCAGAAAGCTTTCGAGCATGCTCCGCGCCTCTTTCCTAGCAGCGGACTGAGGCTCGTCTGGTGAGCCTGCAAGACCAACAGCCTTCGCAGCGTCCCTCCCGGCCTGTGCGCCGGCGGCTGCGGCGGCCGCGGCATCGAAGGTGGCGCAGACCGCGCCGATGGCGCTCCAGCCTCCGCGCGGCCGGCCCGGCACAAAGGCGTGCAACGCCTTGTCGTAGCGCGGCGCACCGCCCGACTGGCTGGCGAGTTGCAGCTGAGGGTTCCAGCCCGCCGCGACAAGCAGGGCGTCGCAATGAAGCATGCGCGCTTCGCCCGAAAGCTCTCCGGCGTCGGCGTCGAATGCCTGGACGTTCACCGACCTCAGCGTCTTGCCGCCTCGCGCGGCGGTGACGACGTGACCGGCCAGGCACCTTGTCCCGGTCGATTGGAGCTCCGCCACCGCGCGCGGCGGGACCTCCGGCCGCGGGTCGATCACCATTCGGATCGGCACGCTGGCACGCGCCAGGGCGGCTGCATGGCGCCAGCCTCCGTCGTTGTTCGTGAAAAGCACGACATCGCGTCCGACCGACACACCGTAGCGTCGCGCGTAGGCGAGCGCCGCCCCCGCCAGCATCACGCCGGGGCGGTCGTTGCCGGGAAACACGAACGGTCGCTCCAGCGCACCGGTCGCCAACACCACGCGCCGAGCATGAATGCGCCAATGGCGCTGGCGCGTGCGTGCAGCTGCGCCGGATGGAATCCGTTCGACCGCGCCGAGAATATTGTCGTCGTAGCAGCCATAGACGGTGAAGCGGGTGAACTGACGGACGTTCTTGAGCGTGTTCAGCTCCGACAGCGTGGCGAAAAGCCAATCCGCCGGCGCGTCCTCGCCGATCGTGTCCTCCAGGTCGAGCGCTCCGCCAAGAACCGGCGCCTCGTCGCAAAGGATGACGCGCCCTCCCGCGCGGCCCGCCACGAGCGCGGCGGAGAGCCCGGCGGGTCCGGCGCCGATGACGAGCACGTCGCAGAAGGCATGCGCGGTCTCGTAGCGGTCGGGGTCGGGCTCGAAGCTCGCCCGGCCGAGCCCGGCGGCGCGGCGGATGAACGGCTCGTAGAGCATCCAGCCGCGGCGGCCGGGACCCATGAAGGTCTTGTAGTAGAAACCGGCCGCGAGGAACGGCGCCAGGAAGCCGCTTAGGGCGCCGAGATCGAGCGAGAGGGAAGGCCAGCGGTTCTGGCTCCTCACGCGCATGCCGTCCGCTGCCTCCACGGTTGTCGCCCTGGCGTTGGCTTCGGTGGCGGCGCCAGCGCCGAGCGTGACCAGCGCGTTGGGCTCCTCCGGGCCCGCCGAATAGGCGCCGCGCGGGCGATGGTACTTGAAGGAACGGCCGAGGAGGGTGCGGCCGGAGGCAAGCAGCGCGGAGGCGATCGTATCGCCGGCGAAGGCGCTGACGATGCGGCCGTCGAAGGTGAAGCGCAGCGGCCGCATGCGGTCGATGCGGCTACCGCCGCGCGGCAGGCGATAGCCGGGCATCACCCCGGCTCCTGCTGGACCCAGGGACCCACGAGCCGCGCGCCGCTCACTTCGTGGGTCTGCGTGTCGCGCACCACCACCATCCACTGGCGGCAGCCATGCACGTGGTGCCAGTACTCCTCGTGGCTCCCGCGCGGGTTGGCGCGGTCATAGACATATTCAGCCCAAGGGGCAGCCTCGCGCGCGTCGATCGCAGGTCGCGCCAGCGTGGCGTCGCCGCCATATGCGAACTCCTCATGGTCGCGCGGGCCGCAAACGGGGCAGGGGATCAGCATCGCTCAATGCAGCCGCGGCGTCGGGCCGGTGCCGGCCTCGTCGATGGGACGGCCCTCATGGAAGCGCTCAAGAGTGAAGGCGGCGTTCAGCGCGTGCGGCGCGTCGTGGGCGATCGTATGGGCGAAGCACCAGCCGGAGCCCGGCGTCGCCTTGAAGCCGCCGTAGCACCAGCCCG
>CAZARE010000017.1:0-3297 GCA_964487455.1 uncultured Propylenella sp.
CTCGTCGGCGGCGAAGACATGCCGCCGATACGCCTGTCGGCGTCGGAGAGAGAGGCCATCGACAGGTCGAAGGCAGCCGCAGCGCGCGGCGAATTCGCAAGTGACGAGGAGGTCCGGGCGGTCTGGGCAAAGCATGGTCTATCGTAGTTCGTAGCCCGCATGGAGCGAAGCGGAATGCGGGGCAGGCGTCGGCGGCAGGACGATATGAAGACCCGGATTGCGCTTCGCTCCATCCGGGCTACGAGCCCGAGCCGTCTCACGCCACCAAGTCGTGCGTCCCTTCCGCGAACAGCTCTTCCACCGTCACCGGCTTCGGGATGATCCGCTGCGTCAGCGCGTGGCCGATGAGCGCCTCCAGCACTTTGCGGTTCGGTCCGATGCCGTAGGGCAGGGGATCGCCGGTGACCTCCATCACCCGGCGGTACACTTCGTCCGTCTGGGTCGGGTTCTCGATCGCACCGGCCTTCAGCTTATCGACATAAAGCCGCTTCGCTTCGGCGAAAGCCTCGAAGAGATCCGCCGCGAGGTTGGGATGGGCGGCGAGGAGGTCGTCCTTCACGACGACGAGGTGATTGATGGGATAGAGGCCGCGCGCCTTCAACGCGTCGAGGCCGGCCTCGAGCGCGTTCGGGATGAGCGGCTTCACGTCCGGATGGTCGATGGTGACGTTGATCGCCGCCGCCAGTTCGCCGGAGGTCAGCATCTCGTTCATGTCCTTCCCGGCCCCGATCGGGACGACGTTCGGCGGCGGCTCGTATTCGGCGACGTGCTCGTCTCCGGAGAGCGCCCAGGTGATCCTGGAGAGGTCGACGCCGTATTCGTCCTGCAGGATGGCTCGCGCCCAGGCGCCCGTCGTGACCGTGTGGCCGCGGTTGACGCCGACCCTGCGTCCCTCGAGGTCCTTCGGGCTCGCGACGCCGGCCTTGGCGTTCACCACGATCGCGCCGTGATGGAAGGCGCGCACCAGGAACACCGGCAGCGCGGTGAACCGCTTGCCGTGCGCCTTGGCGCACACATAGGTCGTGAGCGCCATCTCGCAAACGTCGTATTTCAGCTCGCGCACCATCTGCCGGAAGGCGCGGATCAGCGGGTCCACCTCCTCGAACGCGAGCGTGCAGGTGCGCGGCTTCACCGTGCCGTCCTTCAGGGCGCGGTTGTTGCCTTGCGTGCGGGTGACGGTCGTGAGCGTGAGATCGGCCATGGCCCCCTTATGCGGTCGCGCACGGGAGGTGTCGAGCCGGGTGTTCCGTTGACTGAGCCGTAGCCCGGATGGAGCGGAGCGAAAATCCGGGAACGGAATCGCGTCAGGCCACCGCCGTCCCGGATTGCGCGGCTTCGCCGCTCCATCCGGGCTACGAGCCTCACCTTGAGCGGAACGCTCCGGTTGACCGCCTTCGCCCTGGTTCTAGACTCCCCGCAACGTTCGATACGTCGAAGGAGAATGCTTTGCCCGAACAGGTGCTGGCGGCGGTGCGGACCGGTCCGAGCAGGACCGAGTTTCGCGAATACCCCATGCCCGACATCCCCGACGACGGCGCGCTCCTCAAGATGGAGGTCGCGGGCATCTGCGGCACGGACGTGAAGTTCTACGCCAAGCCGCCGATCGCCGGCGACGTCATCATGGGGCACGAGAACATCGGCATCATCGCAAAGGCGGGCAGGCAGTTCGTCGAGCGCAAGGGGGTGAAGGAAGGCGACCTCGTGTTCGTGGAGCACTACGTGCCGTGCTTCGGATGCGAGTGGTGCCATCGCGGCGAATACCGCCTCTGCCAGGCGACCGACTGGCGCAAGAACCCGGATGGCATCCGCTACGGCTACACGCCGGCGGAGCGCGCGCCTTATCTCTGGGGCGGCTTCGCGCAGTACATGTACCTGCCGTGGAACGCCGTGGTGCACAAGGTGCCGCCCGGCATCTCCGCGGAGCTCGCCGGCGTGGTCACGCCGATGGCGAACGGCATCCAATGGGCGCTGTTCGACTGCAAGGTCGGCTACTACTCGACCGTGCTGATCCAGGGGCCGGGCCAGCAGGGCCTGTCGCAGACCGTCGCCTGCAAGCAGGCGGGCGCCTCCCTCATCATCGTCACCGGCACGAGGAAGGACGCCGCGCGTCTCGACGTGGCGAGGAAGCTCGGCGCCGATTACGTCATCGACGTCGACGCGGAGGATCCGCTCACGCGCATCATGGAGATCACCGGCGGCGCGGGCGTCGACGTGGCGCTCGACTGCACGGCGGGCGCCGGGACGACCCCGGTGCTCCTCGGCATCGATGCGCTGAAGCGCAAGGAGGGGACGCTCTTGATCCAGGGCGAGATGTCGGAGTTCCCGGATTTTCCCCTCGCCAGGATCGCTAACAAGTACATCACCATCAAGGCCGCGCGCGGGCACAATTATGCGTCGTGCGAGCTGGCGCTGCAGCAGCTCGCCTCCGACCGCTTTCCCCTCGACCTCATCACCACGCACCGCTTCGGGCTGAAGGACGCCGACGCGGCGATCAAGGCGGTCGGCGCCAGCGAGGGCGTGATCCACGTCTCGCTCCTGCCGTGGGAGTAGGTGTGCGCTGTCGATCGAGCGCCTGCGTGCGATGACCGCGCCCGGAGACAAGGCCGGCGGCAAGCCGCATACGCTCACCGACCACGGGCTCGGCGACTTCTATCCGCACGAGCACGGGCCCGACGCCGACCATGACCACGACGTCATCGATCCGGGGCCGCTCGAGGAAAACCCGATCTGGCAGCAGGACAATGTGTTCCTGAAGAGCGTCGGCATCGACGTCGGCTCGGCAGGGACGCAGGTGGTCTTCTCCGGCGTGCACATGCGCCGTCACGGCGAGGACCTGACCAGCCGCTATGTCGTGGTGGCGCGCGAGACGCTCTACGAGTCGCCGGTGGCGCTCACCCCCTACGCGGACGAGCACCTGATCGACGCGGCGGCGCTCGGCGCGATTATCGACGACGCCTACGCCGCCGCACGGATCGCGCCGGACGGGATCGACACGGGCGTGGTGATCCTGACCGGAGAGGCGCTGAGGCGCGAGAACGCGGAGGGGATCGCCGCTATCCTCGCCGAGAAAGGCGGAGAGCTCGTCACCGCGACGGCCGGGAACCACATGGAGGCGATGCTGGCCGCCTACGGCTCGGGCGCGGCCGCCGCGAGCTTCGACACGGGCATGCGCATCCTCAACATCGATATCGGCGGCGGGACCACGAAGCTCGCAATCGTCGAGAAGGGGCGCGTCATGGAGACCGCTGCGATCCACATCGGCGGGCGGCTCATCGTGGTGGAGGACGGGCGCGTCGT
>CAZARE010000018.1:0-3352 GCA_964487455.1 uncultured Propylenella sp.
CGCGGAGATCGCGGAGATGGCGATCGTCGATCCGACCGCCGGCGGCAACCCGGTGAAGCTCACAAGGGAAGGCGCGCTGCGCATCTTCGACATGGCGCTCGCCGGCTCCCTTGAGCGGTGCGGAGCCTGAGCGGGCGCCGGATTGCGCGACAGGCAGATTGCCAAGCGGCAAGAATGACAAGGTCGATACCGGTCAGGCGATCGGTGGGTCATCCCGCCGGAATGGTGGGGTACTGGCCTTGAGAATGGCTGGTGGAGCCGAGGGGAATCGAACCCCTGACCTCCGCATTGCGAACGCGGCGCTCTCCCGTCTGAGCTACGGCCCCATTCCCTCCGGCAGGCGCCGGCGAGCGGGGCGCATTTAGGGTTTGCCCCCGAAGAGTGTCAAGCGCGCGAGCGCCCGGCGCCTGCTCCTGGCAACGCTGAACCCGGGGATGCCGCTCGCAAGCATGTGATCGGAACTCGAAAACTCGTCGCGCGGCGGCTCCGTAGACGCTCCCGCCCCAATGCCGGGGCTTAAGAAGGGAGTCAATTGATGAGAGCTTCTGCAAGACTTCGCGCGGCCGCCGCTGTCGGTGCCCTCCTGCTCGCTCCGGCGGGCTTCACGCAGGCCGCCGCCGAAGTGATGGTCGGCGGCGCGCCGATGTACTCCACCAAGACGATCGCGGAGAACGCGCCCAATGCGGACAACCTGACCACGCTCGTCGCCGCCGTGCAGGCCGCCGGCCTAATCGATACTCTGGCTGGGCCAGGTCCCTTCACCGTCTTTGCGCCAACAGACGGCGCTTTCGCGAAGCTGCCGGACGGCACGGTCGAGGAGCTGCTGAAGCCGGAGAACAAGGATCGGCTGACCCAGATCCTCACCTATCACGTGGTCTCGGCGAACGCGACGTCGGACGCGGCGATGCAGATGATCGAGGACGACGGGGGCGAGCACAACGTCACCACCGTTTCCGGCGACACGATCATGCTCAAGATGGACGGCGACAAGCTGGTCGTCATCGACGAGACCGGCAACGGCGCGGTCGTCACGCAGGCCGACGTCATGCAGTCGAACGGTGTGGTGCACGTCATCGACACGGTTCTGATGCCGCAGATGTAGGCGCGGCGTACCGAAAAGGGCGGCTCACCGCCCTTTTCGTTTGCTGGTCTCAGTCGACGGGGATCAGCCGGCCGGAATAGATGACCGGCCCCGTCGGGGCGCCGGAGGGCGAGCCGCCCTCCGGCTCCACGGAAACGGCTATGATGCCGCTCACCGGACCGGCTGCCGGGATGTCCTGAATTGTTTGTGCGTCGAGTCCGGCGTGCAGGAGTCCGAGCGAGCGCGGCTCGTGATCCTTGGCGACGTGCCAGAGCTCGAGGCTTCGCCCGGAGGGAACCTCCACATGCAGACTGCGCACAATGATGAAGCCGGTCGCCGTATCCACTTCGGCGATGAGCGCCGGCTCGCGTCCGCCGGAATCGACCACGGCGACGTAGCGTTGGCCGGTCGGTTCCGGCGGTAGCGACTCCCGGTCGATGACCGCCACGAGTGCGAGCGCTGCGGCCAACGCCCCCGCGGCAATTGCTGCGGTCCGCCAAAGCGCCACGCGGCGTCGCAGCCGAACGACGTTCGCGAACGCCTCGGCGGCGGTCGCCTCCGCGCCCGTCGTCGCCTGCTCGATCGCCCGCCAGACCGCCGCCTGAGGCATCTCCTCCGGCGCCGTCGCGTTCAGCGGCGCCAACCGCCTCTGCCATTCGCGCACGGCATCGGCGAGCGCGGCGTCGGTCTTCAGGCGCTCGGCAAAGCGTGCGCGCTCGTCGGCCGGAAGCGTGCCCAGCACATATTCGGCGGCGTCGTTTTGCGGCTCGGCGCTCATTCCCTCTCCAGACACGCTCTCAAGAGCCTGATGCTGCGGTAGAGCAGGGTCTTGATCGTGCCCACCGGACGGTTGAAACGCTCGCCCAGCTCCTCCCGCGAATATCCAGAGCAATAGGCGAGGATAACGCAGTTTCGCGCATCTTCCTCGAGCTCGTCGAGGCAACGCCGCAGCGCCTCTTTCGCGGTCGCGTCGCCGGAAGCTGGCGCCGCCAACCGCTGCATGACTGCATCGTCCGTCGGCTCGGCCCGTTCGATCTTCTCGGAGCGGATGCGATCGATCGCCCGGTTGCGCGCGATCGTCGTCAGCCACGCCATCGGCTCGCCGGCTTCCGGCGTGAAGCGCTCGGCATTTCGCCAGATCTTGATGTAGGTCTCCTGCAGGACTTCCTCTGCAACCGGCCTATTGCGTACGATACGCAGGACGACGCCGAAAAGTTTCGGCGCGGTCGCCTCGTAGAGCGCGCGGAAGGCGCCGCTCTCCCCTGCCGCCGCGGCCTTGAGAAGGGCCTCCAGCGAGCCGTGGTCCCCGGTCGACCGCTTGTTCAAGCGCACGCCTCCTCTCGGCGGCAAGGCTAGCACTCCGGGCAGCCGCCATCCATCGCTTGTAACCGCAGCCGCAGCCGTCTAGATGGGCGGGCCTGTCCCAACCACCGAGATTCCCGGAGGCGAGATGCGCGCGCTCCTTGATGTCGTCCTGCTGGTCTTAGAGCTTTATTGGTGGGTGATCATCCTGGCGGCGATCTTTTCGTGGCTCTACGCATTCCGCGTCGTCAATCCGAACAACCAGGTGGTGGGAATGATCGGGAGTGCGCTCTATGCGCTGACCGAGCCGGCGCTGAGGCCGATTCGCCGCTACGTGCCGTCTTTCGGCGGTCTCGATGTCACGCCGATCATCCTGCTTTTGATCATCTTTCTCATCCGCCGCATCATTATTCTCTACCTCTACCCCAACGTCTTCTGAGGAGGGGCATGGCCGCGCGGCCATACGAAGCGGATGCCGGCGGCCTGCGGCTGCGCGTGCGGCTGACGCCGCGCGGGGCGCGCGACGAGTTGGAGGGCATGGAGGTGCTCGCCGACGGTCGCGCCGTGCTGAAGGCGCGTGTGCGCGCCGCGCCTGAGAATGGCGCCGCCAACGCGGCGCTTGAGAAGCTCATCGCCAAGACGCTGCGGGTGCCGAAATCGTCCGTATCAGTGAGGGCAGGCGCCACGACCCGCGTTAAGACCCTTCATGTCGTCGGCGACCCCGAGAGCCTCGGCGAAGCGATAAAGGCAGTGCTGCACACCTAGCGCCTCCCTCGTCGCCGTTGGCGTCACTCGATGGTCAGCCCGGCGAGGCGTCCTTGGGAGATCAGGGCCGGAACTCGTACCACAGGCAGGGGAGCGTGCGGCCGCCGAGCGATTCGTCGGTTCGCGCAACGAGCCGTCCGCCGTAGCGCTCGTAGAAACCCTTGGCGCGGTCGTTCTCCGCCAGAGCGCGCACCAGCACGCGCG
>CAZARE010000019.1:0-2567 GCA_964487455.1 uncultured Propylenella sp.
CGCGGTGCGTGAGATGATTCTTGCTCAGGATGCGGATGGGCGCCGCGCGGCGCTGGAGAAGCTTTTGCCGATGCAGCGACGCGATTTCGTGGAGCTGTTCACGATCATGCGCGGATTGCCGGTCACGGTCCGGCTGCTCGACCCCCCGCTCAATGAGTTCCTGCCCAAGGAGGAGCAGGAGATCGCCGAGGTCGCCAAGGCGATGAAAGTCGATCCGGCGCTTCTGCGCGAGCGCTTGATCGCGCTGACCGAGTCCAATCCGATGCTCGGCCATCGCGGCTGCCGTCTTCTGATCACTTATCCCGAGATCGCCGAGATGCAGACGCGCGCCATCCTGGAGGCGGCGGCGGAAGCGGCGAAGGCGACCGGTGCGCCGGTCACGCCGGAGATCATGGTGCCGCTGGTCTGCATGCGCAGCGAGCTCGACCATGTGAAGGCGACGATCGACGCTACAGCGCGGAAGCTTCGAGCCGCAAATGGCGCCGCGGTCGACTATACGGTCGGGACGATGATCGAGCTGCCGCGCGCGGCGCTGAGGGCGCAGGAGATCGCCGAGGCGGCGGACTTCTTCTCCTTCGGGACCAACGACCTCACGCAGACTACATTCGGCATCTCGCGCGACGACGCGGCCGGTTTCATCGGGCCCTACCAGGAGATGGGCCTGATCGAGAAGGACCCCTTCATCACGCTCGATACCGACGGCGTCGGGGTGCTGGTGCGCGTCGGCGCCAACGAGGGGCGCAAGGCGAAGCCGGAGCTCAAGCTCGGCATCTGCGGCGAGCACGGCGGCGACCCGGCCTCGATCCGATTCTGCGACGCGGTGGGACTCGACTACGTGTCCTGCTCGCCCTTCCGCGTGCCGATCGCGCGGCTGGCCGCGGCGCAGGCCGCGCTCGCGGGCCCGCAAGGGCAAGAAAGCGTCACGCGGTAACGTAAAAAGCACTCAGCCGTATTCTTGCCCGATTAACTGAGCAACACTCCCGGACGTCATGAGTGCGGCGCCCAGCTGGGCCCTCCGGGGGGCACATCTCGGTTAACCGCCTGTCAACCTCAACTCGGGTTTAATGACGTTGCGGAATGGCGGACAGCACTTGTTGCAGTTTGGCAACAAGTGTCGTGAGGTGGAGGGGTAGCTCGGCTGTGCAACAAGCGTCAGGTCGCGTACGCGTTTGGCTTTTGACGGCGACTTCGACCGTCTTCTCGATCGCAGCCTTCTCCGTTGCGATCCCGGATGAAACCCACAGATCCGTCGCATTGGCCATTCTGGCGGCCCTGCCGGCGGTCGAACGGCAGGCCCCCGGCGACGACGCCCAGCTGCGGCCCACCGTGTCCGCGGAGGTCGCCGAGGGCGGCGCGGAGACAAAGCGGCGCCCGATGTTCTCCACGGTCGAGGCGCTGCCCTCGGCCGGCGTGGTCGCCGGACGCGAGCTGGCCGGGCCGCACGATCCAGCGGAGCCGTGGCTCGTCTTTACGCCGCGCCAGCCACCGCTCGAGGCGGACAAGGTGGTCCACACAGCCTTTGCCAAGGTCGCCCCGCATGTGCAGCGGGCGATCGCGTTGGCGCGGCTGCCGCAGGCCAAGCCCGCCGTCGCCTGGGCGAGCCAGGGCGACGCGGCCAGGTCTTCGCCGCTGATGGCCTATGCGCGTGTGCCGAGTTCCGTCGAGGAGCCGTTCGAAGTCGTGCTTGGCCTGAGGAAAGCCGTGGACGACGCCACGGCCGAGGACGGACTCTATCGCCCGCGCCCGCGCCCCGGCGAAGAGGTCCTTTCCACATGGCTCGACGGCCGCAGCCCGGCGCAATTCGCGTCCGGCCACCATGCGTGGCTGCAGAATCCTCTGCCGGCGAGCGTCTATTCCCAGAAGCAGCAGAAGTGTCTGGCGGAGGGCATCTATTTCGAGGCGCGCGGCGAATCGGAAGCCGGCCAGGCCGCCGTCGCCCAGGTCATTCTGAACCGGGTCCGCAACCCGGCCTATCCCGACACGATCTGCGGCGTCGTCTATCAGAACGAAAAGCGCCGCCACAAATGCCAGTTCTCTTTCGCCTGCGACGGCCGCGCCGAGGTCATCCGCTCAAAGCACGCCTGGGCGCTCGCGGAGCGGATCGGCCGCGAGGTAACGGACGGCACGATCTGGGTGGACGAGGTCGGCGACTCCACCCACTACCATGCCACCTATGTGAGCCCGCGCTGGGGACGGCGCATGATCAAGGTCGACAAGATCGGCGCGCATATCTTCTACCGCACCCATTTCGGCGGCTGGTCCTGAGCCATCATCTTCGCTGCTCCTAGCGAGACCGAGAAGCGCGCCTTCGGGCGCGCTTCTTCATTTGCGGCGAGCGCTCTCCCCTAACCTTTGTCATCCCGGAAAGTGCGGAACGCGCTTATCCGGGACCCGTGAACACGGAGCTTTGCAGGCATGCGAGGCGCGTCGCGAACTCGCTTGCACCGCACGGTGTCCGTGCGTCCCGGTCTTGCGCTTCGCCCAAACCGGGATGACAAAGGTTGGAGGTCGGCCGCTCTTTCTCCCTACCCGCCGATCTTGGAGAAATCCGCCACGGCGAGCGTCGC
>CAZARE010000020.1:0-3061 GCA_964487455.1 uncultured Propylenella sp.
GGGAGACGCGCCTGTGGCCTGGATGGACGGCCTGGACATCCCAACCGTCGGCTTCTTTGAAGCGGTGTTCTCGGAGGAATACAACGACACCCGGCAGACGGTGACGCGTCCTGAAGGCGATTCGCTCGCGCGGTTCGGCGAGGGCCTGCTGCCGATCAACGCCGAAAGCCGCTACGGCCTTACCACGCCGATCTTCAACTACCCGTACGAGCGCACCCGCGAGGCGCTCCTCACCGCGGCCAACGGCGAAGAGCCTGATCCGCATCACGGCACCACGCTCCGCTACTCCAACCCGCTCGACGGCGGTTGGACCATGCCCACCTTGTCGGCATGGATGACGCATCTGAAATCCGGCCTCCAGACTGTGCCCATCCGCTCCACCGATTCCATGGTGATGTGTGTTTCCGAGGGCGCGGGCGAGGTCATGATCGACGACACGATCCTCCGCTTTGCGGAGAAGGACATCGTGGCCATCCCAGGCTGGACGTGGAGATCGTTCAAGGCGACGTCGGACTGTTTCCTGTTCTTCTTCTCCGATCGCGTCGTGCACGAGAAACTCGGGTTCTTCCGCGAGGAACGGCGCCCAGCCTGATCGCCGGGACGCTGCAGTCATGCGCATATGCCGTTTCGATGACGACCGGCTCGGCGTGGTCGTCGGCGAGCACGTCGCCGACGTAACGGCGGTGGCAAGCCGGCTTCCTCCACCCACCTGGCCGGCGCCCCCGGGCGATCATTTCATCCGCCATTTCGACGCAATGCGTGCGGAGATCGACTTAGCGATGCCCAAGGCCGCGCGCCGGCCGCTGAAGGACGTGCGCCTGCTCAGCCCGGTTGCCAATCCCGGCAAGATCATAGGGGCGCCTGTAAACTACCTGCTGCATGTGGAGGAGTCGCGCGCTGATCCCGGAATTAATTTCGGCACCGACGTGAAGACGATCGATCATTACGGACTGTTCTTGAAGGCCAACAGCTCGCTCGTCGGCCCCGGCGAAGGCGTCGTCTCGGAACGCCTCGACAGGCGCACCGATCACGAGATCGAGCTGGCGCTGGTCGTTGGCAGCGGGGGCCGCAACATCTCAGAGAACGAAGCGCTCTCTCACGTCGGCGGCTATGCAATCGGCCTCGACATGACCATCCGCGGCACCGAGGACCGCAGCTACAGGAAGTCCCTCGACACATTCTCCGTGCTTGGGCCGTGGATGGTCACGGCGGATGAGTTCGGAGACCCGTCGGCGGTCGATTTCGAGCTCAAGGTGAATGGCGTGACGCGCCAGAAAGCCAATACGCGCGACCTCATCTTCGACGTGCCGAAGCTCGTCTCGTACGCCTCGCATGCTTATCGCCTGGACCCCGGCGACGTAATCATGACCGGCACGCCCGAAGGCGTGGCGCCCGTGGAGCCCGGCGACGTGATGGAGTGTTGGATCGATCGGATCGGCTCGATGCTGGTGGCGGTCAGGGGCCCGTAGGCGGCACCCCCTCGGCGCGCGAGCCTCTGCAGCGACTCAGTCAGCGCCGACGTTTCAGCATTCCCGACTCTTCGACCACCTGGGGGACTGCCTCTTCATTCCGCGGCGCCATGATGTGGACGCCGGACACGCCCGGCACCTCAACGAGCTGTTGGATGAGCTCGGCACAGGCCCGCCGACTCTCGGCTTTCTCGTCCGCGGCGCCGGCAAGACGTGTCACGATGGCATCGGGGATGACTACGCCGAAAAGCTTCTCGCGCATCCATTGAGCCGACCGCGCCGAGACGGGAACGGCTACGCCGATGATAAGCCGCAGCCGCTCGTCGAGGCCGTGGTCGGCGAGCCGCGCCGTGTAGCGGCGCACGATTTCGGGATCCATGCAGATCTGCGTCTGTGCGAACTCGGCTCCCGCCGTGATTTTGGCTTCGAGCCGCTCCGGCTTCCAGCCGGGAGGCGGGTCGATCGGCATGTCCGCAGCCCCGAGAAAGAAGGGCGCCGGACCGTCGACAGGACGACCGGAGGGCAACTCGCCCCGATCGCGGATCGCCACTGCGGTTGCCAGCAGCTCGGCGGCGTCCAGATCAAAGACGGGCTTAGCGTCGGGCTGATCTCCAGCCTTCGGATCGTCGCCACGCATGACGAGGAGATTGCGGATTCCCAGCATCGCGGCGCCGAGGAGGTCGCTTTGCAGACTGATCCGATTGCGATCGCGGCATGTCATCTGGAGGATGGGATCGATCCCCGCCTCCACGAGCCGCGCGGCGGCTACCAGAGCCGAAACGTGGACGCGGGCGCCCGCGCCGTCAGTGACGTTGACCGCATCGACGTACCCCTTGAGCGGCTGCGCCTTCTCAAGCAGTGTCCGGCGGCTCGTGGTGGCCGGCGGTACGATCTCCGCAGTCAGCACGAATGTGCCCGCAGAAAGAAGCTGCCGAAGCGGGCTTGGCCCAGCATCTTCCATCCGCGTCATCCGTGTCTCGTCGGTCACGTCGTTCATAAGATGGCGTCCTATGGGTCCTCGGCGTATGGTGCCGCCCCTTCTGGCGGGCGCGGCGCGCCACGAATATGGACGGTTCAGGCAGGGATGTGCATGCGTAATGTGGACGCTGCAGCGCTGGATAGCGAACTGCCGCGAGCGGACGGCTCAAGGACCGACCGCCGCGGACTGCATCGAGCGTTGACGCGACCAACGGCCGCTCGAAGCTCACTGGACAGGACAATCTCATGATGCGCTCGATCCGAATATTCCGCATCCACGCGCTTCTGCTCATCCTTAGCTCGCTACTTCTGCCGGGCTTGGCATCCACATCTAACGCACAGGAGCCGGACACCGAGCTCGGGCCGATCTTCCTTCTGGCGCTCGGGGGCAAGCTCTACGACAATCCTTGGATCATCCTCGACCAGCACCGACCGGTCGGCCGAAATCCCGCCCTTGAGGAACCCTCGATCCCGGCAGCGGACACTTGGCGCTGCGTGACCTGCCACGGGTGGGACTATTCCGGCGCCGAGATTGGCGGCCGGACGTTCCCCGGACTGAGCGGTCTGATGGACGGAGACCCGGACGCCATCAAGCAGCGCATTCTCAGCCCCTC
>CAZARE010000021.1:0-5233 GCA_964487455.1 uncultured Propylenella sp.
ACGAGCTGACCTCGCGCGAGCACGCAGCGCGAATCGCCGAAACCGCCGCCTCCTTGATCGACGGTCAGTGGATCCGCCGCTCGCTCTCCGACGGCGGCGCCGACCCTGAGGGCGCCGCGGAGCTTGTCGAGCGCGCTGTGCACGACGCGCTGAGGCGCCCCGATGCTTGAGGCCGACTACGTCATCGTCGGCGCGGGCTCAGCCGGCTGCGCGCTTGCCTATCGCCTCTCCGAGGATGGCAGGGCCTCCGTGCTCGTGCTCGAATACGGCGGCAGCGATCTCGGCCCGCTCATCCAGATGCCAGCCGCCTTCTCCATTCCCATGAACATGCGCGCCTACGACTGGGGCTACCGCACGGAGCCGGAGCCACATCTCGGAGGCCGAAGGCTTGTCGCACCACGCGGCAAGGTGATCGGCGGCTCGTCATCCATTAACGGCATGGTGTTCGTGCGCGGCCACGCGGCCGACTTCGACCGCTGGGAGGAGAGAGGGGCGAGTGGCTGGGCGTTCAGGGACGTGCTCCCCTACTTCAACCGGATGGAGACCGCGCACCTCAACGGGAACGGAAACGGCGGAGCCGAGCTCGGCTGGCGGGGCACCGACGGTCCATTGCACGTCACCCGGGGACCGATGAGCAACCCTCTCTACCGCGCCTTCACGGATTCCGGCGTGGAGGCCGGCTATCCCTTCACGGCCGACTACAACGGCGCGCAGCAGGAAGGCTTCGGGCCGATGGAGATGACAGTGTGGAACGGTCGGCGCTGGTCGGCCGCCAGCGCCTATCTCCGCCCCGCCCTGAAGCGTCCCAATGTGCGTCTGATGACGGGCGCGCGCGCCGAGCGCATCCTCTTCGAAGGGCGCCGCGCGGTCGGTGTCTCGGTGCGCCGCCGCGGCCGCCTGGTGAGCGTACGGGCGGGCAAGGAGGTCATCCTCGCCGCCTCGGCGTTCAACTCACCGCAGCTTCTGATGCTTTCCGGAGTGGGCCCGGCGGAGCATTTGCGCGAGCACGGCATCGAGGTCTTGGTGAATCGCCCCGGCGTTGGGGCCGGCCTTCAGGATCACCTTGAAGTCTACGTGCAGCAGAACTGCAAGCACCCGATCACGCTCAATGCGCATTTGGGGCTCTGGGCGCGCCTGAAGATCGGGCTGCAATGGCTCGCCTGGCGCAGCGGCCTCGGCGCCACCAATCACTTCGAGGCCTGCGCCTTCATCCGCTCGCACGCCGGCGTCCCCTACCCCGACCTGCAACTGCATTTCCTTCCGGCCGCGGTACGCTATGACGGTCGCGCCGCCGCAAAGGCGCACGGCTTCCAGGTGCACGTCGGGCCGATGCGCTCGCCTTCGCGTGGCCAGGTTCGGCTGAAGTCAGACGACCCCCGACAACCGCCTTCGATCCGCTTCAACTACATGTCCGCGGATGAAGACTGGCGCGGCTTCCGCGCCGCGGTTCGGCTGACGCGCGAGGTCTTCGCGCAGCCCGCGCTGAAGCAGTACTGCGGCGACGAGATCGCACCCGGCCCGCACGTGCGGTCGGACCAGGCGCTCGACGATTTCGTGCGCGAGAACGTGGAAAGCGCCTTCCACCCGTGCGGCACCTGCCGCATGGGCGCGGCCGACGACGTGATGTCGGTGGTCGACCCGGAGTGTCGCGTCATCGGCACGCACGGCCTGCGCGTGGTGGACTCGTCGATCTTCCCGGAGATCACCAACGGGAACACCAACGCACCGTCGATCATGGTGGGCGAGAAGGCCTCCGACATCATCCTCGGCCGCGCGCCGCTACCAGCCTCGAACCTGGAGCCGTGGATGAACCCGAACTGGCAGACGTCGCAAAGATAGAGGGCGCGCGTCCGCCTCTGCCGCTTCCTGCGGAAGAGGCTAGTGTCCCGAATCCGAAATCCGCTTCATTCTTCGGGGCGTGTCGCACGGATTTCGGATTCGATCAGGACACTAGCAAGGACGCGGCTCTGCTCCATCTCGCGGTAGAACAGCACCATGCGGTTTTCGACCTGGGGGGCGTGCAACTTCGACGCAAACCCGGCTAACAAGGCTGCGCGACGATGCGAGGAAAGATGCGATCGGCCCAGGCGCAACGGCAGAGTCCCGCCGCGCTCCCGTTCGAGCCGGCGCGCGCAAGCGGAGGCGATAGCAGCGTGACGCGGACCGGCGCCGATGCGCCTCCGCCTCCGCGGCTTTCCCGCCGCGCACTGCCCCGCGACACGGTGGCGCTGGCGCAGTTCCTGATCGGCAAGACGCTGGTGCACGAGGTGGACGGCGGACGGCTCGCCGGCAGGATCGTCGAGACGGAAGCCTATCTCGTCGGCGACGCCGCGAGCCACGCCTTCCGCGGCGAGACGAAGCGCAACCGCGCCATGTTCCTCAAGCGCGGCCACGCTTACGTCTACATCGCCTATGGATGCTGGCCCGTCCTCAACGTAACGAGCGAAGAGAACGGCGTCGGCGCCGCGGTGCTGCTGCGGGCGCTCCAGCCGGTTGACGGCATCGAGGCGATGCGCCGCCATCGCGGCAATGCGCGCGACATCGATCTGGCGCGCGGGCCCGGCCGGCTCGCCGGCGCGATGCGCGTCACGCTCGCGCATGACGGCGCCGACCTTTGCGGCACCGGCCCGCTCTTCCTCGCGGCCGGCGCGCGCGAGCGCCCGCCGATCGTCACAACCACCCGCATCGGGATCGTCAAGGACGCCGAGCGACCGCTCCGCTTCTTCGAGCGCGGCAACCCGTTCGTGAGCGGGCCGCGGCGGCTGATCGGCCTCGCGCCCCGCACCCGCGCATGACATTCGCCGTCGCGCTCGCGGTGCTCTTCGCCGCGCTCTGCCACGCTTCGTGGAACGCCATCGTCCGCCTCGGCGGCGATAAGATCATCTCGGTGACGCTGCTGGTGACGGCCGCCGGAATCATCGCGGCGCCGGCGATCCTCCTGTTCCCGCCGCTGCCGCGCGCCGCCTGGCCCTACCTGATCGCCTCGGTCGCGATCCATCTCGGCTACAACGCGGCCCTCGCCATGTCCTACCATCACGGCGAGCTGACCCGGGTCTATCCGCTTCTGCGCGGCTCCGCGCCGCTCACCACGCTCGCCATCTCGCTCCTTCTGCTCGACGAAGCGGTCGAACCCGGCGAGATTGCCGGGATCGTGGTGCTCGCCGCGGGCATCATCGCGTTGACGCTCGAAGGCGGCTGGCGGGTGCTGGCCAGATCGCCGCATGCCGTCCTCTACGCGGCTGCGTCATCGATCTGCATCACGGGCTACACGATCGCCGACGGGCTCGGCGCTCGCGTCGCCGACAGCCCGCACCAATACGCCGCGTGGTTCTTCCTGCTCGACATGCTGCCGATGCTCGCCGGCGTTCTCCTGGTCAAGCGGCGGGAATTCGCCGCTGCGCTTCGCGTGAGCTGGCCGGCCGGTCTCGCCGGCGGGGCGCTGTCGCTCGTCGCCTACTGGATCGTCATCTGGGCGATGACGGTGGCGCCGATCCCGCTTGTGGCGGCGCTGCGCGAAACGAGCATCCTGTTCGCGCTCCTAATCGGCATGGTGTGGCTCGGCGAGAAGGTCACGCCGGTTCGCGCCGCGTCGATCGCGCTGGTGCTTGCGGGGCTGGCGCTGATGCGGTTTTGAGAATGCCTCGGCCAGCAATCGCCGCGACGGAACCGGAAGCGCCCGGCGGCGTTCCCGCTGCGGTCCGCGCATGGACCCCAGCGGAGGATTTTGTGATGGCCAAGCAGCCGAAGCAGCTCGACGACCTGTTCCACGACGCGCTGAAGGACATCTATTTCGCCGAGCGGAAGATCCTGAGCGCCCTGCCGAAGCTCGCCAAGGCGGCGAAGAGCGCCAAGCTGAAGGCGGCCTTCGAGAAGCATCATAGCGAGACCGAAGGCCAGATGGACCGCCTGCAGAGGGTCTTCAAGCTCATCGGCGCGAAACCGCAAGGCAAGACCTGCCCGGCGATCAACGGGCTGGCCGAGGAAGGCGCTGAGATCATCGAGGACTACAAGGGATCGCCCGCCCTCGACGCCGGATTGCTGGCCGCCGCGCAGGCCGTCGAGCACTACGAGATCGCCCGCTACGGCGCGCTTCGCGCCTGGGCCGAGGAGCTCGGCCTCGACGACGCGATCCCGCTGATCGAGAAGACGCTGGAGGAGGAGAAGGCCACCGACGAGGCGCTGAACGCGCTTGCCAAGTCGATCAACCGCGCAGCTCAGGCGGAGGAAGCGGACAAGGCCGCATAGGTTGGCCGCTTCCGAGGATCACGCTCTTTCGCGCGAGAGGAATGGTGGGCGCGACAGGGATTGAACCTGTGACCCCTACGATGTCAACGTAGTGCTCTCCCGCTGAGCTACGCGCCCCTCATGTGCGAGGTCGCCGCGTGAACGGCCAGCGCGATATAGCGGCTGGCTCGAAGGCGTGCAAGGCGATGGATCGCCTGCCTGCGGCTGCGCTCAGGTAAGTCCTCAGGCGGCGATCAGCCGTCCGATCTCGCCGACCAGATCACGCAGGTGGAACGGCTTGGATAGAATCTTCGCGTCGCGCGGCGCCTGCATGTCGGGGTTGAGCGCCACCGCAGCGAAGCCGGTGATGAACATGATCTTCAGCGCCGGGTCGAGCTCGCTTGCCTTGCGCGCCAGCTCGATCCCGTCCATCTCCGGCATGACGATGTCGGTGAGGAGCAGGTGGAACGGCTCTTCCCTCAGCCTGTCATAGGCGTCGCGCCCATTATTGAAGGAGACAACGTCGTAGCCGGCGTTCCCCAGCGCCCGCTCCAGGAAGCGGCGCATGTCCTCGTCGTCTTCGGCGAGCAGGATTCGCGCCATCAATTGCCCCCGGGAAGGATGGTCGATCACGTTCATGTCCGACCACGATGCAACGCCCACAGTAAATATCGGGTAAGCGCGGCCCCCGCAACGCGCGGGGCCGGCGCGGCAAGTGTGGACAGACGCCCAGCGGCGCGGCAGATTGGCGGGGTTCTTGGCACAGGTTGGTGGCGATGCGGGAGACAACGGCAAGCGAAACGGCCGCGGAGATCAGCCCGCCGGCCGGCGAGATTCATCTCCCGGCCCAGCAGACCGTCCCGTTCGTCTTCAACTCGCCGCACAGCGGCCGCTACTACCCGCAGGATTTTCTCGATGCGACCTCGCTCGACAAGAGCGAGATCCGGCGCTCGGAGGATCTCCTGGTCGACCGGCTGTTCGCGCCGGTGGTGCGGCTCGGCGCGCCGCT
>CAZARE010000022.1:0-4969 GCA_964487455.1 uncultured Propylenella sp.
AAGGTGCGGCTGGAGCGTCTGCGCTAAGCCTGTCGCCCGCCAGCGAACGCGATGACGCCATCGGCGACGAACTGCACGGCGAGCGCCGCGACGATGAGGCCGAGGAGCCGCGTCAGCACGATACGGCGTATCTCGCCGAGATACGGTCGAGGCGCTCCGCCGCGAGAAACACGAGCTGGATGCAGATCGCCGTCATCGCGGCCAACCTCGCTGTGGCGCCTGATCGAGCATGTCAGGCCGGGCGGGATGGCATGGCGATCTTGCGGCCGGCGCCGTCGGGCGGCGGCAGGCACGCATGCGCCTCCATCATCGCGGCGACCCGACGCTCGACCGCCTCTGGAAACGGCGCGGTCTTCCTGGCGCGCAAGTCGACATGCAGAGACATGTTCTCGGAGGTCGCCGAGAGCCAGCCTTCCTCGGCATGGGAGAGCTCTTCGAAATAGTGCAGGCGCTTGGCGTCGTAGCCGAGAAGCTGGATGCTGACGCGGACCAGGTCGCCGGCGTGCAGCTCACGCAGATAGCGCACATGCACCTCGGCGGTGAAGGTGGAGTGCCCGCTCTCCTTCAGATAGGCGGGCCCGACGCCGAGCACGTCGAAGAGCTCGTCGACCGCGCGGTCGAACAGCACATTATAATACGCCATGTTGAGATGGCCGTTGTAGTCGATCCAGGCGTCCTCGACGCGCATGACCGAAGAAACGAACGGCGCGGCCGGTTCGGGTTGGGCTGAATTGTCGCTCACCGCCCCCGTTTGCACTTGCGGCACCATCTAAGGCAAGAAGTCGCGCATGAATGCCAAGCCAGACACCAATCGAGGGGAGGCCGAGCCGATGGCTTCCGACGGCCCGGCCTGCCCGATCTGCGGCGCGCAATCGTTCGTCCCGGGCCCCAAGGGCCGCATGGCGCCCAACGGACGGCTGCCGCGCTGCGCCGGGTGCGCATCGCTGGAGCGCCACCGAATGTTCCGCGTCATGTTCGAGCGGCTCGGGCCCGGCGATTTCGCGCACATGCGGGCGATTCAGTTCAGCCCCGATCCTACCCTCGATCCGGGGTGGTTCCGCAGCTTCGAGCTTTCGGTGTTCGGCGGAAGCGAGAGCCTTGACATCCAGGCGATCGACCGGACCGACGGGGCGTACGAGCTGGTCGCCTGCTCGCACGTGCTGGAGCACGTGGCCGACGACCGGGCGGCGCTCAAGGAGCTCTTGCGGATCGCCAGCGACGACGGCTTCGTCTGGCTCGTGGTTCCCGACCCGTTTCGCGAGGACAAGACCCGCGACTGGGGATTCCCCAAGCCTGAAAAGCACGGACACTTCCGCGTCTACGGGTCCGACTTTTCGGAAAGGCTGACCCGCTACCTACCGGTCCAGCCGGTGCTTGCCTATATGGGAGAAGACCCGGTCACGGGCGAGCGGGACGGCTGTTTTCTCTTGCCGAAATCGCGCGCCCGCAAGCGCTGGATCGAAGCCCGCCTGGGCGCCGATGCGACGCTTTTCTCCGGTCCCGCCTGAGGCGCTGGCGGCGACCAGGAGAATCCTCGTAAGACACTGGAGCTATTACGTCTTTTTGCGGCACTTGGAGTCGCAATCCGCGTCGGAATGAGCTAGAAACCGAAACATCTGATCAACGGCGATTCTTCCCTTGGCTGACGAAAGTAATACCCCGCCGATCGACCGTGACGGCGACATCAAACCGATCTCGATCACCGACGAGATGCGGCGCTCCTACGTCGATTACGCGATGAGCGTGATCGTCAGCCGGGCGCTGCCCGACGTGCGCGACGGACTGAAGCCGGTTCACCGCCGCATTCTCTACGCGATGCACGAGATGGGCATGCACTGGAACCGTCCCTACCGGAAGGCGGCCGGCGTCGTCGGCGAGGTGATGGGCAAGTACCATCCGCACGGCGACCAGGCGATCTACGACGCGCTGGTGCGCATGGCGCAGGACTTTTCCATGCGCGTGCCGCTGATCGACGGGCAGGGCAATTTCGGCTCGCTCGACGGCGACCCGCCCGCCGCCATGCGCTACACGGAGGTGAGGCTCGACAAGGCGGCGCACTCGCTGCTGGAGGACCTCGACAAGCGCACCGTCGACTTCCGCAACAATTACGACGACACGCTCAAAGAGCCGACGGTCCTGCCCGCAAGCTTCCCCAACCTGCTCGTCAACGGGGCCGGCGGCATCGCCGTGGGCATGGCCACCAACATCCCACCTCACAATCTCGGCGAGGTGATCGACGCGACGATCGCGCTGATCGACGATCCCACCCTCGGCGTGGCGGAGCTCATGCGGTTCATCCAGGGGCCGGATTTCCCCACCGGCGGCATCATCCTCGGCAGGTCCGGCATCCGCGCCGCCTACGAGACCGGCCGCGGCTCGGTGATCATGCGGGCGAAGGTCGCCTTCGAGACCGTGCGCCGCGACCGCGAGGCGAGCATCGTCAGCGAGGTGCCCTACCAGGTGAACAAGGCGACAATGCAGGAGAAGATGGCCGAGCTGGTGCGCGAGAAGCGCATCGAAGGCATCTCCGACATCCGCGACGAATCGGACCGCGACGGCGTGCGCGTGGTGATCGAGCTGAAGCGCGACGCGGTCGGCGACGTGGTGCTGAACCAGCTCTACCGCTTCACGCCGCTGCAGACGAGCTTCGGCGTCAACATCGTGGCGCTGAACGGCGGTCGCCCGGAGCAGCTCGGCCTCAAGGACATCCTCGCGAACTTCATCGCCTTTCGGGAGGACGTGGTCAGCCGCCGCACCAAGTTCCTGCTCTCCAAGGCGCGCGACCGCGCGCACGTGCTGGTGGGCCTCGCCACCGCCGTCGCCAATATCGACGAGGTGATCGCGCTGATCCGCGCCGCGCGCGACCCGCAGACCGCGCGCGCGCGCCTGATGGAGCGTCGCTGGCCGGCGGAGGACATTGCCTCGCTGGTGCAGCTGATCGCCGACCCAAGGCATCTCATCGCGGAGGACGGAACCTACAAGCTGTCCGAGGAGCAGGCGCGCGCCATCCTTGACCTGCGCCTACAGCGCTTGACCGCGCTCGGGCGCGACGAGATCGCCGCCGAGCTGGAGACGTTGGCGGCGGAGATCCGAGACTACCTCGACATTCTAGGCTCGCGACCGCGCATCGAAGCGATCGTCAAGCAGGAGCTCGTCGCTGTCCGCGACGAGTTCGCCACGCCGCGGAAGACCATGATCGCGGAGGGCGAAGCCGAGCTCGAGGACGAGGACCTGATCCAGCGCGAGGACATGGTCGTCACCTTCAGTCATGGCGGCTACATCAAGCGCGTGGCGCTGTCGGAGGACCGGGCGCAGCGGCGCGGCGGCAAGGGCCGCTCGGGCATGGCGACTCGCGAGGAGGACTTCGTCACCAAGCTCTTCGTGGCCAACACTCATACGCCGGTGCTGTTCTTCTCCTCGCGCGGCATGGCCTACAAGATGAAGGTCTGGCGGCTGCCGCTCGCCGCGCCCCAGGGGCGCGGAAAGGCGCTGGTCAACCTGCTCCCGCTCGCCGAGGGGGAGCGCATCACCTCCATACTGCCGCTGCCGGAGGACGAGTCGAGCTGGGAGGACTTCGACGTCGTTTTCGCCACGACGCGCGGCACCGTCAGGCGCAACAAGCTCTCCGACTTCACCCAGGTGAACCGCAACGGCAAGATCGCCATGAAGCTCGACGATCCGGCCGACGGGATCGTCGGGGTGGAGACATGCACGGAGCATGACGACATCCTTCTCACCACCGCGGGCGGCCAGTGCATCCGGTTTCCGGTCACCGACGTGCGCGTCTTCAAGGGCCGCGACTCCATGGGCGTGCGCGGCATCGCGCTGGCCAAGGGCGATAGCATCATCTCGCTCTCCATCCTTCACCACTTCGACGCCACGCCGGCGGAGCGCGGCCTGTATCTCAAACAGGCAGCCGCCATCCGCCGCGCCGCCACCGGGGAAGAGCCGGACGAGGACGTCACGGCCGAAGCCGATGACGCGGACGCGGGGGACGGCGCGACGCATTTGTCGCCGGAGCGCTACGCGGACATGGGCGCGGCCGAACAATTCGTGCTCACGGTGAACGAGCGGGGCTACGGCAAGCGCTCCTCATCGTTCGACTTCCGCGTCTCGGGGCGCGGCGGCAAGGGGATCAAAGCGACGGATCAGACGAAGCTCGACGAGATCGGTCATCTGATCGCGGCGTTCCCAGTCGAGGCGAGCGACCAGATCATGCTGGTCACCGACGGGGGCAAGACCATACGCACCACGGTCGAGGGAATCCGCATCGCCAGCCGCGCCTCGAAGGGCGTCCGAATTTTCGATATCGCTGAGGACGAGACGGTGGTGTCGGTGGAGCATATCCCCGAATCGGCCGAAGCGGAGAACGGCGGGGAGACCAACGGCGGAAGCCATCCGGACTAGGACGCATGCGCCGCGTTCACGTCCGGTTCAACCGCGCCGGACGAGTATCGGCACGGAGGAGCGGCGCCCTGTGCGCCGCGCACAATTGCGAGGTGTGGAAATGGGATTGGGCAGGCGCGCCGCCTCGCTGATCGCGGCGATTCTTATCGGCGGGGCCGTAGCGACGGGCGGACAGCCAGCGCAGGCGCAAGGCCAGGGCTGCGGCGACCGGGTGGTCATCGGGTTTGGCGACACGATCTCGAGCATCGCGCGGCGCTGCGGCCTGACGGTCGCGGATATCATGGCAGCCAATCCGCTGCTGCCGAACCCGAACTTCGTGTTTCCCGGACTGCGGATCACGCTGCCGCCGCCGCCGCCAAGCCGCGACGTCTTCCGCTACGTGGTGCGTCCCGGCGACACGCTCCTAGGCATTGCGCGAGCTAACGGATTGGCGCTCTCCGAGATCTATCGTCTCAACCCAGACGTTGATGCGCGGAGCCTGCGCGCCGGCGACGTGGTGCTGCTGCCGGGCGGCGTGGCATCTCCACCGCCGCCGGTGGACAGTCGTTCCTACGTCGTGCGG
>CAZARE010000023.1:0-14037 GCA_964487455.1 uncultured Propylenella sp.
GAACACTGGATTGGTGAGGTCTGCGGTCATGGCGGTTGCTCCCTATGACCACGAACCTAAGCCCTCCCGGCTGCTAAGTCAAGAATATAATTAGGATTGTTTTCCTATAGTGCACGGGTCGGGGGCGGGGATAAGTTCAGCTGCCTTGACCGCGCCGCTCTGCGCGAAAAATAAAGTAATCCCCGCCAGTAGCAGCCAGGCGTTTCATCGCCGTCTCACGGAGGCGACGACAATGCTGAGGCAATCGAGAACGGGGGCGAGGCAACAAAGATACTCTGAACGCCAAAGGGGGCTTGCTGAGGCCGTAATCGATCGATCGATGAGGGCGGGGGCCCAGCTTTACGATCGAAACCGCGATCTTCCGCGCCTCATCCTTATTGATCCCCCGACGGATGTAGGAGAGAGCCCCACGGAGCTGGAGTTGATCGTGGTGCGCCTCCAGCGCGCGCTAAGAGCTGAGCGCAACAGGGCGCGCGTGGGCCACTGGACCTATGACCTCAATCGCCACATTGCGCTTCACCAAGCATATCTTGCGGAAAGCGAACGCTTGGCGGTGCTAAAGGGAAATCGCCACTACATTGGAGAAACGTGAGCCGCGCGGCGGCTCGAGGCTGCGGCAAAGGTTCCTGGGGCCGCACGGCCCGGGTTGGAATCTACCGAGAGCTTCCGCTAAACATTTGACGTCCGGAGAGGTGCGTATGCGAGTCGTGAGCTTGGCAGGCTTCCTTCTGGTGTTCTGGCTAGCGCTGTCAGGGCACTATTCGTTGTGGCTTCTCACCATGGGTGTGCTTAGCACGCTCGCGGCTGTGTTCGCCGCGCTTCGCATGGACGTTGCCGACGAGGAAGGCCATCCGGTTCAGCTCCTCCCGGGCACGGTTTTTTACTATCCCTGGCTCGCGCGCGAGATCGCCAAGTCCTCATGGAAAGTCACGAAGATCATCCTCGATCCCAGGTTGCCAATCTCGCCGACAATGACCGTGGTGAAAGCAAGTCAGGGCACGCCCGCCGGAATCGCGACCCACGCAAATTCCATCACTTTGACGCCTGGGACAATCACCGTGGGCGTCAGAGGAAACGAGCTGACGGTGCATGCCCTTCTCAGCGAGAACGCTCGAAAGCTGGAGGCCGGAGAAATCGACGCGCGCGTGCGCAGGTTCGAGGGGAGCGCTTGATGTTTATTGCTGCCTCGGCCGCAATTCTGGTGGCGCTTGCGCTGGCCGTCACGCGGGCGATCAAGGGCCCAACGGTGTTTGACCGCGTGCTGGCGGGAAACACGGTTGGCGCGCTCGCCATTCTCCTGCTGGCTGTGGTCGGTTTTCTGACCGGGCGTCCCGCTTTTCTCGATATCGGTCTCACGTACGGACTTCTGAACCTGATCGTTACGCTCGCAGTGCTGAAATTCTTCCGCCATGGCGACCTCGCCTATGACGTGGATGGAGACGTCCCTTGATGGGCACCCTCCTTTCGCTCGCTGGCTGGGTCCTGATCGTCTCCGGCTCGTTCTTCATTGTCGTTGGAGCCATCGGCCTCATTCGCATGCCTGATCTCTTCACACGCATGCACGCCGTGAGCGTGTTGGACACGCTCGGTGCCGGTTTGTTGCTTCTGGGCCTGATGCTGCAAACTGGCTTTGATCTGGTGACGCTAAAGCTGGGGTTCATTCTTCTTCTGTTTTTCTTCACCGCTCCCGTCGTTATGCACGCGCTCGCACAGGCCGCCCTGCACGAGAAGATCGAGCCGTTGCTCATCGGAGAGAAGCGCGCCCCGCCAGCCGGTCCCGAGCCGGGGAGGCGGCAATAGAAACGTACATCAATGCGGCGCTGCTCACGCTCCTCGCCGTCACTACAATAGGAATCGTCCGTCAGCGTAGCTTGTTCGGCGTAGTGATCCTGGCCAGCATTTATAGCTTCCTGATGGCAAGCGTGATGCTGGTGCTGGATGCCGTCGACGTGGCCCTGACAGAAGCTTCCGTCGGAGCCGGCATATCCACCGTCCTGTTGTTGGCGACTCTGCATCTGACCAAGACGATCGAAATCCGGCAGGGGCGGCCAAAGGTGATCCCTCTCCTTCTTTCCGTGGTTGTTGGCGGTTTGATCATCTGGGGTGCGCTCGTGTTGCCGCCGTTCGGGACCGCCGATTCCCCTGTCCACACCCATGTGGCGCCGCGTTACCTGAGTGAATCCGTCATCGAGACCGGCGTCCCCAACGTCGTTACCGCGGTGCTGGCCGACTATCGCGCCTTCGATACGCTTGGCGAGGTGATCGTGGTTTTCACCGCGGGCATCGGGGTGATGTTGCTCCTCCGCGGCTTGCGCCGACGGGACGATAGTCGGATGAGGCCGCACCGGTGAGCCTTGACCTTATTCTCCGTATCGGCACCAAGCTGATCGTGCCTTTTGGCCTGCTGTTTGCGCTCTATATCCAGTTCCACGGAGACTACGGCCCCGGCGGCGGCTTTCAGGCCGGCGTGATAGTCGGCGGGATGGTAATTCTGTTCGGCATCACGTTCGGGCTCAGGGCAGCGCAGCGCATCGCGCCGCAAGCGCTCGTTGAACGAATGGTGCCGCTTGGCGTCCTCATCTTCACGGGTACTGGCGTGGCCGGGCTGCTGCTTGGCGTAAACTTCCTCGACTATTCGGTGCTGTCGCACGATCCGGTGCACGGTCACGAATGGGGTATTTTCCTGGTTGAGTTCGGTGTGCTCATCACGGTGTCGGGCACCATGGTCTCGTTCTTCTATGCTTTCGTGGAGCGAGGACGCTAATGGAGATCGTCGTCGACCTTGCAAACCGCTACAACTACGCCGTCACTATCTTCCTGATGGTTGCGGGCGTTTACATCGTCATTGCGCGCGGCAACATGGTAAAGAAGCTCGTTGGACTGGCGATCTTTCAGACTTCCGTCTATCTCCTATTCATAGAGCCGTCGAAGATCGTCGGCGGCACGGCTCCCATCCTCGATCCGGCCTACACGGTATACTCCAATCCGCTTCCACACGTCCTGATCCTGACCGCCATCGTCGTCGGCGTCGCAACGCAGGCCCTTGGCCTTGCGATCGTCGTTCGCATCAACGAGACGTACGGAACCATAGAGGAAGACGAGATTTTCCGTGAAGGCAGCCAGGAATGACTGCGGTTCTACCGCAACTCCCGGCGCTTCAGGTTATCGTTCCACTCCTTGGCGCTTTGATCTGCGCGTTTCTGCGGCGTGGCTCCGCGGCCTTCGCGGTTGCGCTTGCTGTAAGCTGGGTAATGCCCGTCATCGCGGTTGCGCTGTTGTGGCAGGTCCTGTCGAACGGACCGATATCCTACGCGATGGGGGGCTGGGCCCCGCCCTGGGGCATTGAATATCGCGTCGATCTCCTGAGCTCCTTCGTCCTCGTGCTGATCTCCGCGGTTAGCGCCGTGATCATGCCATTCGGCCGGCTCAGCGTGACGCTCGAGCTCGATGAAGATAGCGAGGCTTGGTTCTACTGCATGTATCTCCTTTGCCTGAGCGGCTTGCTCGGCATCACGATGACGAATGACGGTTTCAACGCTTTCGTCTTCCTCGAGATCTCTTCGCTCTCCACATACGTTTTGATCGCCAACGGGCTCGACCGGCGGGCACTGCTCGCATCGTTCCAGTACCTTGTAATGGGTACGATGGGTGCGACATTTTTCGTGATCGGCGTCGGATTTCTCTACCTCCTCACCGGAAGCTTGAATTTTTCCGACATCGCGCTCCGCCTCGCCGATCTGGACCCTAGCCAGATCAATGCGGTCGTCGCCGCGCTGGCCTTCGTCAGCGTTGGCGTCGGCCTCAAGCTCGCGCTTTTTCCGCTGCACGCGTGGCTTCCGAACGCCTATGCCTATGCGCCATCATTCGCCACGGCGTTTCTCGCCGCGACCGCCACGAAGGTAGCCGTCTATCTGCTCATCCGCCTTTACTACTCCGTTTTCGGCCAAGCCATCGACTACGCCACGCTACCGATCAGCGAAGTGATCATTGTTCTCTCGGTCGCTGCAATGTTCGTCGCCTCCGCGATAGCGGTCTTCGAGATCAACTTGAAGCGTATGCTGGCTTATTCGTCGGTCGCGCAGATCGGTTACGTTACCCTCGGTATCGGTTTGGCCAACCAAGCGGGGCTCACTGGCGGTCTCGTGCACCTCTTCAACCACGCCGTGACGAAGGGCGCGCTCTTCGTCGCGCTCGGCTGCGTGTTCTTCCGCGTCGGCTCCGTCGCGCTCCATGATCTTGCGGGGCTCGGGCGCCGCATGCCGGTGACAATGACGGCATTCGTGATCGCCGGGCTCGGATTGATTGGCGCTCCCGGTACCGTGGGCTTCGTCTCGAAATGGTATCTGGTGCTTGGCGCGATCGATGGGGGCTCTTGGCTCCTAGTGTTTCTGGTCGTCCTAAGCTCGCTGATTGCGGTGATCTATGTCGGGCGGGTCGTCGAGGTCGTCTGGTTCCGGGAGCCCACGGCCAGAGCGGTGATTGCCGCGTCTGATCCGCCGCTGTCGATGCTTCTGCCGCTCATCGTCCTCGCGGCGGCGGTTGTCTATTTCGGCATCGAGACGAGCTTGACCGCAGGCCTCGCGGGCGACGTCGCCGAAATGCTCATCGGAGGGCTGCGTTGACCCGGCTCTCTTCGCCAGAAGCACTGCTTGTCCTTGCGCTCGTTGCGCCCTTTCTCGGCGCCCTGCTGATCCCGTTCTTCCGCGACCGCCCCAATCCGCGCGAGGCGGTCACGCTGGTGACTGCCGGAGTGCTGTTCCTTGCTGTGGTGGGCATCGCAAGGTCCGTCTTGAGCGGTGCGCGCCCCGAGATCGCCGGGGTCGAAGTCTTTCGCGGCGTCGCCTTCGCCTTCGCCGTGGAACCACTCGGCATGATCTTCGCGCTTGTCGCCTCCTCATTGTGGATCGTGAATTCGATCTACTCGATCGGCTATATGCGGGCGCAAGAGGAACCGCGCCAGACCAGCTACTACGTGTGTTTCGCCATCGCGCTCGGCAGCACCATCGGTGTTGCGTTTGCGGATAACCTGTTCACCCTCTTTCTGTTCTACGAGGCGTTGACGATCTCAACCTATCCGCTGGTGACCCACAAGCGCGACGCGGAAGCCATGCGTTCCGGTCGCCTCTACCTACTGCTCCTGCTCGGCACGTCGATGGCGCTCTTCCTGCCGGCGATCGTTGCAACATATGCTCTCGCCGGCACGACCGACTTCGCACCCGGCGGCATCCTGGGCGGCAAAGCGAGCAGCGCGGTGCTGGGTGTGCTCCTCGCACTCTTCGTGTTCGGAATCGGCAAAGCAGCCCTGATGCCGCTACACTTCTGGCTCCCCGCCGCTATGGTGGCGCCGACGCCGGTCAGCGCGCTCCTGCACGCGGTTGCTGTGGTCAAGGCCGGCGTGTTCTGCGTTGCCAAGGTCGTGACCTACACGTTCGGCCTTGAGACGCTGTCCTCGGCGGGCGCCAGCAATTGGCTGATCTACGTCGCAAGCGCCTCCATTCTGATCGCCTCTCTCATCGCGCTCAGCAAGGACAATCTTAAGGCGCGACTCGCCTATTCGACGGTGAGCCAGCTCGCTTATGTCGTCCTCGGCGCGGCGCTGGCGACGAGCGCCGGCCTGACCGGCGGCGCCGTGCAGATCGCCACGCACGCTGCCGGAAAGATCACCCTCTTCTTCTGCGCCGGCGCAATCTACGTCGCGAGCCACAAGACCGAGGTCAGCGAGCTCGACGGCATCGGCCGCACCATGCCGGTCACCATGCTCGCCTTCCTCATCGGCTCGCTGAGCATCATCGGCCTCCCGCCACTCGGCGGCACCTGGAGCAAGTGGCTGCTGGCCACGGCGGCAGTCGATACCGGCCATCTGGTCGTGGTCGGCGTCCTCATCGTAAGTTCGCTCCTCAACGTCGCCTATCTCCTGCCGATCGCCGGGCGCGCCTTCTTCCTGCCGCCGCGCCATGCGTCGGATGCGGAAGCCAGAATCCGCGAGGCGCCGCTCGCATGCTTGGTACCGCTCACCGTCACGGCACTCCTCTGTATCGTGCTCTTCTTCCAGGTTGATGCGGTGGAGCACCTCATCTCCGGCGCATTTGCCGCGCCGGCAGCCACCGATGGAGCTGGTCTTTGACCGAGCATAAACAAGACAGACAGCCAACGCCGGAGCGGGCGTACTGGCTGGACGACCGGCGCAATGTCGACCGCATTGTCTACGGCCTCTACGCGGTTTGCGCCGGGCTGCTGGCGATCGACGTCCTGGTCCCCAAGCACGGCCCCTTCGCGATCGAGCACTGGCTCGGGTTCTACGGCATTTATGGCTTCGTCGCCTGCGTTGGCCTCGTCCTCGCGGCGCGCGCGATGCGACGCGTCGTCATGCGCCGGGAGGACTACTATGATCGGTGAGGTCTCGCCCGGCCTGATCCTCATCCTCGGCGCGCTGGTCGTCCCGCTCCTGCCCGGCCGGCTGCGGTCGGTCTACATGCTGGCGCTTCCCGCTCTGGCGCTTGCTCACCTGTTGGCGCTGCCGTTCGGCGAGAGCGGGCACATGCAGGCGCTCGGCTTCGACCTGGTTACGTTGAGGGTCGACCAGCTCAGCTTCGTCTTCGGACTGATCCTTCTCATCGCGGCCTTTCTCGGCGTCATCTACGCACTCCACGTCGACGACAACGTCCAGCACGTGGCGGCGCTCGTCTATGCCGGCAGCGCGGTGGGGGCCGTGTTCGCGGGTGACCTGATCACCTTGTTCGTGTTCTGGGAGGGCACGGCGATCGGGTCTGTGTTCCTGATCTGGGCGCGGCGAACCGAGCGCGCCTACCGCGCAGGCATGCGATACCTGCTCGTCCAGATTGGCTCCGGGCTGCTCCTCCTCGCTGGTATCGTCGTGACGGCGCAGCAGACCGGCTCCGTCGCCTTTGGCGCCATGCAGCTCGGCTCCCTCGCCACGTGGCTGATCTTCATCGCCTTTGGCATCAAGTGCGCTTTTCCCCTGCTGCACAATTGGCTGCAGGACGCCTATCCGGAAGCGACGGTGACCGGCACTGTGATGCTCTCGGCCTTCACGACGAAGCTCGCGGTTTATGCGCTGGCGCGCGGCTTTCCGGGGACCGAGTTGCTCGTGCCGATCGGCGCAGCGATGACAGCCTTTCCGATCTTCTACGCGGTGATCGAGAACGACCTACGCCGCGTACTCGCCTACAGCCTCAACAACCAGCTCGGCTTCATGGTGGTCGGCATCGGCATCGGCACCGAGATGGCCCTGAACGGCACCGTCGCGCACGCCTTCTGCCACATCCTCTATAAGGCGCTTCTGTTCATGTCGATGGGAGCAGTCCTCTTCCGCGTCGGCACCGTGAAAGGGTCGGAGCTGGGAGGGCTCTATAAGTCGATGCCATGGACTGCGGCCTTCTGCGTTGTAGGCGCAGCCTCGATCTCCGCCTTCCCATTGTTCAGCGGCTTCGTCAGCAAAGCGCTCATCATCGCCGCCGCCATGGACGAGGACTATTTCTGGACCTGGCTGGTTCTCCTGTTCGCCAGTGCGGGCGTCTTCCACCATTCGGGCATCAAGATCCCGTATTTCGCCTTCTTCGCCCACGATTCCGGCAAGCGTTGCGCCGAGGCGCCTTCCAACATGTTGGCCGCGATGGCAATCACCGCCGCCTTGTGCGTGCTCATCGGCGTCTTTCCGCAGCCGCTTTACGATCTTCTCCCCTACCCGGTCGACTTCCAGGCCTATACGGTCGAGCATGTCGTCACCCAGCTTCAGCTCCTGCTGTTCTCGGCGCTGGCGTTCACCGTACTGATGCGCACGGGGCTCTACCCGCCCGAGCTGCGCTCCACGAATCTTGACTTCGACTGGTTCTATCGCCGTGCCGGATATGCCCTAGCGCTCCGGGCCGGCGGAGCAGCACAGGCGGTGTGGATGGGCGCAGCCGGAGCAGCGCAAAGACTTGCCTACACCGCCGTGGAGAACATCAGGCGACACCATGGCCCGGCTGGCCTCCTTGGCCGCAACTGGCCGACGGGAAGCATGGCACTCTGGACCACCGTTGTCCTGGCCATGTATCTCATCCTGTCCTATGTCTGACAGATGCAAGAGAATATCCGGAAGACAAATGCTGAGTGGAAGGCGCAGCTGACTTCGGAGCAGTATCGCGTCACTAGGCGGCACGGCACAGAGCCTCCCTTCACGCACCCGTATCACGACGAGAAGCGCGCGGGGATTTATCGCTGCATCTGCTGCGGTCAGCCGCTTTTCTCCTCCGAGAACAAGTTTGCTTCCGGCACCGGGTGGCCAAGCTACACGCGTCCCGTCAACCCCGACGCTGTAACCGAGCACACCGACCGTTCGCTTTTCCTCATCAAGCGCACGGAGATTCGTTGCGCCCGCTGCGACGCGCATTTGGGGCATGTCTTCCCCGACGGCCCCAGGCCAACCGGCCTCCGCTATTGCATCAACGGCGCGGCGCTCGACCTGGAGGCGGCGGGATAATAGCGTGGCAAAGTCGACGCTTGCCAAAGGCGCCCCAGGAACTTGCCTCGGGCTCAAAACCCTCCTACTTCGGCTAAGCAATGCAAAAACCCATCGCCCCGCCGATATCCCCGCCAATTGCGGACAAACGTCCCGTTGCGGTGACTCACCACGGCCAGACGCGAATAGACGAGTACGCTTGGCTCAGGGCGGAGAACTGGCAAGAGGTGATGCGAGATCCCTCAGCGCTCGCACCCGAAATCCGCGCCTATCTCGACGCCGAAAACGCCTATTTCGCCGCCATGATGGCGGACACGACAGAATTGCAGGAGCAGCTCTTCCAGGAGATGCGCGGGCGCATCAAGGAGGACGATTCCACCGTGCCCGCCCCCGACGGACCCTTTGCCTACGCCACGCGCTTCGTGGAAGGCGGACAGCACCCCCTCTTCGTGCGGGAAAAGCGTAGAGGCGGTGGCGAGCAAATCCTGTTGGACGGGAACGCGCTTGCCGGCGGACGCGCCTATTTCAAGCTCGGAGGATCCTTTCACTCACCCGATCACAGGCACCTGGCCTGGTCGCACGATGACGCCGGCTCCGAGTTCTACACACTCTCGATCCGCGACTTGGACGGCGGCTACGATATCGCCGACACGATCGCCGACACTTCCGGCTTGTGCGTCTGGTCCGCCGATGGGCGGCATCTCTTTTATGTGAGGCTCGACCAGAGCCACCGCCCTTCGCGGGTCTTCCGCCACCACCTTGGGACAAGCCCGGAGCACGATGTCCTGGTCTACGAGGAGAGCGATCCGGGCTTCTTCGTCAATGTCGGCAAGTCACAGTCGGATAGCCTCATCGTCATTCACACGCACGACCACGAGACATCAGAGGCGCGGGTCATTCCCTCAGACCGGCCGGAGGTGGAGCCGACGCTCGTCGTCCCGCGTGAGACCGGGGTCGAATACGGCCTCGACGAGGGGAATGGGCTCTATTTCATTCTCACGAATGTCGATGGCGCCACGGACTTCAAGATTGTCACTGCGCCGGTCGATTCCCCCGGCCGCGAAAACTGGGCCGACCTCGTGCCGCACAAGCCGGGCTGCCTGATCCTTTCGCTGATTGCTTACAAGCGCCATTTGGTGCGACTTGAGCGCGTTGACGGCTTGCCGCGCATCGTGGTGCGTCGCCTCGCCGATGGCGATGAGCATGTTATTGCCTTCGACGAGGAAGCATATTCGCTCGGCCTATCGGGTGGCTACGAGTTCGACACGAGCAAGCTCCGCTTCACCTATTCGTCCATGACGACGCCGTCTCGCACCTACGACTATGACATGGAGGCCCGGACCCGGGCGCTGCGGAAGGAGCAGGAAGTGCCCTCCGGCCATGACCCGACGCTCTACGTCACGCAACGGGTCTTTGCCCCTACGGCAGACGGCGAGACGGTGCCCATCTCCATATTGCACCGCAAGGATACGCCCCTCGACGGCTCAGCTCCCTGCTATTTGTACGGCTACGGCGCCTACGGGATCACCATTCCTGCTGCGTTCTCCGTCACCCGTCTGTCGCTGGTCAACCGCGGCTATGTGCATGCCATCGCCCATATCCGCGGGGGCAAAGCCAAGGGGCATCGCTGGTACGAGGCCGGCAAGCGGAAGGCCAAGACCAACAGCTTCGCCGATTTCATTGCAGCCGCCGAGCATCTTTGTCGCGAGGGCTATACGCGGCGTGGCAGAATCGTTGCCGAAGGCGGGTCCGCGGGCGGCATGCTGGTGGGCACGGTGGCGAATCTGACCACTGACCTCTTCGGCGGTATTATCGCCAACGTGCCGTTTGTGGATGTCTTGAACACAATGCTGGACGATGCGCTGCCACTCACTCCGCCCGAATGGCCGGAGTGGGGCAACCCAATCGCCAGCGCCGAGGACTACGAGACGATCCGCGCCTACTCCCCCTACGACAACGTGTCGGAGAAGCCCTATCCGCCTATTCTGGCATTGGCCGGCCTCACCGACCCGCGCGTCACATATTGGGAGCCGGCGAAATGGGTTGCGCGGCTCCGCGCCGCCAAGACGGATCACAACCTCCTCCTACTGCGCACCAACATGGATGCCGGGCATGCCGGGGCGGCCGGCCGCTTCGATGCCCTCAGGGAAAAAGCGACGGAGCTTGCTTTCGCGCTGAAGGTGACGGGAACAGCCGGCACGTCCCCCCGCCCAGCCCGCTGACGGAGCCGGCTTTCTTTTTGGCTGCTTAGAGAAACCAGTGCTAGAGAGAGCCGAGGAACGCCGCCACTTCCCATGCGTTTTCACGATCACATACAATAGAGGAGAGGAAAATGTCGTTCACGCTCCCGGAGCTGCCCTACGCCTATGACGCACTTGCGCCGCACATGTCGGCGGAGACCTTGGAATATCACCACGACAAACACCACAAGGCCTATCTCGACGCCATGTCCCCGATGATCGAGGGCACCGAGTACGCTTCGCTCTCGATCGAAGAGATCGTTAAGAAAAGCTATTCCGACAATCCCAAACTCTTCAATCAGGCAGGTCAATACTATAACCACCTGCATTTCTGGAAGTGGATGAAGCCTAAGGGCGGCGGACGCAAGCCGCCGGGTAAGCTCGCCGAGCAAATCAATTCGGATCTTGGATCGTTCGACCAGTTCCGCGAGAAGTTCATCGATGCCGGCAAGACTCAGTTCGGCTCCGGTTGGGCGTGGTTGGCGCAGAAAGGCGACAAGCTCGTCGTGATGAATACACCGAACGGCGAGAACCCGCTCGTCCACGGCGGCAAGCCCCTTCTCGGCGTCGACGTATGGGAACACTCGTACTATATCGACTACCGCAACGCCCGGCCGAAGTACCTTGAGACCTGGTTCGACAACCTGATCAACTGGGAATACGTAGCCGAGCTCTACGAGAGCGCCTGATCAGTCCTGAGAGCTGCCCCCGGAGATGCCGGGGCAGCTCTCTTCGGCGTCGCCGAACGGGGGCCTCCAGCGCTCGCGCGATTGTGTTTGTCCGTGTTCCTCTTCTGTTGCTACGCGCCCGTGGCTCAGGGGCAGCGCCATGTTATTTCAACATGGGGCTTCGAGTCTCTGTGGGGTGGATGTGCAGTCCGCCGTGCTGATCGCTCGGGGTACAATTCAGGAGGATACTATGCGTCGGTTGCTCTTTGCAGGATTGGCTGTTTCCGTGGGTATCGCTACGACGGCTGCCCTCGCGATTGACGATCCGCTTGTCACGCGCCAGAAGCTCATGCGGTCGAACGGCGGGGCAGCCGGGGCAGCTCAGGCGATGATCAAGGGCGAAATACCGTTCCACCCGGCAGTCGCACAGGCTGCGCTCCGCAACTTCAACGCGGTCGCCTACTCCTTCGGTGATTATTTCCCCGAAGGCTCCGATCAGGGCGACACCCGGGCCAGCCCGAGAATATGGGAAGACCGGGCCGGCTTTGATGCGATTCTTGCCGAGTTCCAGCAGGCGAGTGACGCTGCACTGGAAGCAGACCCGCAAAGCGTTGAGGAACTGCAAGCAGTCATGGGCGGGATCGGAAGAACCTGCGGCGGCTGCCACGAGACCTATCGGCTTTCTGACAACTGATGCTGCGTCGGGGGGTAGCCGCTCTCGTCGTTCTGGCGATTGTCGGGGCCACCCTCGCTTGGTTCATTACCGCGCCTGAACCGCTCTCCGCAGCACAGCTTCCCGCGAGCGAACCCGACGTCGCCAACGGCGAGCGTATATTTTACGCTGCGGGTTGCGCCTCCTGCCACGCCGCGCCTAACGCCGAAGGCGACGAAATGCTCCGGCTTGGAGGCGGTCGCGAGCTCCAAACGGATTTTGGCACCTTTCGGGTGCCAAACATTTCCCCGGACCCCGAGACCGGAATAGGCGGCTGGGAAACGCTTGACTTCGTCAACGCGGTCATGCGCGGCGTTTCGCCGGAAGGCGCGCACTATTACCCGTCCTTCCCTTACTCGTCTTATATCCGCATGCGGGTGCAGGACGTGGTCGACTTGAAGGTATTCATCGACACGCTCCCGGCAGTCTCGAACCAGACGCGCGGGCACGATCTCGGCTTCCCATTCAATATCCGGCGTGGAGTCGGCGTATGGAAGCGGCTCTACCTCTCGCCTGAGCCCGTTCTAACTTTGGCTGACTCATCGGAGTCGGTGCGCCGCGGACAATACCTTGTCGAGGGGCCCGGGCATTGTGGCGAGTGTCACACCCCTCGCAACGCTTTGGGAGGGCTGACATTGGAGGCGTGGCTTGCCGGCGCGCCCAATCCCGAGGGCAGCGGGACCATTCCCAATATCACATCCCACCCGGAGGGGCTCTCTTGGTCGGAAGGCGAGATCGTCGATGCCTTCAAGACCGGCTTCACGCCAGAATTCGACACGCTCGGGGGTAACATGGCGCTTGTCCAGAGGGAGCTGGCGCACCTCCCCGAAGAGGATCTGCAAGCCATCGCCGCCTACCTGAAAGCAGTACCGCCGCTTCCCGACGCGGTCGGCCAGCGGAGCGACGGCGCCGACTGAGCCGGCGGCTAGGATCCTCGCCGGCAGGTCATGTAGAGAACCGGCCCCGAGGCGTAGGTGAGTGACTGATGCTGCCATATCCGGCAAGCGATCTCGGAGTCGAAGCAACCCCGTGCCGAATGGGACTGATAGCGCTCGAAGTGGCCGAGGTACCTTCCGGAGAATTCGCCATACCAGGTATTCTGCGGGCCGATGGCGGCGGAGATCGATGCGCAATCCCCACTGATAGGCGGCGCAGGCTCGCGATAGTGAAAGAAGCTATCTATCAGGCCGGTGATCGGGTCGGCGATGGCCGAGTTTGCCGCAGGCATCAGTGCTGCGCTCAGGATTAAGACAGCGACACGCATTTCATCCTCCGCAAAATCGTAGTGAGGGCGTTGGCCGGACGCCAGGATCACCGGTGCCTCAGGCGTGGGCCCATTCCCAATAGAGCTTCCGCGCCTTGGCGTGCATTGGACCGGGCTGCAGCACGCGGTCCTCAAGCCGTGTGATCGGAACGACCTTGGAGTAGTTCCCGGTCGAGAATATCTCGTCCGCATCGAGGAAGTCCTCGACGGTGAGCGCTTTCTCTTCCACCGCCGCTCCAGCGTGCCGCAGAAGGGCAATCACGCGCTGCCGCGTGATTCCGTTGAGGAAGCTGCGGTTGGGTATCGGCGTCAGCACCACGCCATCCTTGACCATGAAGACGTTGGAGGTTCCCGTTTCGGCAACATTTCCGAGCATGTCGCGCACGAGGGCATTGTCAAATCCCCGCGATCGGGCCTCCAGGATCGCCCGGCCGTTGTTCGGGTAGAGACAGCCAGCCTTGGCGTCCGTGGGCATACACTCGAAGGTAGGACGGCGATAGGGCGAGACGGTGATCGACATCCCTGACGGAGACGGCATCGGAGTTTCGTAAAGACAGAGCAGAAAGCGCGTCGATTCCGGGTCAGGCGGCACCGACATGAAACCGCCCCTCTCTGCCCAATACATCGGGCGGATGTAGAGCGCCGCGTCCGGGGGAAAGCGCTTTGCCCCCTCCCGGGCGAATTCCATCATG
>CAZARE010000024.1:0-3933 GCA_964487455.1 uncultured Propylenella sp.
GCTTCGACGCTTTGGGCTTGCTGTTTGAGCCCCCTCGTTTATCGGTCGGTCTTCTAGCCATGCCTCCCATTAAGGGTAGACAACTATACGGTCGATACTTGGTTCCGCGCCGCTGTCCGTTGATCGCCGAACCAGGGGCCGCCTCCGCGTCGGATTTCGCTGCTCAGGTGAACAATGCTGCGATGCCAATCGCAGGAAAATTGCTCCGTGTCTCTGGCGTCGAGAGTCCGTTCCGCGGAACCGCTGCAATTCCAGACGAGGGCAGTTCGCGCGGGCTGCCGAAATCCTGTAGTTGCAACCGACCCGTCCTGGATCCGTTAGATGACCTGGCTGGGGACCATGACGCGACGCACGATATCATTGCTCATACTGATGGCCGGTCTGGCGGCGCTGGTGCTCGTCGCACCGGACGTCCTGCTGATCGTGTTCGCAGGGATTCTCCTAGCGGTCCTGCTGCACGGTGGCGGTAGCTGGATCGCGGCCCGGCTCGGCATTCGCGACGGTTGGGGCGTCGGACTGTTCCTGCTCGGCGTGATCGTAACGTTTGCCGCTTTCGGAGTGGCGGTCGCACCCGCGGTCGCGGAGCAGATCGACGAGCTGGCCAGGCGGTTACCAGAAGCCTTCGACACGTTCCGCGAGCGCGTCGAGCAGTACTCCTGGGGACCCAGCCTTCTTAATCACCTCACGCCTTCGACCTTGGCGTCATCGGAAGGCCGGACGGCGGCCATGTCGGCAGTATCGTCGACATTCGGCGCGCTGGGAAACGCGGTGATCATCCTCTTTATCGGCCTCTACGGAGCGCTCGACCCGGGTGTTTACAAGCGCGGCCTCACGATGCTCCTGGCGCCTTCGATACGCGAGCGCGGGGACGATGTGCTGCGCGCAACGGTCGCTACCCTGCGCAACTGGCTGTCGGCTCAGCTCTTTGCTATGACGGTTGTCGGCGTGCTGACGGGACTTGGGCTATGGCTCGCAGGCGTGCCGCTCGCCTTCGCTCTTGGTCTGATCGCCGGGTTGCTCGCCTTCATCCCCAACATCGGCCCGATCATCGCGATCGCGCCGGCGCTGCTCCTCGCCCTGCCTGAAGGACGAACCACGCTGTTGATTGTGCTCGCCGTCTATCTCGGGGTGCAGGCGCTGGAGAGCTACGTAGTCACGCCGCTCATCCAGCAAGAGAAGGTATCGTTACCGCCGGCGCTCGTAATCGCCGCACAGCTTCTCTTCGGAGTCCTCTTCGGCATCCTGGGCCTCGCGTTGGCTACGCCGATCGCGGCCGTGGTGATGACAATCGTGGGGATGGTCTACGTCCGGTCCTATCTCGACCGGGAGACATCGATCCCTGGCGAAGCGAGAAACAGCCCGTGATACTGTGGGTTGGCCGCGCCGCCGGCGGCCTCTGCCTTCTCATGTCTGCCTTCACTGCACTCGCCTTCGTGGAGACGGACGAGTGGTGGATTCGGGTCCTGGACTTTCCGCGGCTGCAGATCGCCGCGGTGCTGATCGTCGCCCTGCTTGTCTACTGGTGGGCCCGACGGGACGGCACGGGAGCGGTCGTCGTGGCAGCAGTCTCCCTCGCCGCCCTTGCGTGGCAGGTGTGGATGATCCTGCCCTATACCCTGATCTGGCCGCAGCAAATGATCGCGGCCAATGCTTGCGCTGACAAACAACGCGTTCGGTTCCTCATGGCAAACGTGCTCCAGGAGAACCGCAATTCGAAGGGTTTGCTGCACCTTGCCGAGCAGGCCGATCCGGACATCATCCTGCTGACCGAAATCGATCGGTGGTGGGCACGGGAGGTGGGAGGGCTCGCGAGAACCCACCCTCGGACGATCCTCGAACCACGATCCAACACCTACGGCATCGGCCTCTATTCCCGGCTTTCGCTGACGGACGGCGAAGTTCGATACCTCCTCGACGACGATATCCCGTCGATCCGCACGCGGGTGGCGCTGCCAGACGACACCGTATTCTCCTTGTGGGCCGTCCATCCCTCGCCGCCGCGCCCCGGCGACGATACGGACAAGCGGGATGCCGAGCTGCTCGTTGTCGCGAAGGAAGCCGCGGCAAGCCCCGGCCCGGCCATCGTGGCCGGCGACCTGAACGATGTCGCATGGTCGTCTACCACGACCCTGTTCCAGGAAATCAGCGGCATGCTCGATCCGCGCATCGGACGCGGCCTCTATGCCACGTTCAATGCTGACTGGCCGCTCTTGAAATGGCCGCTCGATCATCTCTTCGCCTCGGAGGAATGGACGCTCGCCGAATTCCGGCGACTGGAAGATATCGGCTCCGATCACTACCCGATCCTTGTCGAGCTCTGCCACCAGCCACAAGCGGCCGCCATTCAGGACGGCAACAAACCGGAGCCCGGAGACGCCGAGGAAGCGGAGGAGCATATCGAGGAGGGACGCGAAGCCGTCGGCGAATGACCGTTGAGAAGCCTGACGAACATTCAGGAAACCAACCAACGGGCCGGGCGTTCGTCAAGGACCACTCAAGGGGAGATACGTGCTCAAGTTCATCGGCGGAACCATCGGCTTCATTTTTCTCATTGGCCTTCCGCCAGCGCGATGGTGATGAGGACTTGCCGAAGACCTTTGGGATAAGATTTCCAAAGGCTCTACTGATGTCGATCCGGTGACCGCGGGAGGTTCGGGTCGAATGCCGCGCCGAATCCTTTACGCCTCACCCATGAAATCGCCCTTGCCGATCGCCAATCCGTTGCTCCGAAGAATGTCGTATGCAGTGGTGACATGGAAATAGAAGTTGGGCATCGAGAAGTGCAGGAGATAGTCTGCGCCTTTGAGAGTTATCTTGCGATCGCCCGCGGGAAAAGTGATGTCGCGATCCTCCATCCCCTCCATCGTCTTGGCATCGACGTTCCTTAGAAGATCGAGCGTCTTGACGATCAACGCCTTCAGGTCGTCGAATGAAGTCGCTTTGTCGTCGAGGCTCATCGGCTCGGCGCCAGACAGGCGCGCGGAGCCGCGCACCGCGTGGCTGCAGGCGATCTGAACCTGACGGCCCAGTGGCAGCATGTCAGGATAGAGGCGGGCTTGGATGAGCACTACCGGATCGATCTTGCGCTCCGAAGCGTAGGCAGCGGCCTTGTCGAGAATTGCCGATAGAGCTTCGAGCCGTCGGCTGTAGACGGGAACGGAGGCTTGATAGATGGAAAATGTCATGAGGTTGGTCCTTCCTGAACCCGGACTTGTGCTGAATCGTCGGCGAAAGCCGGCGGATTTCATACACCCGCGATGCGCCCTGCTGAAATGTTATTGCGGCGCCGGGTGGCCGCGGAGTCGAAGCGCCCATGTGCAGAGGATGATTGGGACGATTGGAACGATCTGTCTTGGCCCGCACACTTGCGGGTTTGGTAGGTCCCGCGATCATCTCGCCCGTGGAGGGATTGCGGATCAGCGTACCCGCTTTTCGAGCAGGCACTTTGCGGAGCGTGACCTTCAGCAGTCCCGGCAACGTAAACTCGCCTGGACACGCCGATTGTCGGTCGGGTTCGCAATCCTGCATTTGAAGGAGCGAGCTCGGAAAAGGGTCGGAGAGCCGATTCATGGTGAGTGACCGCGCTGCGCTGAGCTTCTTCCTGATCCTTGTCGTCGGGGGCGGTCTCGCCTTCGGCTACCTGACCGCGCCGGGCGAGTGGTATGCCCAACTCGCCAAGCCTGCCTTCAATCCACCGAGTTGGGTGTTCGGGCCGGTTTGGACGGTCCTCTACGTTCTGATAGCCATCGCGGGCTGGCGCCTCTGGCGTCGCGATCGCGCCGGGATGTCGATAAAGCTCTGGTGGGCGCAGCTCGCTATCAACTTCGCGTGGTCGCCGGTGTTCTTCGTGGCGCACCAGACCGCCCTCGCGCTCGTTGTCGTCCTTCTGCTGCTCGTCGCCATTCTGGCCTTCATCGCGGCCTCATGGCGGCA
>CAZARE010000025.1:0-28627 GCA_964487455.1 uncultured Propylenella sp.
GCAGGATCCCGTCACCAACCTCTTTGTCATGCAGAAGAATGCGGAATGGAAGACGGCGAACGGCAACTGGGAATATGCCTGGTTCAACCCCGACGGCACCCGCCGGGAGGATGCCAGTTTCGACGGCTGTTTTTCCTGTCATGCCAACCGGACGGAACGCGACTTCACCTTCACTTACTGGAAGTTCCTCGCCGATCAGACGCGCTGACACGCCGCGCCGAAGGGGCGAGAATGGGAAGCGTCAGGCTCGCCTCGCCGCCCTGATGCAGAGCCCTTAGCACCGGCAGCGCACCTGTAAGGAATGTGCGCACGTAGAGCGCGATGATGTCGTTGAGGCTCTCGGGCATGGGCATGCCGTAGACGTGCCGGCGGATGTTCAGGAACACTATGGACGCATGCAGCATCATCGCGAGCTCGCGCTCGCCGCGCATGAGCGGCGGATCAGGAGGCAGCGCTAGGCCTGCTTCACGACGCAGCGACTCGATGATCGGCTCGAACACCTTCGTCGTAAGCACCGCCCCGCGCCGCTTTGGCCAGCTTCGGCCGTCGAGGCCCGCGCGAATGAAGAGCCGCATGCGACTTTCGGTGGCCGTCGCGACCATGCGGCAATAGAACGATGTCAGCCTGTCCTCGAGGCTACGCTCCGGGTCGGAGAGATCGGGCGGACGTCCGGGCGCAACGCCGCCGCCGAGCGCGTGATCGAGCGTTGCCTCGATCAGTTGCTCCTTGGAGCCGAAATGGCGGTAGATCAGCGCCTGAGTGACGCCCATGGCCACCGCCAGATCGCGCGTGGAAACCTCGAAGCCGTCGCGCGCCAGCACCAAGGCGGCAGCTTCCACCATCTGCATGCGCCGCTCGGAGGCCGGGTAACGCCGGCGCGCCTCAAGGGTCTTTTCCAGCGGCACGTGAGGTGAGGCTGGCTTCTTTACGGCTTGCTTCGTTTTCACGTCGAGCGCTCGCGTTCTGCCATCCTTTGGACGCATGGCTTGCCTCCCGGCGCGAGTACGTCACCGAGCTCATGCCTCAGGTGCTTTGATTTGATTCTGATGTTTGGACGGCCTTGGCAAGCACCGGTTTGGCTATCACCCTGTTCTGCCAAGAAGCGAAAGCCGCCGGCGCAACAGTCGCCTCGGAAGCCATGACTATACCAGGCGTGCGACGCATAAACCACGATCGTCGACCCATTCGGCGGGAGAATGACCTCATCGATTACGGTAGGGCATAGCCGACATGGCGGCCATGCGCAGCGGTATGCTGTGGGCGCGTTTCCCGGTCTTCGCGCTCGGCGTCTGCTGCTGACGAGCCCTTTCCAGTTCGTGCTATTCGATACGACTGCCGCCGGAACGGTCCGGGATATCAGCCGGGAGCGCTCCCTCCGGGATCCCGCCTTCCGCAATGCGCTCACCGGCTGGAGCGGTATCGTCTGCGGCCTTCTGCTGATGCTCTTCGGGACTCTCGCGCTGTCACCGCGCTTCGCCTGGGCCCAATGGGGGACGACCGTGGTCGGCCTCTGGCTCCTGTTCGCGCCGCTACTCTTCTGGACCCCGAGCGGGGCTGCCTGCATGAACGATACTATCGTCGGCGCAATTGCCATCGCCCACTCCGTGCTCGTCCCGATGATGCCGGGCATGAGCCGCGAGGGCATGATGGACGAGAGCACGGTGCCGCCCGGCTGGACGTACTCGCCGTCGAGCTTGCTTAACGGATGCCGATCATTGCGCTCGGCTTCTTTGGCTTTCCGATCGCTGGCTATCTCTCGGCTTATCAGATGGGGCATATCGGAGTCGTTTGGGAGCCGTTCTTCTCCGGCGATGCGGCCAGGAACGCACTGAGCACATCATCATGTCCGATGTCCCCCGCGCATGGCCGATCCCCGACGCCGGGCTCTGCGCCGCGCGTTGCATGATCGAGGCGCTGATGGGCGCGATGGGCACGGCGACCCGCTGGCGCACCCGGAGGCGTCGGGCCGCGCGGACGAAAGCGGGTCCTGGCTTCGCCGCGCCGCTGCGGACCAGGCCGTCGCAGCCGTTCGCGGCGTGATGGTCCCCTTGCCGCTGCTGGCCAGATGCGTACTCGGCGGCTGGCTGATTAGGTGTTGGAGTTCCTGCGCTGTCCGGCGTCGGAACATCACACACCCGTGTCTTGCCCTTTTGACCAATCTGCTATCACGGCCCGAGAATGAGCAGTTGATCCGAATTGAGTTGTCCCGAAAGGCAGCTCTCGGGAACTGTCTCGCCGCTGGATAGGATCTATTCGATTCTCCGGGAGCTTGCGCCAATGCTGATCCACCACCCGCCCAACATTCGTTCCTCCGAGATCACGCCGCGCGAGGTCTATCTCAACCGCCGCACGCTTCTTGCCGGCGCTGGCGCCGTAGCGTTGTCGGCCGCACTGCCGTCGTCTCCGGCCGGCGCAGCGACGCTCGATGCGGCGAGGAGTCCTTTCTCCACTGATGAAGAGCCGACGTCGCTCGACGACGTCACCAGCTACAATAACTATTACGAGTTCGGCACAGGCAAGGGCGACCCCGCGGCCAACGCCCATACGCTGACGACCGAGCCCTGGACGGTGGACGTTGGTGGGCTCGTCGCCAGCCCCGTCACCCTCCACCTCGAGGACATCCTGGCATCGGTAACGCTCGAGGAGCGCATCTACCGCCTCCGCTGCGTGGAAGGCTGGTCGATGGTGATCCCCTGGGTCGGCTTTCCGCTGGTGGACCTGCTGAAGCGCGTGGAGCCGCTCGGCAGCGCCAAATACGTCGCCTTTGAGACGCTGGTGCGGCCGGAGGAGATGCCCGGCCAGCGCGGGCTCTTCCAGCCGCTGGAGTGGCCGTACGTGGAGGGGCTGCGGCTTGACGAAGCCATGCATCCCCTCACCATCCTCGCGGTCGGCCTTTACGGCGAGACGCTCCCCAACCAGAACGGCGCGCCCATCCGGCTGGTCGTGCCGTGGAAATACGGCTTCAAGAGCATCAAGTCGATCGTGCGCATCCATCTCGTGGAGGAACAGCCCATCACTTCCTGGAACCGGCAGAACCCGCGCGAATATGGCTTCTACTCGAACGTCAATCCCGAGGTCGATCACCCACGCTGGAGCCAGGCGACGGAGCGCCGGATCGGAACGGGCGGCCTGTTCGCCGGGCGGCAGCCGACGCTGCTCTTCAACGGGTACGCGGAGCAGGTGGCCGGCCTTTACGCCGGCATGGACCTCAGCAAGTATTATTGACATGCCGCCGGCCAGCACAACAGCCGCGCCGCGAAGGCGCCCGTTCGACCGAACGCGCCTCATCCGCTGGGCGATCTACCTCCTCGGTCTGACGCCGGCGGTGTGGACCTTTTATTTCGGAGTCATGGATCAGCTCGGCGCCGACCCGTTGAAGGTTCTGGAGCGATCGCTCGGCGACTGGGCGTTGCGCTTTCTCATTGCGGCGCTTGCCGTCACGCCGCTGCGCGACCTCGCCGGCATCAATCTGTTGCGCTACCGCCGCGCCATCGGGCTGCTCAGCTTCTACTACGCGCTCTTGCACCTCACGACCTACCTGGTCCTCGACCAGGTGCTCGACCTGAGCGCAATTTTTGCGGACATCCTGAAGCGCCCCTATATTACGATCGGCATGTTGAGCTTCGCGATCCTCGTGCCGCTCGCCATCACCTCCAACAATGTGATGATTCGGCGCCTCGGCGGGGCGGCATGGTCGCGGCTGCACCGCTGGGTCTACTTGGCAGCCGCAGCCGCGGCTGTTCATTACCTGCTGGTGGTCAAGTCCTGGACGATGGAGCCCATCATCTACGCGGCAATCGTTGCGCTGCTCCTTGCCTACCGCGTCGTCAGGCGGTTGCGGCCACGCATCCGATTACGCTTCTCCGGCGCCTAGGCCGGGTGCGTCTCAGCTTCGCAAGCGCGACGACCCGCCCGGGGAAGCCTGAGTTCGCGGCGTCGGATCGTCACACATCCGTGACGACCCTTGCCAACGGCACGTTCCAGCGTCATTGTCCGTGCGATGCGCCTTCCCGCTCGACAGCTCGTTCTGCTTCTACTCACCGTCTTCGTGGCGGCGGGAATGGGCCTGTCCGTTGTCCAGGCAAGCGACATGTCGATGAAGATGACCATGTCGTCGGACATGGGCACGATGGCCGATAGCGGCTGCAAGAGCTGCCCCGGTGGGGACGACGAAGGCCCGGCTTCTTGCCCCCCAATATGCACGGTACCCGGGCTGGCCGTGGTTCCTGAAAAAGCAGCCGTCGATGCAGCCCCGGGTTCGAAGGGCGTGGCTTTGATGCCATCTTCGTTCCCAGCCGGGCGGACAGCGTTGCCCGACCCTTACCCTCCCAGATCCAGCGGTCTCGTCTGATGCGGTAGCGGCCGCTGAATGCGGCCGATATCCGCGTCTGACTGCGCCGCGCGCCTTGCTTGCGCGCGGGTCGACCGCTCACCGGCACAGCTGCCGGACCTGTCAAGCGACCGGAATCAACTCGGTAGGGTCGAGAGTGAACAACCAATCGAGCTATCGCTTTTCTCGGCGAGCGCTTCTCCAGGGAGGGTCAGCGCTTGCCGTATCGACGCTGGGCTTCGGGGCACCGACGCGTGCCTTGGCTGCTCGCGAGTACCATATCGTCGCGGGTCCGGGGCGGGCGCTGTTGGTTGGCGGGGACCACCCGGCGACCGCGATCTGGGCGTATAACGGCATCGTGCCGGGCCCGGAGATGCGGGTCCGTCAAGGCGACCGCCTCAGAGTCGCCGTCGAGAACCGCCTCGACGAGGAAACCACCGTGCACTGGCACGGGCTGCGTGTGCCGAACGCCATGGACGGCGTGCCGCACCTCACGCAGAAGCCGATCGCGCCGGGCGAGACGTTGGTCTACGAGTTCGACGTGCCGGATGCCGGTACCTACTGGTACCATCCGCATCAACGCGGCTTCGAGCAGGTCGGGCGCGGGCTCTACGGTCCGCTGATCGTCGAAGAGCGCGAGCCGATCGCGGTCGACCGCGACGTAACATGGGTGCTCGACGATTGGCGCCTGCTGCCGGACGCGCAGATCAGCGACAGCTTCGGCAATCCCATGGACATGGGCATGAGCGGCCGGCTCGGCAACACCGTCACCGTCAACGGCCGCGTCCCCGAGACCTTTGCGGTTCGTTCCGGCGAGCGGTTGCGCCTGCGGCTGATCAACGCCGCCAATGCCCGCATCTTCGGACTGGAGTTCGCAGGCCATCGGCCGGTCGTCATCGCTTATGACGGCCAGCCGGTTGAGCCGCACGACGTGCCGGACGGCCGCGTGATTCTAGGCCCCGCCATGCGGGTGGACCTCATCCTAGACATGGCCGGCGAGCCCGGCGAGCGCTTCACCGTTGTCGACAGCTTCTACGACGGTCTCGCGTACCGCCTCGTCGACATTGTCTACGAAGCCACACCGCTTCGTCCTCGCCCGCCCGAGACGCCGATCGCCCTTGCGGCCAATACCATGCCTGAGCCGGACATCGCGGGCGCCGAGCGCCACCAGGTGACGTTCGGGGGCGGCATGATGGGAGGGATGATGGGCGGCATGTCCGGGGGAATGATGGGCGACATGATGGGCCGCGGCATGATGGGCGGCGGCTCCATGGATATGCGCGGCATGACGCACGACGGAATCTGGACCGTCAACGGCGTCAGCGCCACCGGACACGTCATGGACCCGGTGCTGACCTTGCAGAGGGGGCGGTCCTACGTGCTTGCGCTCAGCAACGACACGGCGTGGCATCATCCGATCCACCTGCATGGACACTCCTTCCGGGTGGTGAGCCGGAACGGCACACCGACGCGCTTCCGCGAGTGGCAGGACACGGTTCTGATGGCGCCGCGCGAGGGCGTGGAGATCGCGTTCGTCGCCGACAATCCCGGCGACTGGATGTTCCACTGCCACATCCTGGAGCACTTGGAGAGCGGCATGATGGCGGTCATTCGCGTGGCTGACGCAGGGGAGAGAACATGAGCGCGCGCCTTGTCTATTCCTTGGCCGGCCTCGTGGTCGCAGCGGGCGGCGCTGTCGCTGCCGAGGAGGATGCGAAGCGCGGCGGCGAGGTCTATCGGGCCTGCGTCGCCTGCCATTCGCTCGAACCGGGCGTGCACCTGACCGGGCCGAGCCTCGCGGGCCTCTGGGGCAGCGCCGCCGGCAAGACCGATAGCTTCATGCGCTATTCGCAGGGACTGAAGTCAGCCGATTTCGCTTGGGACGAGATCACCCTCAACGCCTGGGTCGCCGACCCGCGCACCATGGTGCCGGACACCTATATGGTCTTTCGCGGAATCGACGACGACCGCGCGCGGGCTGACCTGATTGCGTTCCTCGAGCATGCCATGGCGCCGGAGGGGGCGGAGGCCGTCGTCGAGCAGAGCCTCGTTCCCTTCGAGTACGCGCGCGGCCAGCAGCCTGAGCCACTTTCGGGTGCACCGGAAAGCGTACAGGTGTCGGCGATCCGCCATTGCGGCGACAGCTATTTCGTCACCACGGCGGACGGGACCGAGACGCCGCTCTGGGAGTCAAACGTCCGGCTGAAGGTGGACAGCCGCGCCACCGGGCCGGAGCCGGGCAAGCCCGTCATCGTCGGCGCAGGCATGATGGGCGACCGGTTCTCCGTGATCTTCTCCAGCATCGACGAGCTTGAGCGGCTCGTTGAAGAGGAATGCTGAAACCGAAACCCGTCCCATTGGTGAAAGGAACGCTGCAATGATCCGAATCCTCGCAATCATCTCTCTCCTGCTTTCCGGAAGCGTCACGGCGCATGCCGAAGAGATGCGCCAGGCGACCCTCTACAAGAGCCCGCAATGCGGCTGCTGCGAGGGCTACGCCGAGTACCTGCGCGCCAACGGCTTCGAGGTAGAGGTCAAGCCGACTTTCGATCTTGCCGAGATCAGCCGCAAAGCCGGCGTTCCGGAGAGCTTCCAAGGCTGCCACACGATGTTCATCGACGGCTATGTTGTCGACGGCCACGTGCCGCTGGACACGCTGAACAGGCTCCTCAGCGAGCGGCCGGACATCGCCGGGATCAGCCTGCCGGGGATGCCGACAGGCTCGCCCGGCATGAGCGGCAGCAAGACGGGCCCCTTCACCATCTACGCCATCTCGAAGAGCGGCGAGACGCCGAGCGTCTATGCCACCGAGTGAGGGCGGCAAGGAGGAGACCACGTGCCATGACCCGGCAGCTCACACGTGCGGATGCAATGAGTGCCGATACCTCTACGCCCGACGCCGGATTGTCGCGCCGTCGGCTGCTCCATGTCGCCCCGGTCGCCGGCTTCGCAGCGTTGACCGGCGTGCTCGCCTGGGGCCTCACGCGGAACGCAAGCGTGATCCCTTCGGCATTGATCGGGAGGATGGTGCCGCAATTCGCTCTTCCGCCGGTCAAGGGGCGAGCGCTCGGCCTGTCGAGCGACGACCTTCGGGGCGAAGTCTCGCTCGTCAACGTCTTTGCATCCTGGTGCACGGCCTGCCGCGACGAGCATCCGATTTTCATGCAGCTTGCGGCGAGCGGAGCCGTCCCACTGCACGGGCTCAACTACAAGGACCGGCCCGACGATGCCGCCGAGTGGCTCGATACGCTCGGCGATCCCTACACGCGGACAGGCGCCGACATCAACGGCCGCGTCGGCATCGACTTCGGCGTCTACGGCGTGCCCGAGACCTTTGTGGTGAGCGCCGACGGTCGCATCGCTTACAAGCACATCGGGCCGGTGACCCCGCAGGCTCTCGAAGAGGTCATCCTGCCGCTGGTTCGGCGACTGCGGCGCGCGGACGGGGGGCTGCAATCATGAAGTCAGTCGCTTCAGCCCTTATTGCCACGATGCTTGCCTTCGTCCGGCCCACGTCTGCGGCCGAGGCGCCGCAGAATTTCGTGATGCACGATGAGCCGAAGACGCTGGCCGAAGTCACCTTCCGCGACAAGGATGGTGCTGCCGTCGGACTCGCCGACTTCCGCGGCAAGGTGCTGCTTCTCAATGTCTGGGCGACGTGGTGCGGGCCCTGCCGAAAGGAAATGCCGACGCTCGACCGGCTGCAATCGGAGCTTGGCGGGCCCAACTTCGAAGTGGTCGCCCTGTCGATCGACCGCGCCGGCGTGGATGTCGTCAACAAGTTCTACAGCGAAATCGGGATCGAGAAGCTCGCCGTCTATATCGACGACAGCGCGGCCGCGATGCGCCAGCTCGGGATCGTCGGCATTCCGTCAACCCTGCTGGTCGACCGCGAAGGCCGCGAGCTTGGCCGTCTTGTCGGCCCGGCTGAATGGGATGCCCCCGAGATGCTCGCCTTCATCCGGGAGTTCGTCGGTCCGCCCGAGAAAGGAGCAGGTCAATGACCACGCCGTCACGCGAAACCTCTGAAACCGCGCTCGGAACGGATTGGCTGTATGCGCTCCGCTACTATCTCGGCGGCAGGCGCGGCATCATCGTCCTTGCCGCAATTGCGCTTGCTGCCGCGCTCGCGCTGAATTGGGGCTGGCTCGTCGCCGCCGGCATAGCGCCACTGCTCATCGCGGTCCTGCCCTGTGCTGCGATGTGCGCGCTCGGGCTCTGCATGAACCGGATGGGCGGGCGGGCGTGCTCGACAGATGCCGCGTCCACCGGAGCAACTGGAGTCTCCGATAACAAGCTTCGGGAGATAGCGTCCGATCCCGGCCAGGAAGCTCTCCCGTCACCACCTGTGGCGGCCGTCGAACCGGACGGGTCGCCGGCCACCACCACTGAACGACAACCCGAAGCAAGCCAAGAAAGGACAACGAACGATGTCTAAGCTCAGCAAACGATTTGCCCTGGCAGCCGTACTTGCCGCTGGGCTCGCCGCCGCACCGGCTCTTTATGCCCAAGACTCCGACAGTTCCAACCAGCGCCCGATGATGATGGACGAGGGCACGATGAGCGATGGCGGCATGATGGGCATGATGGCGCAGATGAACAAGATGATGGAGGCCTGTACCCAAGTGATGCAGGCCATGACCGAAGATCAGCAAGCGCCGAATCAGATGGATGAGCCCGGCAACTCCGGTTGATCGCAGGAGGGAGGTCGCGGGGCCGAGTCGTTCGTGCCATCCCGCCGGGCTTCGACGTTCGGCGAAACGGCGATGCGATCCGTTCCGCGGCCGTTCAGGAGGTATCATGAACGCGCGACGGGCAATTCTTGTCGCATGCCTGATCTGGGCCGCGCTCGCGCCGGCGGCTTTGCGCGCTCATTCCCTCGAAGAGCTGCAGAACCAGCTCTTCGAGAGGGAAGAGTTCTTCCAGAAGATGGACGAGCAGGCTCCGGACTTCGCGCTCCAGGACGCCAAGGGACGCCCAGTCGGCCTCGCGGATTTCCGCGGCAAAGTGGTGGTGCTCCACTTCATCTACGCCGGCTGTCCGGACGTATGCCCGCTGCACGCCGAGCGTATCGCCGAGATCCAGGAGATGGTGAACGTCACGCCGATGAAGGAGCTGGTGCAGTTCGTTACCATCACCACCGACCCCTCTGGGGACACACCCGACGTGCTCAAGGCGTACGGCCCGGCCCATGGCCTTGACCCGGTGAACTGGACCTTTCTCACAAGCGGTCAGGATCAGCCGGAGGATATGACCCGAAAGCTCGCCGAGCAGTTCGGCCACAAGTTCACGCTCACCGATGAGGGGCTCCAGCTGCACAGCGTCGTCACGCACGTCATCGACCGGAACGGCATGCTCGTCGCCAACTTTCACGGCCTCCGATTCGAGCCGACCAATCTCGTCCTCTTCGTCAACGCGCTCACCAACGACCCCGATCGGCCGCACGGACATGAGCCTGAGAGTTGGTGGGGATGGGTGCGAGGCTTCTTCTGAAGATGGCTGGCTTTGAGCCGACGCACCGAACTGCGGCAAGCGCAGTCACCGATACGTCGAGCAGCGACTGGCTTCCGGCGATGCGCCGCTATTTCCTCGTCATCGCTGCGGGGAATCTCGTTTGGGAAATTGCGCAGCTGCCGCTCTACACGATCTGGTACGAGGGCACCGCCGGGGAGATCGCCTTTGCTACGCTGCACTGCACGGGCGGTGACGTCGTGATCGCCGGTACGGCCTTGCTCTGGGCTCTAGTGCTTGTCGGGGACAGGCGATGGCCGCATAGCCGGTTTGGGAGCGTGGCAGCCTCGGCGGTCGCGGGTGGCGTCGCATACACGATCTTCAGCGAGTGGCTCAACACGGAAATACGGGGGAGCTGGGCCTACACGGAGCTGATGCCGGAGCTTCCGCTGATCGGGACAGGAATCTCGCCGCTCGCCCAGTGGCTGGTCGTCCCGTCTGCAGCGCTCTGGTGGCTGCGCCGAAGAGGCGCACAAAAGGGCGCACGGACTGGAGGAGAAGCTTCATGACGGAAAGCCGCAAACGCTGGTCAGTCATGCTTTGGTCGACATTCGCACTGTTGCTGATCGGGGCTGCGGGCGCGTGGTACCTGCTCGATCCGGGCTTCCGCGCGGAACGAGCCGAGCGTCAGCTCGCCACAGATATGCCGCAGGCTGAATTCGAGCGGCGGGTGCGCGACTACATCCTCAGCATCCGGAGGTCGTCATTGCTTCCTTGCAGGGCTTCGACGCGCGTCAGCGCGAGGTCGAGGCGAGCGAGGCGCAGACCATGATGCGGAGTCGCGCCGACGAGGTCTTCCGCGACCCGGACAGTCCAGTCGGCGGCAACCCCGAAGGCGACGTCACGCTGGTCGAGTTCTTCGACCACAACTGCCCCTACTGCCGGCAGGTGGCCCCGGTGATGGCGGAGGCGCAGGCGGCGGACCCCGTCTCAGGATCGTCTATAAGGAATTCCCGATCCTCGGGCCGGGTTCGGCGTATGCCGCGAGAGCGGCGCTGGCCGCGCATCGCCAGGGCCGCTATGCGCCTTTGCACCAAGCTCTGATGCAGTTCGAAGGCTCCCTCGACGAGGACGCGGCGCTCAGACTCGCCGCAGAGGTCGGCCTGGATACCGAGCAGCTCCAGGCGGACATGGCCGACCCGGCTATCCAAGCCATGATCGACCGTAATCTGGAGCTGGCGCAGGCGCTTCGCATCAACGGCACACCGGGATTCGTGGTCGGCGAGGAAATCCTGCGCGGGGCGACGGACCTCGCCACGCTCCAAGGGCTGATCGAGCAGGCCCGAGTGAACTCGACGAGCAAACGCAACTGATGCCCGAGCTCTCCAGCATTGGAATATTGACCGCATTCGCGGCAGGCGTGATCTCCTTCCTTTCGCCCTGCGTGCTGCCGCTTGTGCCGGGCTATGTCTCCTATGTGGCCGGCCGCCCGCTGGGTGAGCAGCCAGGCGGCAACGTCATCGCCCTCAGGATGCCTGCGATCGGCCTCGGAATCTGCTTTGTCCTCGGATTCTCGACCGTCTTCGTGGTGTTCGGCGCGAGCGCGACAGCGCTCGGCCAGCTACTGATCACCTATCGCTATGAGCTCAACATCGTCGGCGGCGCGATCGTCATCCTCTTCGGGCTTTTCCTCATCGGAGTGCTCCGTCCGTCCTGGATGTTTCGCGACGCGCGCTTTCGCGCGTCGCTCCCGGGCGGCCACCCAGCATCGGCCTATGTGCTGGGGCTTGCCTTCGCGTTCGGCTGGACGCCCTGCATCGGACCTATCCTCGGCGCCATCCTCACCGTCGGCGCCGCTTCGTCCACGGTCGCGGACGGCGTTGCGCTTCTCACGATCTATTCCTTCGGACTCGGCCTGCCGTTCATCCTTGCGACCGTATTCACCGACGTTCTGACCGCCCGGTTGAAGGCGATCGGTCGGATCGGGCGGCTGCTGCAGATGATCGCAGGAGCGGCGTTGGTCCTGATGGGAACCGCGATGATCAGCGGCCAGCTCTCCGCCTTCGCCTACTGGCTGCTCGATAGGTTTCCGGTGTTCGCAGCCATTGGCTGAGCGTTCTCAGAACCGGGCAAGGCCGCTGGCATTCGCCGCTGTCCAATCGCGGCCACGGAGCGATAGCGGCACCTGGACGTTGTCGGCTCAAGCGAGATCGCTGCCGATCCAACGTTCGATCCGGAGTCCACCGAATTGAAGGTCGACTCGGAGGACGAGCCGAGGAAGGGCATGCCCGTCTACGACCTCGAGGACGACTTCGTCCCGTAAGCTAGATGGAGGGCCCGGGGTGCCCGGCGAGCGGAGCGCCGTGCGCTCCTCGCCTGATCGCAGTCTTGAGCTGGCCAGTCATACCGTCTGGCAGGTCAAGGCGTCGACCCTCTGCAACCTGCGTTGCCGCTATTGCTACGAGTGGGATCGGCTCGACGACCGGCGGCGCATGTCGCTCGGCCAATGGCGGCGGGTGCTCGAATCGGCGGGCCGCCTATCGCCGGCACCTGATCGAGCGCAAGGGCGTCGTCTCTCAGACTTTTATCTGTTGGCACGGCGGCGAGCCCTCGTTGCTGCCGCGTCGCTACGTCAAGGACGTGCTGGACCTCCAGGCGGAGGTGTTCGGCAAGGCGCCGCTGGAGCAGCAGCACTTTGCCAATTCGGTCCAGACGAATCTCTACCGGCTCAACGCGACGCTCGACATCATGGTCTCGCGAGGGTTCCTGCTGAGCGTGTCCATGGACTTCAAGAAGGGCGCCCGGGTCGACTGCGCCGGCCGAGACGCCGAGGCCGCCGTTCTGCGCAACCTCGAGCAGCTGCTCGGTCGCGGAGCCACCTGCGGCGTCGCCATGGTGCTGGGGCCGGCACAACCGCGCGCACCTGCCTGAGATCCACGATCATCTTGATGGCATCGGCGCCTCGTGGCTGAACATCATCCCGATGCTGGCGCCGCCCGCAGGGGCGCCATCGGGCGAGCTGCCCTTGACCGCCGACGAAACCGTTCGGGCCTTGTTTCGGCTGTACGAGCACCGGCAGCGCCGTGGCGGCCGGTTGCGGGTGTCGGTGCTGGACCGGGTGCGGCGCACCGTAGAGGGCTTTCGCCGCGGCGCGCCCTTCCTGCCGCCGCGCGATCGGAGCCGATCAGGCGAGACGCGAATCGTGGTCCATCCCGATGGCAACATCACGTCGCAGGCGGGATCGACGCAGCCGGAGCGCATTCTGGGCAACATCTTCGAAGACGAGATCGGCGAGAATCATGGAAGGCGACGCATATCGCGCGTCCCTCGATGACGATCGGAAGAAGCTTGTCGATCATTGCGAGCAGTGCCGCTACGAGATGGTGTGCGACCATCGCGCCGTTCTCAACGGCCCGGTGGATTCGGAGCCCGGCCCGTGCAAGGTGGAAGCGAAGCTCTGTGATCTCGTAAGTTCTCATATGGCGCGCGAGCGCGCCCGTGGAGAGAGCGGATCGGCCCGCGCTCTGATGCCGCCTCGCCACCTCCTGCGGCACAAGCCACTCAGGCAAGAGCGTCGGCCAGGACGCGAGCGACGTGGCGCGCCTCGCGGCCGCTGCCTCGCCTTCGGCCCGATAGAGCAGGCTCTCGATGAAGACGGCGCCGCCGGTGACGATCGCGGACGGGCCTTGCAGCGCGCTTTCCCGCGCTTGCCGACGATCTGACGTAGTGGGCGGAAGCTGCCCGTGAGCAGCACGCCCGGATGATGCCCCCGATTGAAGGCACATTAGGGCAGAGTGAGCCTCGACGCGGCCCTAATCGTGAATCGGCCGAGCTTCAATCGGCACGCGCTTGCGATCACGACTCAGAAGCAATCTCGTCGGCTTCGGATTTCCCGCTCTCCGATTTCATGTTCTCTGGGTACTTGTTGTTAAGCTGCTCCTGCCGGACACCCGCGACGCCGCCCAGGGCGCGTTCCAACTGCTGGTCGGTCAGATCGACCGGCTGATTCGCCTCGGCTGGCGAACCCTTACGGGCCTCGGTTTCCGCCTTCGTGGTCCTACCGTCGGTCATGAGATGTCTCCTTCGGCACCTGATCGAGTTCAAAAAGTATAGCGCATTTCTCCGCATTGTCGCCCTGCGCCGGCGTCGCCACGATCGACGCGGGCTGGATAGCCGCTTGAGAATTCGCTTGCACGCCGCCGTGGCAGACGCTGCAGTGTGCCGGTCGTGCTAGCACGAACATTAAGTGCCAAGTCTAGTAAGTCGGATAGGATTTTTCCTCGAAAATCGAACTCTTAAGCAGCCCACTTAAGGCCGCACACACGCGCCACCTTTCGTCATTCGCTCGATATATCCCACGCGCAACTTGAAAGTAGGTATTCCCAAAACTCTGACGGCGTTCATGCACGCGGATTTCGTCTTTTAGCTGCCATAATGTGTCATTGATTTCCTAAGCTCCACTGCCTTTCGGTCGAGCGCCTAAACGGCGCGCTCGCCGACGCGGTCGAAGCGAGGCACGGCCGGCAACTTCAGGCGCGGGCTTGCCGCACGGTGCTTTGGGTCAACATTCCGCAAAGCTCCGCATGGTCAGGAGCGTGACCGACACTCGACTCTTTGCCTCAGGCGACGACGCGACCGACGTCCGTCAGCTCCCCGAGCCCGTGGAGTTGAAAACGCGACCAAGAATGATCGGCTTGTCGGGATCTCCCTCGATGCGGTTTGCGTCCTCGGAGCTTGTCGTCCGCGAGCTCGTTCCTGCAATCACTTGCGACGCTTCCTTCTCCGTCAGCTCACGAGGCTTGGCGCGTCTACGCTTCGCCTCAGCGCTCGCTGCGCGCTGTGCACGCGGGTTTGAGCGTGACATGGCTGCCTCCCGAATTTGACGATTGTGTGAGGCTATCGCGCGGAGGCCTGGCAATCAACCGCGAGCGAAAGAAGCCTCGTCTTCGGACTTTGCCGCTCGCCGGAAAGGCGGAATAGGTGATCTCAATGCAAATAACCTTATCGGCGGTTTGGTGCCGCTGCGCCAGGCAATGTATAAGATCAAATCTCTAGGCGAATTGTTGGGAACTTGATCTCTATCATGAGGGAGCCGATATTCCGACAAGCAGCGCTTGACCGCATGGCGAGCCCTGAGCGTCTCGATGCACCGGTGCGTCTTGTCGGCCGGCCGCAATGGCTGATCCTCGCGACCGTCGCAGCAGCTTTCGTCGGTGCCGGCATCTGGGCCTTCGTTGTGCAGGCGCCGATCAAGGTCTCAGCAAACGGAATATTGATCGACCGGGCCGGGCTGGTGGAGATCGTTGCTAGCCAAAGCGGCCAGCTTCTGACGCTTGCGATCGCGCCAGGGGATGTGGTCGAAGCCGGCCAGGTCGTTGCGACGCTGCTGCGGTCTGAGCTTGAACGTGAGCTGAGGGACGCCGAAGGTCAGCTCGCGGCTGCGGAAGAAAGGCTCGCGCGGCTCAAGGATTTCTATGCACAGCAGGAAGAGCGCGAATCCGTCGCCGAGCGGGAACGGTTGACCACGATCGAGGAGACCCACTCGGCGCTCAGCGCGCGGCTCGCATCGCTGGAGGAAAAGGAAGAGCGCGTTGCGGCCCTGGTCGAGAAAGGCTTTGCGCCGCGCGATACGCTCATTCAGACGCAGATCGATGTCGCCGACACGCGCGAACGGATGTCGCGTCTCAGCGAGGATGCAACAAATATCAGAGTCGGCGCCGCGCAACGCCAGGGTCGAGCAAGTCTTGCCATGCTCGATGAGCAGAGACGTGTCGATGAAGCGAGGCGGACTGCGGAGCGTTTGCGCTCGAACCTGGCGGAGGAACGCAACGTGCGTGCAAGGGGCGCGGGGCGGGTGGTTGAGCTAAGGGTCGCAATCGGCGACTTTGTCGCCCCCGGCAGCGCCATCGCTACACTGACGCCGGTCCATCAAGGGGACACGGTGCAGGCAATTCTCTACGTGCTGGCTGCTGACGGCAAGCGGATTCGTCCCGGTATGCCCGCCGAGATCATGCCGTCCACCGTTAAGCGCGAGCGCTATGGCCACATCGTCGGGCAGGTTGCCGCCGTCGCGCCGTTGCCGGCGACGGCAGCCGGCATGCGCCGCGTGCTGCGGAACGACGAGCTTGTTAGTCAGCTCCTTGCCGGTGGCGCGCCTATCGAAGTGCGTGTCGATCTTGAGCGCGATCCCGCAACACGCACCGGCTTCGCATGGTCGGCATCGGTCGGTCCGCCGGGCGGAACGAGCGTCGGGACGTTGGTCGACGGACGCGTGGTCGTCGGCCATAGGCGCGTTGTCGGCTGGCTCCTGCCTGGCGCCGCGGGTGGTGAGGATTGACGGTGTGGAAGCGACGCCGCACGCCTACCGTCCTGCAGCTCGAAGCCGCCGAGTGCGGCGCAGCGTCATTGGCGATGGTTCTCGGCTTTTACGGCCGCTTCGCCCCCCTCGATGAGCTGCGTATGCTTTGTGGCGTGTCGCGTGACGGCGCCAAGGCGTCGACCCTGCTACGCGCCGCCCGGAGCTTTGGCCTTGAGGCACGCGGGCTAAAGGCGGAGATGCAGCATCTCCGCGAGCTTCCCCTTCCGCTGATCGCCTTTGTCAACTTCAACCATTTTGTCGTCGTCGAACGCGTCTCCGACGACACCGTGTGGATCAACGACCCCGCCTTCGGCCGCAGGCGGGAGACGCTCGCGGAGTTTGAGCTAGGCTTCACGGGTGTGGTGCTCACTTTCGCGCCCGGACCTGAATTTGAGCGTGGCGACACAAGGCCGAGCATTGGTGCCTCGCTCGTGGCGCGCCTTGCGGATGTACGGACGCCCCTGCTTTTCGTGTTCTTGGCGAGCATTGCGCTCGTAATTCCTGGCATTGCGCTCCCCGTGTTCAGTCGAATTTTCGTCGACGATATTCTGGTTCGGCGGATCGACGATTGGTTAGTGCCGCTCTTGATCGCCATGACGCTGACGGCGGCCGTGCGCTTCATCCTGTTAGAGATGCAGCGGGAAGTCCTGCTGAACGCGCGCCGGCGAATGAACCTTGACACTGGCGGCGCGCTGTTCGGCAAGATGATGACGCTGCCGATCGCTTTCTTTGATAGCCGTTTTGCCGGCGAGGTCGCCGACCGGCTGCGCCTGAACGAAGGCCTGGTACGGATGCTGACCAGTCAGGTCGTAACCGTCGGCGCCGGACTCGTCACGGCGGTCTTCCTCTTCGTCGTGATGCTGTTCTACTCGGTGCCGCTGACGCTGGCGGTGCTATTGCTGGTGGTTGGCAGCCTTGCACTCATCACCCTCGCCGGGCGGGTGCTCTCCGAGCGCTATCGGAAGGTCTCGATCGACGAAGGGAAGCTCGCTGGCGCTCGCATCGCGGGGATCAAGGACATCGAGACGTTCAAGGCTTCTGGCGCGGAGGACATGGTCTTTGCGCGCTGGCTTGGTCTCTCTGTCAACATCGAGAACGGGCGCCAGGCGATCGCTTCGGCATCCGTGTGGCTGGAGACTCTGCCCGGTTTCACGCGCGCACTGACCACTGCGTTGGTGCTAATCTGGGGCGGCGCGCTGGTGATGGGGGGAAATCTGACGCTCGGCGAACTCGTTGCCTACCAGACGCTCGCCGCTAGTGTCGGTGCGCCGGTGACGCAGTTCGCCAGCTTCGGCATGATGCTCGCACAGGTTCGTTCTTATACCGAGCGGCTCGACGATATCCTCGATCAGGCGCCCGATCCACGTTTTGCGGCTGATGACGCGCTGCCTGACGGCGCCCTGCCACGGGGCAGGGTCGCGCTCGATGCGGTTTCTTTCGGGTATGCGCCCCTCGATCCGCCTTTGATCGCCGATTTGTCGGTGGAGCTGGCGCCCGGTGCGCGGATCGCGCTGGTCGGAGCTTCCGGGTCCGGAAAATCGACCGTCGGCAAGCTGATTGCGGGGCTCGAACAGCCGCGCGACGGCTGCGTCATCGTCGACGGGCGCAGACTGAGAGAATGGCCGCGCGACGCGCTCTCGGCGCGGCTTGCCTATGTGCGCCAGGATGTTGTGCTCTTCGAGGGAACGGTGCGTGACAACCTCACCCTTTGGGACGACACGATCCCGGAGGGTGATGTCGTCGCGGCGGCGCGCGACGCGCAGATCCACGATATCGTTGCCGCGCGGCCGGGCGCCTATGATTCACCGGTCCACGAGGGCGCAAGCAATTTTTCCGGCGGAGAGCGCCAGCGGCTGGAGATCGCAAGAGCTCTTGTCACAAGCCCGTCCGTCATCGTCCTCGACGAAGCGACGAGCGCACTCGACCCGGTGACGGAGCTCAAGGTCATGGAGGCAATACGGCGACGTGGCGCGACGTGCATTGTTATAGCGCATCGGCTGTCGACGATTCGCGACTGCGACGAAATCCTCGTGCTGCATCAGGGCGTGGTGCTTGAGCGCGGCGACCACGCCTCGCTGCTCGCCTCCCGCGGCGCCTATGCGCAACTTCTCGAGGCTTAGGCGATGACAGGGGCGCTGCAACTCAGCACCGGTGCGCCGTTCCCGCTCCCGAGGGGCGAGGCGCCTTGGCTGGTGGAGGACGGCGTCGTCGAGGTGTATCTCGTCTCGCCCGATCGCAAACGGCTTGTCGCTGTCGTGCCGGCTGGGCGGCACGTCTTCCCGGTCAATGGCGACGCCCGTGTCGGATTGAGCCTTGTCGCGACGGATGGGACGCGCCTCACGCTCGTGGGGGCGGACGACAGCGGCCTCGCCGAGAGCGCGGCCGCTTGGCTGAAAGGCCCGGGGGCTATGCCCTGGGACGCGCATCGTCTCCTGGACGACTCGTCAGGTGAGCCCCGCTGCCAAAGCGGAGCCGAGCTCGTAGCGTCGGTTCAAAGCTTCACCACCGCCCTCGACAATCATCACGCGGCGATCGATGCGGAGCGGGACGGTTACGATATCGCGCGCCTCGCCAACCGATCGGCCACCGGTCGTCCGGCCTCCGGTGCGGCCGGTGGCGCTCTCCAGGATGCACTGGCAACAGTCGGCGAGGCGCTTGGTATCATGGTGCGGCGCAGGCGCGGCGGCGCAGAGGCTGACGATTTCAATGCGATTGCCCGGCACGCGCGGCTGTTCGGATTCCGGGCGCGACGCATCGTCCTGCCGGAGGCGTGGTGGCGGCATGATCTCGGACCGCTGATTGTGCGTCGAATCGAAGACAACCGGATCGAGGCTTTGCTCCGCCGGCGCGGCGCCTATGCGGATGCGAGCGGAAGACCGGTCCGCAGTGTGGGGGCGCAAGTCTACGACAGCGTCGCCTATGTCGGTTATGCCCCTTTCCCAGACGGACTGCCGGGCTTTGTGAAGCTGGGCGCGAAGACTCTTTCCGGCGCAACGCATGATCTCGCGACGATCGCCTCGGCGGGGCTGCTTGCGGCGGTCGTTGGTCTTGCGCTGCCGCTTGCCACGTCTTGGCTCTTCTCCGATATCGTCCCTTCGGGTGCCGCAGGATTACTGGCGGCCGTCGGCGTTGCGCTCGTTGTAGCGGCGTTAGCGCAGGCCGTGTTTCGCGCGGCCCAGGCGACTGCAGTGGCGCGTGTCGATGGCCGCTCCGCAATCAAGCTCGCCGCGGGGCTGATGGACCGCGTCCTGCAGCTCCCGACGCAGTACTTCAAGACCATCTCGGCCGGGGACCTGAACCAGAGACTGCACGGCCTTGAATCGATGCGCGCGGTCGCCGTCGAGGTGCTCCTGTCGAGTGGCGTCACCGCATTGTTCTCAATCGTCTATTTGGCGCTGATGTTCGCGCAGGGGGCGCGGCTGGCACTAATCGCGGTCGTTCCGACCTTGATCTACATCGCAGCTCTCGTCGTCAGCCGTTTGCTGCAGATGGCACCGCTCCGCCAGGCCGCCGAAATCGATGGGCAGCTCGCGGGTGTCACGTATGAAATTTTGGAGGGTATCGCAAAGCTCCGCAGTGCTGCCGCGGAGCTACGCGCCATGGAGCGCTGGCGGGTGCTCTACCACCGCCAACAGGCGGTGGTCGCAAAAGGCACGCGCATTGCGGACCGCTTTGCAACCTTCGCCGATCCTTGGCAGGTCGTCACGCTCGCCTCGCTCTTCGCTGCTGCCGCTCTGCTGACGCGCGCCGACCTGACGACGGGAACGTTTATCGGCTTCCTGGCGGCCTTCGGCATCTTTCAGGCATCGCTTGTTTCGTTCTGCGAGGCCTTGATGCGGATTCTGCTCGTGCAGCCGCTGGCGGAGAGGGCGCAATCTGTGCTTGCCGCTGAGCCTGAAGCCCTGAGCGCTCGCGCCGACCCCGGCAGGCTTACCGGGCGCATCGAGGCCAACAGCGTCAGCTTCGGCTATTCGGCCGACGGTCCACCGCTGATCGAAGCGCTCGACTTCGCGCTCCAACCCGGCGAGCACATGGCGATCGTCGGCCGTTCAGGCTCCGGCAAGTCGACGATCCTGCGCCTGCTTCTCGGCTTTGAGCGTCCGCGCACCGGCGTGATCCTCTATGACGGGCAGGACCTCGCCGGTCTCGACCTGGCACGCGTCCGCGGACAGATCGGCGTTGTGCTGCAATCGAGCTCGCTTTTCGCCGGCTCCATTCTGGAAAACATCCGTGGCGCGTCCGACATCTCGCTGGAGGAATGCCTCGAGGCGGCGGAGCACGCCGGGCTCAAGGAGGAGCTTGCGCTGCTGCCAATGGGGGTCCACACGCCGATTACGGAGGGGGCGAGCACGCTCTCAGGCGGTCAGCGTCAGCGCATCCTGATCGCGCGCGCGATTGCGCCGAAGCCACGCATTCTCTTCCTCGACGAAGCGACGAGCGCGCTCGACAACGTCGTGCAGGCCGCCGTGTCGAGCGCGCTCGACACCTTGCGTGTGTCACGGGTGACGATCGCGCATCGCCTTTCGACCGTGCGGCAAGCGGATCGCATCTGCGTGGTGCAGAACGGCCGCTTCGTTGAAGCCGGCACCTTTGCCGAATTAATCGCCGAGCGCGGCCTCTTCGCCGAGCTTGCGGAACGCCAATTGCTGAGCGAGTGAGCACAATGCGAAGAGCGCTCTACATTCTTGCCGATCTGGAGGATCGTGACCTGATCTGGCTGCGCCAGATGGGTGAGCTCCTGAGGCTCGCTGCCGGCGACACGCTGATCAAAGCGGGGCAGGAGGTGCACGACCTCTTCTTTGTCATCGAGGGTAAGCTTTCGGTCCTGTTACCGAATGGCGAGCGCGTCTCGTATCTCGCTGTCGGAGATGTGATCGGCGAGATGTCCTTCGTGGAGAAACGGCTCCCTTCCACCTCCGTGATCGCCGAAACCGACTGTGTTCTGCTCGCCGTGCCGCGTGGTGCGATCCTTGCGCGTTTCGCTACGGACGCCGCCTTCGCCGCACGCTTCTATCGGGCACTTGCCGTTTTTCTTTCTGACCGATTGCGCTCGACGGTTGGAGGCAGCGACTCCGATGAGCTCGACGACGGCGTGCTCGACGGGCTCCATGTAGCAGGTGACCGTTTCATCCGACTGATCGGGCTGTTGGCAGGCAGTGTTCATTGACGAGACGGCGGAGCTTTGGGGCCAATCGGCCCTGCATGCTGCCAATGTGTTTTGATGAGCTTTCAATTCCGGTCGATCGGAGCAGGATTCCAGCTGCCGGAAGGCGTGTTGACCGAGGCTAGGCGCTGCAGGCGCGGTCGCGGCGATACACGCCCCGTAATGCCGGTTCGTGATCGGCGTCATGCGGATCGCATAGGCGGTTGTCGTGACTTTCTGGCGGACGCGCTCCGCCTCGTACCAACGCCCCTCGTGCGTTCGGCTATGCCCGTAGGCGGCTTCGTCGAGCCGGTATGCTGCCTCCCGCTCCCCTCCGTCCGAGCCAGCGATGAACGAGCCTTGGGCGCATTCGATCCCGACGTGCGCAGCGCACAGTCCGTTCATGCCGCAGGCTCTCGCCGCCGTGCAAACCCTCGTCACGCGTCACAGTATTTCGTCACGCGGGGTGCGCTTGAAACCCGGAGTGCCACCATCCACGTCTTCACGAAGGCTGCGCCCTCTCGCCGCACCTCGCGACCAAGCTGCTGTTCTTTCTTCTCTTCCCGCCCGACCGACCGCCGCGCACATCGCGGCTTTTATCTTGCCCTCTTAATCGATTGGTCTATGTTCGTCTTATCCGACATCGTCGTCTCTCCTTCTGTCTGCTCGTTAATACTCGATTCTTCGCAGCAATACACTCCCCTCTGGCACTCTGAGGTCCGGTGCGCCGTGCACTCTTCCGCGCTCGTCGACGGCGTGTTTCGTGCAGCCTGAGCGCAGCGGCTCGGCAGCTTCGGATCCGTCGCGGCGCATATCGCCATCGGATTCACGGGGCAGCTTCACAGGCATTCCGGCGTGGTCCGCAAAAGCGGCCACAAGCAAGATAGCGCGCGTCCCGTCGTCCTTGGTCTGCACCAGTCCTCATCCGCCGAGGCGGAGCTCCTTGTTCACATGCCAGCCGTCAGCCTGACGCGCGGCTGCATTCCGTCTGGCTCTTGCGGCGCTCATGCGTGCACCCCCAGAAGCTTGCGCTGCTTTGCGGCGGCGCGCGCCCGGACCTCTCCAGCGCCGGCGCTCGGGTCGCCGACATAGAGCGTTCTGTCGGTCCACATTGCGTGCGTGATGACGGCGAGCTTGCGCGCCACCGCCACCGTCGCCTTGCGTTGGCAGCTTCGCTTGGCGATCACCCCAGCTCTTCACCTTGTCCTTGCCCTTGAAGCGCGTCATCCGAGCCGATGCCGCCGTAGAGCGCGCGCCGCACGTCCGGGTCGCCGGCCCTTCTCGAACGCGCCGCGGCCGACCTTGTAGAGCCGGATGCCGAACGCCCTCAGCGAATGCCGGATGGTGTTCTCGATGTCGAGGAACCTGCGCAACGGGAGCTGACCGCGCTCGGCGTCCCAGCGGTCTGCCTGGAGACGCGGAACGCGCGCCGCGATGGCGGCACGGCGCATCAAGACCGACGCGGCCGATGCGACAGCGAGTCGTCAGAATGAGAGAACCAAGACGCCCCGCCCGGGCGGTTCCGAGCGAGGCGTCGGCGGCTAGGTCAGTCGCCGTTGCGCTTGCGGCTGCGCGACCAGATGAGATTGAAGGTCTCGCCGTCGGCATCGTCGAAGAGGTTCGCGTAGATTGGAACGGTGAAGCTCGGATCGTCCAGCTTGACCGAGAGGTAGTCGCGGCCCTCGGCGGAGCGCTTGGACCAGGCGGCCCCGATCTCCGCGCGGCCCACGAAGACCCGGTGAGAGGGAGCGTCCTCGTTGGTGCGGTTCTCCTCGGGAACGATGCGGACGGCCTTGGCCTGGACGCCCCGACGAACCCAACGAAATGGCGTCAGTTGCGTCGGCCGGAGCCGCTCGCGAGCGCGCCTTGAAGCGCGGAGCGAACGAGCGGCAGTCATCGATGTTCGCGGTAGGTCGTGATTCCAGGAACGATGGATGAGCAACAACATGATGAGCCTGCGCGCGCTCGTAGAGAAGAGCCCTGACGCCGACCTCCGGCGCGACATGATCGGCTTCGCCGCTGAGCCAGAGGGTTTGGCCTCTCCGCACCGTGAACGGCCTCAAAAGGCCCTTCCGATGTTCTGATATGGTTCGAGGACTTCGTGCGAAATCAGATTGCCGACGCCGTGCGGGGCCGTTCTCAGCGCCGGGGCGTGCGCACGCGTTCGGCTTTCGGCTGCAGACCGCAATTTCGTGCGAACGAAAGCAAAAGAAAATGTGCGCGGCCGTGTGCAAATTCTGCACACGCGCTTCTTCAACATCCTGAAGAGAAACGACTTTCTGTCCAGTCCATCATGGGAGCCGTGGCGATGATAGGCCGTCGAGCTTCGTACATGTCCCGTGTCTGCGCGTGCTGCGGCGGGCGCCGGCTTGACCCCTATCTACGCATTTGTGCGCTGCAATGCGACACCCCTCCCCCACTGTCAGGGGTCCAGCCGGCGCGTGAGCGGCGCGCGGCCGACCCGTCCTCCAAGCCGATCCAATGGGGGCTTCGCGTCCGTCATTTTTCTGTTACGTAAGAGCGGTAGGCGCCAGAGCGCGGATGGAACCGCGCCGATCCACGTATTGCGAGCACGGGGCGCGAGCACGCCCTGCCCCGATCGCCAGGCCACAACAGGTGAGGACATAGCCATGACGCTCCATTCCTTGATCAGGACGACACTCGCCGTCGGCACGCTCGTTGCATACGGCGGTGCGGCGCAGGCCGAATTCACCCTCGATTCGAGGTTCACCGATGCCGACGGCGACCTGATCGCCGACATTCCCACCGACGAGAGCCAGCTGGTCGATCCGGACACGCTGATCTTCGCCTACACGCCGGTGGAAGACCCGGCCGTGTACGCCAGCGTCTGGGAGGGCTTCCTGGAGCACATGACGGAGGTGACCGGCAAGCCGGTGCAGTTCTTCCCCGTTCAGTCGAACGCGGCGCAGCTTGAGGCCATGCGTGCGGGCCGCCTGCATATCGCCGGCTTCAACACCGGCTCCAACCCCATCGCGGTCGCCTGCGCGGGCTTCCGCCCGTTCGCCATGATGGCCTCCGCGGACGGCAGCTTCGGCTACGAGATGGAGATCATCACCTATCCCGATTCCGGCATCGAGACGGTCGAGGACATCAAGGGCCAGAAGCTTGCCTTCACGCAGGAGACCTCGAACTCCGGCTTCAAGGCGCCCTCGGCGCTACTGAAGGGCGAGTTCGGCATGGTGGCCGGCGAGGATTACGAGCCCGCGTTCTCCGGCTCGCACGACACCTCGATCATCGGCGTGGCCAACGAGGACTATCCCGCCGCTGCCATCGCCAACTCCGTCAAGGCGCGTATGATCGAGCGTGGCGTCGTGACAGAGGACCAGACGAAGGTGATCTACACGTCGCAGACCTTCCCCACCACCGGCTACGGCGTGGTCTACAACCTGAAGCCGGAGCTGCAGGAGAAGATCAAGGAGGCGTTCTTCACTTTCGAGTGGGAGGGCAGTGCGCTGCAGGAAGAGTTCTCCAAGTCGGGCGAGGCTCAGTTCGTCGAGATCACCTTCCAGGACGACTGGGCGGTCATCCGCCAGATTGACGAGGCCAGCGACGTCTCCTACGCCTGCCAGTAACGGCGTAGACCGAAGGGACCCGGTCGCGATGACCGGGCCTCCTTCTATCTCCGCCCAGGGGGCAGATGCCGGCATGCTGCGCATCGAGAAGCTGGAAAAGCAGTACCGGACCGGCGACCGCGCGCTGCGCGGCGTCACCTTTGAAGTTTCCGCCGGTCAGACGGTGGGCCTGATCGGACCGTCGGGCGCCGGCAAGTCGACGCTCATCCGCTGCATCAACCGGCTGGTCGAGCCGACGGCCGGAACGATCCATCTCAACGACATCGAGCTGACGCACCTCTCGCGCGCGGGGCTGAGGCGGGCGCGCAGGCGCATCGGCATGATCTTCCAGGAATACGCACTCGTCGAGCGGCTCACGGTCATGGAGAACGTGCTCTCCGGCCGGCTCGGCTACGTGCCGTTCTGGCGGTCGTTCACGCGGCGCTTCGACCAGGCCGATATCGACAAGGCCTTCGGGTTGCTCGACCGCGTGGGACTCATGGACCAGGCCGACAAGCGCGCCGATGCCCTTTCCGGCGGACAGCGACAGCGGGTCGGGATCGCGCGGGCGCTTGCCCTGGACCCGGAGCTGCTCCTGGTCGACGAGCCGACGGCCAGCCTCGACCCGAAGACGTCGCGGCAGATCATGCGGCTGATCCGCGAGATATGCCAGGAGCGCAACCTCCCCGCCATCATCAACATCCACGACGTGATGCTCGCCAGGCAGTTCGTGGGACGCATCGTCGGCCTCAACGCCGGCGAAGTCGTCTTCGACGGGCCGCCGGCCGAGCTCGACGATGTCGTTCTGACGCGCATCTACGGCGAGGAGGACTGGACTGCGATGCGCCACGGCGCGGAGGAGGACGCGCGCGAGGAGGTCGACGCGCGCACCGCGGGCGATTTCGTCGAGCCCGACAAGGAGCGCATGGCGGGCCTGGCATGAGCGAGGCGGCAATCGCCGGCCGGCGCTGGAGACGGCCGCCGGTCCTGATCGACAGCCGCGCCTGGCGGATCGCCATCTATGGCGGATCCCTCCTCTATCTCGTGCTCGCGGTCGGCTCGCTGGAGTTCAACTGGGCGCGCATCTATGCGGGCACGGAGCGCGGCTGGCGATTCATCCAGGGCTTCCTGTCGCCAGACTTCACGCGCCGCTGGGACGACATCGTGCTGGGCTTCCAGGAGAGCCTGACGATGACGGTCACCTCCACCGTCGTCGGCGTGCTGATCTCGGTTCCGATCGGCATCGGAGCGGCGCGCAACCTGGCGCCGCGCCCGGTCTATTATGTCTGCCGGGCGATCATCGCCCTGTCGCGCGCCTTCCAGGAGATCATCATCGCCATCCTCTTCGTTGCGATGTTCGGATTCGGGCCGTTCGCCGGCTTCCTCACGCTCTCCTTCGCCACGATCGGCTTCCTCTCCAAGCTTCTGGCCGAGGACATCGAGGATATCGACGAGGCGCAGACCGAGGCAGTGCGCGCCACGGGCGCAGGTTGGGGACAGCTCATCAACTACGCCGTCCAGCCGCAGGTCATGCCGCGGCTCATCGGCCTGTCGCTCTACCGGCTCGACATCAACTTCCGAGAATCGGCCGTCATCGGCATCGTCGGCGCCGGCGGCATCGGCGCGACGCTCAACACGTCGATGGAGCGCTACGCCTACGACACGGCGGCGGCGATCATGATCCTCATCATCGTCATGGTGATGCTGGCGGAATATTCTTCCAGCCACGTCCGCAAGTGGGTGCAGTGATGCCGGTGATCGCCGAGGCCAACCCGCCGACATGGCGCCAGCGCACGAGCCGGCAACAGCTTGCGCTGTGGTTCGGCTGGCTCGCGCTCGTGGCGCTGTTCGTCTTCTCCTGGCAGGTGATGACGCAGAACACGATCTGGGCCTTCGTGTGGGACGCGCCGCGCCAGGCGGGAGACCTGTTCTCACGCATGGCCAATCCGCGCTTCGGCTATCTTCCGGAGCTCCTGTGGCCGCTTTGGGAGACGATCAATATCGCCACGCTCGGCACGTTGCTGGCCGTGATCCTCTCGGTGCCTCTCGCCTTCCTGGCGGCGCGCAACACGACGCCGAGCGCGACCTTCGTCCGGCCCCTCGCCCTGCTCGTCATCGTCTCGTCGCGGTCGATCAACGCGATCATCTGGGGCCTGCTGCTGGTCGCCATCATCGGGCCCGGACAGCTCGCCGGCATCTTCGCCATCATGCTGAGGTCGCTCGGCTTCATCGGCAAGCTGCTCTACGAGGCCATCGAGGAGATCGACGCGTCGCAGGTCGAGGCGGTTCAGGCGACGGGCGCGTCGCGCTGGCAGGTGGTCGACTATGCGATCGTTCCGCAGATCCTGCCCGCTTTCGCCGGGATCACGGTATTCCGCTGGGACATCAACATCCGCGAATCCACGGTGCTCGGCCTGGTCGGCGCGGGCGGCATCGGGCTGAAGCTGCAGGCATCGCTCAATGTGCTCGCGTGGAACCAGGTGACGGTGATCTTCGTCGTCATCCTGGCGACCGTGCTGATCAGCGAATGGGTATCGGCAAAGGTCCGCCACGCGATCATCTGAGCCTCGGCTCTGCGGTTCGTCTCCGGCGGCGATGAGCCCTCGGGAAAGGCCGGCCGGCCCTGCCGGTTGAGGCAAGCGAAGGAGGCTCATGCCGAACGATATCCCGTCGCCGGTCGCCGTCTTCGGAGGGACCGGCTTCCTCGGCCGCCGGATCGTCAAAGGCCTGCTCGACGCGGGCGCTCATGTGCGCGCCGTTTCCCGTCACCCGGAGCGGGCGGAGCGGCCTTTCGAAGATGCGAGGCTCGAGGCCCGTCAGGCGGACATCCACGACGCGGCGTCCGTTTCCTCCGCAGTGGAGGGCGCGGGAGCCGCGGTCAACGCCGTGAGCCTCTATGCGGAATCCGGCGGCACCACCTTTCATTCGGTGCACGTCTCGGGGGCCGAGCGTCTTGCCCGGCTGTGCCGGGAGCACGGCGTCCGGCGTCTCGTGCAGATTTCCGGCATCGGCGCCGATCCGGGCTCCGGATCGCGCTACATCCGCGCCCGCGGCGAGGGCGAGCTGGCGGCGCGCGAGGCGTTTCCAGACGCGACGGTCATCCGCCCATCGGTCATGTTCGGGCCCGACGACGGGTTCCTTACCACTCTGGTTCAGCTGGTTCGACGGCTGCCCGTGATCCCGCTTTTCGGGCGCGGCGAGACGAGGCTGCAGCCCGTCCATGTCGCGGACGTCGCGCAGGCGGTCGCCACCATCCTCTCCTCCCCGGAGACCGCCGGGCAAACGTACGAGCTCGGCGGGCCGCGCATCTTCACATACAGGGAGCTGGTCGAGACGGTGGCCGCGGCGCTCGGGGCCTGGCGCGTGCTGCTTCCCTTCCCGTTCAGCGGCTGGAAAGCCCTGGCGCTCGCGGGAGAGCGCATTCCGCGGCTCCCGATCACCGTGAACCAGGTCGAGCTGATGGAAATCGACAATGTCGCCAGGCGCCGCGATCTGGAACAGCTCGGCGTGCGGCCTGCCTCCGTGGAGAGCGCTCTGGCGTCCATCCTGGCGGCGGACGGACCGGAGCGATAGGCCTCCCCGGCCCGCTGCCCCCCCGATTTGACCGGCCCGCGGCGGGCGACGCATTATCGGGGCGATTCCTCTTCTGAGCGACGGAGGTCGGCGATGGAGCTGTCGCAAGCACCGGCCGAGCTGGGCGCGCTGGCCGCGATGATGTGGACCTGGACGGTGGACTTCCTGCCGCGGTTCGGGGGCGCAATCCTCATCATCCT
>CAZARE010000026.1:0-6738 GCA_964487455.1 uncultured Propylenella sp.
CCAAGGTGCAGCCGGAGTTCAAGACGCCGATCTGGGACTATCTCGGCTTTCTGGTGGACGACCAGCGGGTCGCCGACGGCCAGGCGATGATGCGCAAATACGACCACGTGCTGCGAGCGGCGGAGAGCCGCTTCGGCGTCAACCGCTATGTGATCGCCGCTGTTTGGGGCGTGGAGACCGACTACGGGCGGGAGACGGGTGATAGTTTCCTGCCGCAAGCGCTGGCGACGCTCGTCTGCCAGGGCGGACGTCGGCAGGACTTCTGGCGCGGCGAGCTCATCGCGGCGCTGAAGCTGGTCGATCGCGGCGACCTCAAGCTGAACGCGCTCTACGGCTCCTGGGCCGGCGCCTTCGGCCAGACGCAGTTCATTCCCTCCACGTACGCGCGGCTGGCCGTCGATTTCGACGGCGACGGGCGGCGCGACCTCGTCGGCTCGGTCGCCGACGCGCTCGGCTCGACCGCCAATTATCTGAAGGCGGCCGGCTGGCAGCCGGGCGGGTCGTGGATGATCGAGGTAAAGGCTCCGAACGGCTATAGCGGCCCGAGCGGACGCAAGAGCCGCGCATCGCTCTCGACCTGGGCGAAGCGCGGGATCATGCGCGCCGACGGGGCGCAGCTCGCCGGCGGCGCTCAGGCCGGGCTGCTCCTGCCGGCTGGGCCGAAAGGGCCGGGCTTCCTGGTGTTTAAGAACTTCGACGCGATCTATTCCTACAATCAGGCGGAATCCTACGCGCTTGCCATCTCGCATCTCGCCGACCGCCTGGCTGGCTACCCGGGGCTCCGCACCGCTTGGCCGACCGACGATCCGGGTCTATCCCGCGCCGAGCGGCTGCATTTGCAGAAGCTGCTCATTTCCCACGGCTACGACATTGGCGAAGCCGACGGAAAGATCGGGCCGGTCACCCGCGGCGCCATCGCGGAAGCCGAGAAGCGCCTCGGAATGGCGCCGACCGGCCGCGCCGGCACGAAAATCTATCGCGCGCTCGGCGGGTAGACGGGGCGCACTTCAAACCGATCGGGGAGCGCCGTGAACATCATCGATCATCTCGGTTTGAGTTTCGCCGACTATCCGCGTGCCTTGAGTTTCTACGAGAAGGCTCTCGCGCCGCTCGGCATCTCCGTGCTCATGCAGTTCGGCAAGGAGCAGACGGGCGGCCCCGATGTCGCCGGGTTCGGCCGCGACGGCAAGCCGGAGTTCTGGATCAGCGACGGCGGGGCGACTGCGCCGCGGCTGCACATCGCCTTCGTGGCCGATAGTCGCGCTGCCGTCGACGCCTTCTATGAGGCGGCACTAGCCGCCGGCGGCAAGGACAACGGCGCGCCCGGCGTGCGCACCATCTACCACCCGAACTATTACGGCGCGTTCGTGCTCGATTCGGAGGGGCATAACGTCGAGGCGGTCTGCCACAGGCCGGGCTAAGCGTTCCGGCGAGAGCCCGTCATCCGCGCCCCGGGCGGAAATCTTTAGAACTCCGCGTCGAGATCCACCGCCAGCTTGTCGGTGACATGCGCCTGCAGTCGCTGGGCGATATCCGCTGGCTCACCCTCGGCGATCCGTCCGTGCGGAATGATCGGGCCGATGCTGACTTGGAACGTCTTGCCTCGCTTGTTGAGGAGCTCGTGGAACACCGTCATATCGCGCAACTCGGTGTTCCAGTTTGCGAACCAGTAGAAGAGCCCGGAGTTGCGCGCGCGCAGATTGACTGGGAGGATGGGCACACCCTGCCTCCGCGCAAGCGTTACCGCGGTGCTCTGCCATGGCCGCTCGTTCAGACGGCCGTCCTTCCAATAGGCAATGCGCCCGGATGGAAACATGACCACCGCCCGGCCCTCCTTGAACGCCCGCGATGAGAGCAGCAATGTCTCGCGCATCTTCGGCCGGTCGCGAAAGTCCTCGCGCCATTCCACCGGGATAAGGAACTCGGCAAGCCGCGGGTTGATGCGCAACGCGTCCCGGTTGGTGAAGATGGCCATGTCTTCCCGGACGCGCTTCAACGCATCATAGATGGCGACTCCATCGGCGATGCCGGTCGGGTGGTTGACGGCCACGACGAAAGCGCCGCTGCGCGGAATACGTTCAAGGCCCGAGACATCGAGCTCGAGCGAGAGGAGATTGCTTGCATATTCCATGGCGGCGCGGGCGGGGAGTGGGGCAACCTCGTCGGCCATGCGGACGGCTTCGTCGTAGTGCAGGATCTTGTAGAGAAGCGGTCTGACGAGCGGCCACCAGCGGCTATTGACGATCTTCTCCCCGCGCTCGGCGATGAGTTGGTCGGCAATGTGTAGAGTGCGCGGCGGGTCAAGGTTGAGCACACGTGACCGCACTTCCCCCACATTTCTGAGATCAGCCATGCTGAGGTCCGCCGTTGGTGACAAAGGGCCTAGGACGTGCAAGTAAGGCGGTCAAGCCCGCCAATCTGGTGCAACGGGGGACTCCCCCGCCATCGTCAAGAATAAACGGGGTGAGCATGGCATTTCGCTTCCAGGCCCTCGTGACCGTTGGGATAACGGTCGTCTTCACGTCGGGTTGCAGCTTCAATGTGTTCGGGCGCGGCGAACCGACGCGTCAGCCTCCGGCTCCGTTGGCCGCCGCGCCGGTGGGCGCGGTGACGGGCGCGCCCCTGCAGGCGCCCGATCAGGGCGCCGGCCAAGCGCCGGCTGGACTGGCGGCGCTCGACCAGTCGGCCAGTCCCGAGACCACCGTCGCAGCCACCGCGGGCGGCGGCGAGGTCGGGCGCACCGACCTGCTCGGCGGATGGACGATCAATGCGGCGGGCGAGTCGTGCCAGCTCTTCATGACGCTGACGACCTGGGCGGGCGGCTACCGCGCGTCGACGCGCGGCTGCACCAACGCGGCGTTTCAGGGCGTCTCCGCCTGGAACATCGAAGGCGGCCAGATACAGCTCCTCAACGACGCCGGCACGACAGTAGCGCGGCTTCACGCGGCCTCGAAGACGCAACTGAACGGACAGACGCCGGGCGGTGGACCCGTTACCGTCACGCGCTAACATTCCACGCGACTGCGCTCCGTTATGGCGGCGACGCGGGTTCTCGCGCCGCCAATCAGTCTCCGCGCAGCACTGACCGATTGTTTCATCCAGCTGGCGTTGCCCTCCTTCCGGAACCCGAATGCGTCCCGCAACGGAGCCGGATATGACCAACGAAAAGAAGTTGGGGAGGAGCGCCGGGAGCGGTCCGCGTCTTAAATTTCGGTGAATTTTTTCGACCGTCGCGGCTTGGCCGGCATTTTTTCGCGAATCGCTGGCCGCCTCCCATCAGCATTCAGTGCGGACGCGGGAAGCGCTTGCAACGAACCGAACCGATCGTTTGTTCCGACCGCTGCGATCGACGCGATGCGCATTCGCGCGTCCTGTTGCGGCAGGAAAACGCGTACGATGCGACGAGCGACGAATGCGCTGAAGCGTTTGCGGTCGATGGGCTGCGACAGCGTCTTGCGGTATGTTCCCATAGACGTGGGAACAATGCGGACGCCGACGAAAAAGAGGCCCGGACACTGCTGTCCGGGCCTCTTAAGTTATTGTAGGTTCTCGCGAAATTGCCTGTGCGGCGGGGGCTACTTCTTGGCGGCCTTCCGCTTCGCCGGCTTCCGCTTCGCGGACTTCTTCTTCGCAGGCTTCTTCTTCGCAGCTTTCTTCTTCGCAGGTTTCCTCTTGGCGGCTTTCTTCTTGGCAGCGGGCTTACGGGACTTCTTCGCAGCGGCTTTCTTCGCAGCGGACTTGCTCGCGGCCCTCGCGCCAGAGGATCTCCTGCGGGTCGTTGCTTTGGCCATAGTGGTCTCCCCTGATGACCGACTCAGTTTTATCGGCCGGCGAGACGCTACCAAAGACGCGGTGGATGCGTAAGAGAAGAGTCGCATCATATGCGTTTTTTTCTACAGCCCCGTTTAGCTTGCCACACCACGGCAATCGCGGTAGTGACCCGCGCGCGTCGACACATCGCATCAACGACATCGTGGAAGGCATCTCATGGGGCGGAGGAAGATCGCGCTCATCGGTGCAGGTCAGATCGGTGGCACGCTCGCTCATCTTATCGGGCTGAAGCAACTCGGAGACGTCGTCCTCTTCGACATTCAGGAGGGCATACCCGATGGCAAGGCGCTCGACATTGCGGAGTCCTCTCCGATCGACGGCTTCGATGTGCGCTATGCCGGCGCGCAATCCTATGAAGCGATCAAAGGCTCCGATGTGATCATCGTGACGGCGGGCGTGCCGCGTAAGCCCGGCATGAGCCGCGACGATCTTCTCGAGGTCAATCTCAAAGTGATGGAGCAGGTCGGCGCCGGCATCCGCAAATACGCTGCGGAAGCGTTCGTCATCTGCATCACCAATCCGCTCGACGCGATGGTGTGGGCGCTCCAGAAGTTCTCTGGTCTTCCCGGCAGCATGGTGGTTGGCATGGCGGGCGTATTGGATTCTTCGCGCTTCCGCTACTTCCTCGCACAGGAGTTCAACGTCTCCGTGGAGGACGTGACAGCTTTCGTTCTCGGCGGTCACGGCGACACCATGGTCCCACTCACCCGCTACTCCACCGTCGCCGGCATCCCGTTGCCTGACCTTGTGAAAATGGGCTGGATCAGCGACAAGCGGCTGGGCGAGGTCGTGCAGCGGACGCGCGACGGCGGCGCCGAGATCGTCAGCCTTCTGAAGACCGGGTCTGCCTATTACGCGCCAGCCGCCTCGGCGATCGCCATGACGGAGAGCTTCCTGAGGGACAAGAAGCGCGTGCTGCCCTGCGCGGCGCGGCTGCAGGGCCAGTACGGGTTGAACGGTCTTTATGTCGGCGTGCCCGTCGTCATTGGCGCAGGCGGCATCGAACGGATTATCGAGATCGATCTCGACCGGAGCGAGCGGGCGATGTTCGAAAAGTCGGTGGAGGCAGTGCGGGGCCTGTGCGAGGCGTGCATCCGCATCCAGCCCGCCTTGGCGTGAGGGCGCGCGCCGCCGCGACGCGCGGAGAGCCGAGATGAATATCCACGAGTATCAGGCGAAGGCCATCCTGAAGGCTTACGGCGCACCTGTCGCGGCAGGCGCGGTGATCTCCGACGCGAGCGAAGCGGAAACGGCGGCGAGGCGGCTGCCAGGACCGGTCTATGTCGTGAAGAGCCAGATCCACGCCGGGGGACGCGGCAAGGGGCGCTTCAAAGAGCTCGGCGAGAGCGCCAAAGGCGGCGTCAGGCTGGCGAGGAGCGTCGAAGAGGTCGTCGCTCACGCTAAGGAGATGCTCGGCAAGACGCTTGTCACCAAGCAGACGGGCCCGGCGGGAAAGCAGGTCAGCCGCTTATATATAGAAGACGGCGCCGATATCGCGCGCGAGCTTTATCTGTCGCTGCTGATCGACCGGTCCGTCGGCCGCGTCGCCTTTGTCGCATCGACGGAAGGCGGCATGGACATCGAGACGGTCGCCGCCGCCACGCCTGAGAAGATCGTCACCGTCGCCATCGACCCGGAGACCGGCGTGACGGAGGCGGACGCAGGCAGGCTCGCCGAAGCGCTGCAACTCGAGGAGCCGGCGCGGAGCGAGAGCCGCTCGCTTTTCGAAGGCCTCTACAAGGCGTTCTTCGACAACGACATGAGCCTCCTTGAAATCAACCCGCTGGTCATTCTGAGGGATGGCGGTCTGCGGGTGCTCGACGCCAAGGTGTCGTTCGACAATAACGCGATCTTTCGCCACCCCGACATCGCAGAGTTGCGGGACGAGACTGAGGAGGATCCAAAGGAGATCGAGGCTTCCCGGCACGGTCTCGCCTATGTGGCCCTGGACGGGACGATCGGCTGCATGGTGAACGGTGCCGGCTTGGCCATGGCGACGATGGACATCATCAAGCTCTACGGCGGAGAGCCGGCCAACTTCCTTGATGTGGGCGGCGGCGCAACCGCCGAGAAGGTCACGGCGGCTTTCAAGATCATCACCGCCGACCCCAACGTGAAGGGTATTCTGATCAATATCTTCGGCGGCATCATGCGCTGCGACACCATCGCAGAGGGTGTCGTTGCGGCAGTCAAGGAGGTCGGCCTCAAGGTGCCGCTGGTCGTCCGGCTGGAAGGCACCAACGTCGATGCGGGCAAGGCGATCCTCGCCGGCTCCGGCCTCGACGTCGTTGCCGCGGAGGATCTCGACGACGCCGCGCAGAAGATCGTGGTGGCGGTGGGCCTATGCCGATAGAATGCTTCCTCGACACGAACGTTCTGGTGTACGGCGCGGTAGGAAAGCAGGATGAGCCGCGCAAGGCCGCGATTGCGCGCGAAATCGTGGCAACCAAGGTGTTCGGCGTCTCGGCGCAGACGCTCGCCGAGTTCTACGCGGTCGTTTCCCGGCTCGTACGCAGGCCACTGTCGCTCGCCGAGATCGATGCCTGGATCACTCATTTGTCGACGTTTCCCTGCACGGCGGTCGATGTGAACCTCGTGCGGGCAGGCATCTTTATTTCCCGGCGATACGGCATCGGGTATTGCGATGGCGCGCTCCTTGCCGCGGCCGAGCGGCTCGGCGCGGGCATCTTTTATTCAGAAGATCTGAACCACGGTCAGACCTACGGTTCAGTGAAGGTCGTCAATCCTTTCCACGAGGGTTGAAGAGATGTTCTTCCGAAGACCACGTTCGAAACGCAGTGCGGTCAATGCCGAGCCCGCTAGGAGGCCGCCTGTGGTCGACGCGACTCCAATGGATGAAACGGGCTTGCATCTGAGTGGGATGAAGAAAGCTGACGAGAACTAGAT
>CAZARE010000027.1:0-3168 GCA_964487455.1 uncultured Propylenella sp.
TGCCGGCCCGCGTCGTCTACGAGGCGCCGATCAACGCCGCCGGGCACACCACCGAGGCGACGACCGCCATCCTGCGCGGGCTGGTGTCGACCACCGCGCTCTGGTGCGAGATGGCCGGCGTCCCGTGCGCGCCGGGGCACCTGTCGAGCGTCCGCGCCTCGTTCTGCGCGAAGGGCTGGCGCGGCGACGCCAAGGCCGCGGTGATCGAGGCCTGCCGGATGCGCGGCTGGGAGCCGGTCGACGACAACGCCGCCGATGCGCTCGCTTTGCTCAGCTACAAGGCCGCGCAGTACGCCCCGCAGGGCTCGCTCGGCATGCCGCCGCTGTTGAGGGCGAAGGCATGAGCGACGGCTATCGCGAGTTCCTCGAGGGCAAGATCAAGCTCGCGGAGGCGAGCGGCCTGGAGGTCGACCCGTCTGAGGTCACCCCGCTGCTCAAGCCGCACTGCCGCGCAATCGTGCCCTGGGCCGTGCGCGGCGGCCGGCGCGCGATCTTCGCCTCGTTCGGCCTGCACAAGACCGCGATGCAGCTCGAAATCCTCCGCCTGATCGTCGCGCGCACCGGCGGGGCCGGGCTGATCGTGCTGCCGCTCGGCGTCCGGCAGGAGTTCTTCCTCGAGGAGGCGGCTCGCTTCCAGGGCGAGCACGCGGTCAACCTGCGCTTCATCCGCCGCCCGGACGAGATCGAGCCCGGCGCCATCCACCTGACGAACTACGAGACGGTCCGCGACGGCAAGCTCGACCCGGGCCTGTTCACCGTCGCCTCGCTCGACGAGGCCGCCGTGCTGCGCGGCTTCGGCGGCAGCAAGACCTTCCGCGAGTTCATGCGGCTGTTCGAGCCGGTCCGCTACCGCTTCGTCGCAACCGCGACGCCGAGCCCGAACGAGTATATCGAGCTGCTCGCCTACGCGGCCTTCCTCGGTGTCATGGACGTCGGCCAGGCGAAGACGCGCTTCTTCAAGCGCGACTCGGTCAACGCCGACAAGCTCACGCTGCATCCGCACAAGGAGCGCGAATTCTGGCTCTGGGTCGCCTCCTGGGCGATCTTCCTCCAGAAGCCAAGCGACCTCGGCTTTTCCGACGAGGGCTACGAGCTGCCGGCGCTCGACGTGCGTTGGCACGAGATTCCGTCCGACCACAGCGCGGCGGGCGCCGAGCGCGACGGGCAGGCTCGCATGTTCCGCAACGCCGCGATCGGCGTGACGGACGCCGCGCGCGAGAAGCGCGACAGCCTGCCGGCCCGCGTCGCCAAGCTCATGGAGATCAGGGCCGAGGATCCCTGCGCGCACCGCATCCTCTGGCACGACCTGGAGGCGGAGCGCGAGGCGATCGAGCGCGCAATCCCGACGGCGAAGTCCATCTGGGGCAGCCAGGATCTCGACGAGCGCGAGGCCCGTGTGATCGGCTTCGCCAACGGCGACTTCGCCGAGCTGGCCGCGAAGCCGCGGATCGCCGGCGCCGGCTGCAATTTCCAGCGCCATTGCGCGCACGCGATCTATCTCGGCGTCGGGTTTAAATTCGAGGAGTTCTATCAGTCCATCCACCGCATCCAGCGCTTCGGGCAGACCCGGCCCGTGCGGATCGACCTGATCTACACCGAGGCCGAGCGCGAAGTGCGCCGCACGCTCGAGGCCAAGTGGGCGCGGCACGTCGAGCAGGTCGGCATCATGAGCCGGCTGATCCGCGAGTATGGCCTGGCGCACGAGGCGATCGGCCGGGCGCTCCAGCGCACCATCGGCGTCGAGCGCGCCGAGGCCTCGGGCGAGGGCTGGCGGCTGGTCAACAACGACTGCGTGGTCGAGACGCGGGCGATGGCCGATGCGAGCGTCGACCTCATCGTCACCTCGATCCCGTTCTCGACGCAGTACGAATACACCCCGAGCTACAACGACTTCGGGCACAGCGAAGACGACGGCGAGTTCTGGCGGCAGATGGACTTCCTGACGCCCGAGCTGCTGCGAGTCCTGCAGCCGGGGCGCGTCTGCGCCGTGCACGTCAAGGACCGGATCGTGCCGGGCGGCATCAGCGGCCTCGGCTTCCAGACCGTGAGCCCGTTCTCGGACGATTGCGTGGCGCATTTTCGGCGGCACGGCTTCGCCTTCCTGGCGCGCAAGACCGTCGTGACCGACGTCGTGCGGGAGAACAACCAGACCTATCGGCTCGGCTGGACCGAGCAGTGCAAGGACGGCTCGCGGATGGGCGCCGGGATGCCCGAATACGTGCTGCTGTTCCGCAAGCCGCCGACCGACAGCTCGAACGGCTACGCCGACCTGCCGGTGGTGAAGGAAAAGCCGCTCTGCGACGATCACGGCGAGCCGCGGCCGTTCGACCAGCGGAGCAACTGGAAGCGGCCCGTCGCCGGCACCGGCTACAGCCGGGCCCGCTGGCAGATGGACGCGCACGGTTTCACCCGCTCGTCGGGCGACCGCCTGCTGAGCTCGGCCGAGCTGCTGAACCTGCCGCATGAGCAGCTCTACAAGCTCTGGCGCGATCGCTCGCTAGGCCAGCCCTACGACTTCGAAGGCCACCTTGCGGTCGCCGAAGAGATGGACCGCATGCAGCGGCTCCCGTCGACCTTCATGCTGCTGCCGCCGCACAGCTGGCACCCGGACGTCTGGACCGACGTTGCGCGCATGCGGACGCTCAACGGCGCGCAGTCGGCGGCGGGCCGCGAGATGCACCTTTGCCCGTTGCAATTCGACATCGTCGACCGGCTCGTCGTGCAGCTCTCGATGCCGGGCGAGCTCGTCTTCGATCCCTTCATGGGCATCGGCACCGTGCCGCTGCGCGCGCTCAAGCTGAAGCGCCGCGGCCTCGGGGTCGAGCTCAATCCCCGCTACTTCGCGGACGCCGTCCACTACCTCCAGGCCGCCGAGCGCGAAGCCGGGATCCCGAGCCTCTTTGACCTGCTGAACGACGAGGCCGCGGCATGAGCGATTTCCGCGCGCCGCTGTCCTTCAAGGATCGCGAGGCGGAGCTCGTCAGCGCGGCCATCGCGTGGCGGGGGAAGCCGACCAAGGCGGCCGCCGAGCGCCTGGCTCGCGCGGTCGACGATCTCTGTGCAGCAGCAGGAAAGGGCTGATCCATGGATCCCGCAGTCGCCTACGAGATGCGCGTTCGTTTCCGCGAGGACATGGCGGTGGCCTTCGGCGACGAGTGGAAGCCGGAG
>CAZARE010000028.1:0-3236 GCA_964487455.1 uncultured Propylenella sp.
CGCGACCTGGAAGCGGCGCTCGCCGACGTGCTTGCCGCCTTCCGCCCCGGCAGGGCGAGTTGGCTCCGCTCCGTGCTCAGGCGGCGGATCGACAAGATCCTGTTCGCCGCCACCAAGGCCGACCACGTCCACCACACCGACCACGACAACCTGGCGCGACTGCTGGAGCGGCTGACGCGGCGCGCGGGCGAGCGCGCTGCCTTCTCCGGAGCGCAGGTGCGCATCCTGCCACTTGCCGCCGTGCGCGTGACGCGAGAGGCGAGCGTGAAGCGCGGCGGGCATCGGCTCCCCGCCATCGCCGGCATTCCGATGGAGGGCGAGCGCGTCGGCGGCGAGACCTATGACGGCGAGACGGAGATCGCGCTCTTTCCGGGCGACCTGCCGCCCGATCCGGACGCGGTCTTCGAGGAGGCCGGGCCGACCGACGAGCGGCGCCTGGCCGAGGAGGCGCTGGCGCTCCGCTTCCTGCGTTTCCGCCCGCCGCGGCTGGAGCGCACGGCGGAGGGCATGACGCTGTCGCTGCCGCACATAAGGCTCGACCAAGCGCTCCAATATCTGATCGGAGACAAGCTCGCATGAGCCCGGTGGAGCAAGGGGCGCGGCGGCCCGGTGCCTTCCGCCTCGACAATCCCGCGGTGGAAGCGATCGAGGAGGACGTGCTGCAGGCGCTGGAGCCGGCCGCGGCGGACGCGCACCAGGCGGTGGAGACCATCGCCCATCCGGCGCGCCGCATCCGCTTTGGCGCGCTGGCGCTGTCCGCCGGCGCCGCCATCGCCGCGCTGGCGGTCGGCGTCGCCTTCGACGCGCTCGTCCGCGACCTGTTCGAGCGCGCGGCGTGGCTGGGCTGGCTGGGCGTCGCGCTGGTGGCGATCTTCGCCTTCGCGCTCCTGGCGCTTGTCGGGCGCGAGATCGCGGGGCTCTTCCGCTTGAAGCGGCTGGCGCGGCTCAGGCTCGACTGCGACGCCGCGGCGGAGAGCAACCGCCGCGACACGGCGCAGAAGGCGACGCGGGCGCTGCTCGCCTTCTATCGCGATCGCCCCGACACGGCGAAGGCGCGCCGCCTCGTCAGGGCGCATCTCGGCGAGATCATGGACGGACGCGACCTGCTGACGCTGGTGGAGCGCGATCTCGTCGCGCCGCTCGACCTCCGCGCCAAGGCGCTGATCTCGTCGGCGGCGCGGCGCGTGTCGGTGGTGACAGCGGTGAGCCCGCGCGCCTTTTTCGACGTCGCCTTCGTGCTGTGGGAAACGGTGCGGCTCATCCGGCGGCTCGCCGCCCTCTATGGCGGGCGGCCCGGCACGCTCGGCCTCTTCCGCCTGATGAAGGCGGTGCTCGGCCATCTCGCAGTGACCGGCTCCATCGCCATCGGCGACTCGCTGCTGCAGCAATTCATTGGGCACGGCCTTGCCGGACGGCTCTCCACCAAGCTCGGAGAGGGCGTGGTCAACGGGCTGATGACGGCGCGCATCGGGCTGTCGGCCATGGATGTCTGCCGGCCGCTGCCGTTCCTGGCGCAGGAGCGCCCGCGGCTGAAGGACCTCGCCGGCAGCCTGGTGACGCTGGGCGAGCCCGGAGGCTGACACTTCGTTGACGAACCGTTAGGCTTAAGAATCCGTTCAGCCTTCGCTTTCTAAGGTCGAGCGAAAGGCCGATTTCGAGGAGCCGCCGATGCCCCGTATCTTTGCTTTTCTTCTGGCCACGCTGCTCACCGCCGCGACCACCCCTCCCTCACAGGCGGACGAGCTGATGGCTCGCTTCTCCGGCGAATGGGTGGGAACCGGACAGCTCCTCTACGGGCCGCGCAACACGTTCTTCCGCTGCGAGCTGAAGGGCGACCAGAGCGACGCGCCATCGCACCTCTATCTCACCGGACGCTGCTGGATGGGCAAGATGTCGGCGCCGGTTTCCGCCCGGCTTCGCTACAATGCGGGCGCGCGGCAATATCACGGCGCGTTCATGGACGGCGCGGCCGGCTTCGGCGCCGACATCACCGGCACCCGCTCAGGCGGCGGACTCTCGTTGCGGCTGACGCGCAGCGACATGCAGGGCCGGCTGACAGCCGAGCCGGTCAACCGCGACCAGATGAAAGTGATGCTCTATTACAACGACCCGAAGTCCGACCGCGAGCGGCCGGTCGCCGCGATGGGATTTGCGCGCCCAGACGCCAACAGCCTGCCCAACTATATGCCGGACATCGTGACAGGCTCCATCACGCCGCAGAATTGAGCGCACCCAAAACCCTCTCCCGTTGTGGGAGAGGGTGGGCCCCCGCTTTGCGGGGGGGTGGGAGAGGGGTTCGTCCTGACACGCTTCAAGCGTTGGATCGCAAACCCCTCATCCGCCGTTCGGCGGAGCCGAACGGCACCTTCTCCCACAAGGGGAGAAGGTTGGGTGCACGCCTGCCTCGCGCGGGCTTGAGTTCATCCGGGAGGCGAAGACCGCTAGGGTCTTCGCGTGAAGATCCCGCTCGTCGCGCTCGCTCTCACGCTCTTCGCTATTGCGCCCGCGAGCGCGAATGAAGCCGTCGATCTCGAGCTCGTCCTGGCGATCGATTCGTCAAGCTCGGTCGACGAGAGCGAGTGGACGCTGCAAATGCACGGCTACGCCGCCGCCTTCCGCGACGGCCGCGTTCAGGCGGCGATCGGCTCCGGACCCAACGGCCGTATCGCGGTCTCCGTGCTCGTCTGGGCCGACGCCACGGTGCCAAGGTGGCCCGGCCCGTGGTTCGTCCTCGCGACGCCCGCGGACAGCGAGCGCTTCGCATCGTTCATGCAGGAACTGGCGCGCCCCGTCCTGGGCGGTACCGGAATCGGCGCCGGTGTCGCTGCCGCGATCCGACGGTTCGAGCGGAACGGCTTCACCGCGCCGCGCCAGGTCGTGGATGTCTCCGGCGACGGGCGCGAGACGCCGCCGCGCGAGAACGTCGTGCTCATGCCGATGGCAAACGCCATGGCCTGGGCGCGCGGGGTGACCGTGAACGGACTCGCCATCCTCAACGAGGATCCAGACCTCGCAGCGTGGTATCGCAACAACGTCATCGCCGGCCGCGGCAGCTTCGTGATGGCAGCGGCGGATTATGATGATTTCGCCGACGCGATCGTCCGGAAGCTCATCCGTGAGATCGAGCACGAGGAGCGGCTGAGCCGAAGATGACTGGCCGGTCAGGGAGGAGGAAGATCATCCCTTCGGCAAGGACCTGGCGGGCGAGACGTGGGAGATCGATTTGAGGCTATAGG
>CAZARE010000029.1:0-2608 GCA_964487455.1 uncultured Propylenella sp.
AGCCCTCGCTCTGCGCGTGCTCACGCATGACGACGTCCTTCCCCGGCAGGCTGTCGACATGCGCGCCATAGCCTTCGCCGGCGGCCCGCGCCCGTGCCGCACGGCGGTTCAGCCACGCAACGCCGAGCACCTGCAACACGAGGCCGGTGATGATCCCCAGCCCCCGCGCGGCGAACGCGGTGGTGCCGAGGAACGGCATCGGAATGGCGTTCTGGATCGCCGGCGTTCCCGGCAGAGCCGACATGGTGAAGGTGAACGCCCCGAGCGCCAACGCGCCTGGCATCAGCCGCTTCGGAATGTCGGCCGCCCGAAACAGGGCGGCGGCCACCGGGAAGATCGCGAAGGCGACAACGAACGCCGAGACGCCGCCGTAGGTCAAGACGGCGCAGCACAGCACCACCGAGATGATCGCGCGCTCCGGGCCCAGCCAGGCACTGACCGAACGGGCGAGGGATTCCGCCGAGCCGGTATCGTCCATCAGCTTGCCGAAGATGGCGCCGAGCATGAACAGAGGGAAGAACGAGACGATGAAGGCGCCGGTGTTGCTCATGAACACCTGCGTGTAGGCGCCGAGGATCGGCAGACCGCCGGTCAGCAGCGCCGCGAGCAGCGCCATCGCCGGAGCCAGGATCAGCAAGGTGACGCCGCGATAGGCGAGGTAGATGAGCAGCCCGAGCGCAACGAGGACGGCAATGAGATCGAACATGCTGAGGGCTCCGTGGCAAGGCTGCCGGCGCGGGGCCAGCCTTAAAGGCGTCCCCGAAACATAGAGACGAGGCCGCTAAAGCTTGCGCTCAAGCGGTCTCCGCATAGCGCGCGTCACTGGGATAGCAGGTGAAGTCCCGGCCATGCTCCCGCCAGTCCGCCAGCCACTGTTCCGCGACCGACTGCCCCTCGTCGCGAAGCGCCGCAAAATGGCGGGGACTGCGGTCGAACTTGGAGGTATGCTTGAGGCTCCAGGCGGTGTCGCGGGTCATCTTGATCGTGCGCACGTCGATGATCTTGCGGTTGTCGAGCGGCGGATGGCTGTCCCCGTATCTCCTGATCCACTCGTTGATCGTCATAATGCTGTCCAGTTCCTGGCTGAGCGACAGATTGCCGGCGAGATCGTTCTCCCGGTCACGGATGTCTTCGAGGCTGATCTTCAACGAAGCAGGATGGAACTCCTGCGGGTTGATGCGGACGATCCAGATCTCATCCGGCTTTTCTTCTTTGGTTCTGGCGTCGAGGAGGTGGCGCACGGGCGGATTGCTGGAATACAGACCGTCCCAGTAGTATCCGTTGCGCGTGATGGTCTTGCCCGGCTCGCAGGTCGGGAATCGCATATCGCCGATAACCTGCGCCGGCAGAACTTCGGGAAGCGTCCCCGACGCCCCGACGCCTTCCAGCGAGAACGCGCGGCGCATCCGCCAGCGGGTGATCTCGTACTGATCGATCGCGCGTCCGTCGGGCAGCAAATCCATCTGTTCAAGAGTCTTGTCTGAATCGAAGACTTCAAAGTTGCCGCTGAGAACCTCGATGGCGCCGACGAGAATGCGCTTGTCGGCCTTTGCCACCCGTGGCCAGTCGATCCCGGCGAAGTGCGGACACACCGCATTGAGAAGCGCCGAAAACTCAAGGTATTCGGGGCGAGCGCCCATCATCGACAGGCCGGCGAGGCCGAGATCGCCAAAGGTGCCGTAAGGATTGGAGCCCGGGAACGGCACGCCTTGTGTTTTCCACTGCAACAAGTTGCCGATCATGTGATTGTGGGCGGTCTCCACCGGAGTGGTCGCGGCAAACGTATTCCAGAGGTTGTCGAGGCACGCGATCGCCTTGTCGATCGATCCGCAGTCCGGATCGGCGGTGTTGGGAACGAGGCCGTACCATGTCGCCAGCGCGCATAAGGCGCCGGCCGAGGTGCCGCTGATCGCCAGGATATCGAAGGTGTCTCCGTCTTTCGGACGTGCATCCCAATCCTTCTTGGTTTTCAGAATCGTCCTCAGCACGCCCCAGGTGAACGCGGCATGGGTCCCGCCGCCTTGACAGGCGATCGCAATCTTCCTGGTGGGCATCGTTTTCCCCTCTTTCTGATCTCGCTGTGCTGTGCGTTGTTTATGGAAGCGGCTGGATTGATGAAATTGCGGCCGAAGGAACCTGGATGTGTCTTTTAATCAGACTCCTTCGAGAAGGTGACGCAGCTCCTACGGCTGCATCTTCGAGCCGGATCATTGTTCACGATATCGAGACTGTCCATGCCGTCGGCATCCGGACCGGCAGCCAAAACGAGGCTCAACGAACGCTGAGGCCAATCATAGCTCCCGCAGGGCGGCGATGAAGCAGACCATTGCGGCAAGCGAGGCCGTCGTTCGCAGATGATTCCAGAGCGTCCAGCGCGCCACGTAATGAGGCCAGTATCGCGCGGCTTCCGGGCTCTCGGCGGCAACGCGCGCCAGGGCCGTATTCATCGGCACGTTGCGCGTCATCGTCACGAGCAGGCAGCCGACGAGATAGGCGAGGCTGCCGGCGATGAGCCAGATCGGGCGCGATTGATGTCCGCCGACCACCGCCCCGATGAGGAGGACAGCGCAGACGAGCCCGGTGCCGAAAAATACCGACAGGAAAACCG
>CAZARE010000030.1:0-4081 GCA_964487455.1 uncultured Propylenella sp.
GCGAAGGACGCCCAGTCAGCGGCGGCGGAACTGCCTGCGCTGCGGCCGCGGCCCGGTTGTGGCGCGCTCGTCCTTATGGCGGAAAATCAGCCGGCCCTTCTCCAGATCGTAGGGTGACATCTCGACGGTGACGCGGTCGCCGGCCAGCGTCTTGATGCGGTGCTTCTTCATGCGCCCCGCCGTATAGGCGATGATCTCGTGGCCGGTATCGAGCTTCACGCGGAAGCGCGCATCCGGCAGGAGCTCGGTCACGAGCCCCTCAAAGGTGATCAGCTCTTCCTTCGCCATGCACGCCTTCCTTCTTCCCTCCCCAGACAAGACGGCCACCGCGAAGCTGCGGTGGCCGATACTCGGCGGGGCCGGCTCGCGCGTTGCCCGCAGCGCACTCTAGACCTGCTGCAGGTTGGCGGCGGCTTCCTTGCCGCTGCGGCGGTCGGTCTCGACGTCGAAGCCGATCTTCTGCCCTTCCACGAGTCCCCGCAATCCTGCCTGCTCGAGCGCTGTCGCATGGACGAAGACGTCCTTGCCGCCATCGTCCGGCTGAATGAATCCATAGCCGCGCTGGCTGTTATAGAACTTTACCGTGCCCGTTCGCATTCACATGTCCTTTCGTAGACGGGTGTGCACGTGGACAGGCGTGTTGCCACGGCCTGTCCGGGTCAGTCGAAATTGGGAGAGAGTCTGAACGTGCGCCCGCATCGAAGGCGAAGCGGCCCAGGTCGTCCGGCCAAGATCGATCGGGCATAAAATGGAGCACTCCGAGAGGAATAGCAAGGCGCGGTGCGGGCAAGCAGATCGGCACAAGCGCCGTCGATACGGCGCATGGCACCAAGCGCTCGGAGCCGCAACTCACTGTGCTGCAATGCGTTCCTCTTCAGCCACATCCAGGAGGAACACGATGAGCGCCACCGGCCTCGACGTCTTTGACAAGACGCTCCAGACAACGAATATCTGGCTGAACGAGATCATGGAGAAGCTCGGCCCCGACCGGCAGATTGCATGGCGGGCGCTCGGTGCGGTGCTGCGTGCGCTGCGCGATCGACTTCCCCTCGACCTCGCCGCACATTTGGGAGCAGAGCTGCCGATCCTGGTGCGCGGAACCTATTACGACCAGTGGCATTCGCCCGGGCGCCCTGACAAGACGCGGTCTCTGGAGCCGTTCTTGGACAGAATCGCCAAGGATCCAAGGTGCGCGACGCACTGCCGGAGGAGCTGCGCCGACTCTGGCCCGAAACAACGGATGCTGCGGCCTGACCGACGGCGGCCAAGTCTATCCGCCGGCCGCGAAGGTCGTCGCCGCCAGCCCTGCACACCGGACGCGGCGCGTATTGTCGACACTCCCGGGTGGGCTCGCAATTGCCGTTCGCGGTAGGAAGGACCGAGCGCTGAGGAGACCCTGAACGGGAAGTGTCTCCGGCTAGAGCGATTGGATGCGCCTCAAGCATGAAAACTGGCAGTTTCATCGAGTCCGACATTCCGGTGTTCGATGAAGGAAGCGGCCCGGCCATCCTTATCGTTCATCCCGGGTTCGACGACGGAACGGCGTGGTCAAAGGTGGCAAAGCTTCTGTCGGGGCGATTTCGCGTCCTCCGCCCAGTGCGTCGCCAGTACCGCGAGAACGCCAAAGGCGGAACTCCGTGCAGCATACAGGACGAAGTGCGCGACATATTGACTGTCGCCGAGACAGTAGGCGGGCCGATGGTGATCGTCGGCCACTCCTCGGGCGGCATCGTCGCGCTGGAGACTCTTCTCGCGGGAACCTCGCCAAAATTCGCAGGCGCGGTCATCTACGAACCACCTCTGGTCCTTGGGCCGCCGCTTGGCGGAGCGGCGCTCGAGCGGGCGAGGTCGGCGCTGGCCTCGGGTAAACCAGCGAAGGCAATGCGCCTCTTCGTCCGCGATATCGGTAGGTCCGGCGCGGCCCTCGCGTGGGTGACGCATGCTCTTGTGGCTCTCGTGCCAAAATATCGGCGGCGCGTCGCGCATCAGCTCGACGACGTGGAAGCCATCGATGCCCTTGGAAGGCGTCTCGACGCCTACCGCCAAGTCGATGTCCCGGTCGTCATCGTCCAAGGCGGCCGCAGCCCGGCGCATCTCATCGATCGTGCAGCCGCCCTGAGCCGGACCGTCCCGGGTGCGAGAACGGTGGTGTTGCGCAAGCAGGGCCATGCCGCCCATCTTCGCGATCCCGGACAGCTTGCCGCTATCATCGAAGACCTTGCCGACGAGGTTCTTCCTCTCGCCTGACGCCGCAAATGCAGCACCGGCGTAGCCCGCCGCATCATCCGCCCGCCGCGAAAGTCGTCGCCGCCGGCGAGACGATGCGCGCGCCGGAGCCGGTCACCTCGTAGACCGCGTAGCGCCGCTCGGAGAGCCCGCTCGGCAGGAAGCGGAAGATGCCGTCGATGCCGGCAAAGCCGTTGGGGCTGGTCAGCACCGAGGCCTGGAAGCGATCCGCCCCGTACTGACGCACCAGGCCTGCGGCGAGCACCGTCGCATCGTAGGCGAGCGTCGCGTTGCGCGGCGGAACCGAGCCATAGGCGGCGCGGTACTTGCGCGCGAAATCCGCAAAGCCCTGCTTGATCGGCGCCGGATACCAGCCGCCGACCAGCGCGGTGCTAGTGAGGACGCGCTCTTCGTCCCACTGGCCGGAGCCGAGAAATCTCACCCTGTCGCGGGTGACGCCGAGCGCGCCGAGCGCGGCGGCAAGCGTCACCGCCGCATCGCCCGCGTCGGGCATGAGAAGCGCGTCGATCTGCGGCGCGAGGCTCGCGACCTCCGCCGCCTTGATGCGCATGTCCTCTTCGTTCGCATCGTAGGTCTTGATCGCCACGATGCGCCCGCCGGCCGAGGCGACGCTGCGGCGGAAAGCGGCCTCCGCCACCGCGCCATAGGCGTTGGCCGGCAATAGAGCCGCAAAGGATCGGCGTCCCTGGCCCGCGGAGTAGGAGATGATACGATTCACATCGTCGGCGGGCAGGAAGCTCAACAGATAGATTCCCGGACCGGCGACGCTGGCATCGGAGGAGAAGGCCACGACCGGCACTCCGGCGCCGCGAGCCTGCGGCGCGATCGCCGCCACCTCGCCGGAGAACACCGGGCCGAGGATGATCTCCGCGCCAGCGGCAAGCGCGGCGGAGACGGCGCCTTGCGCGCCGGCCGGCGTTCCCTTCGTGTCGTAGACCGTGACCTGGATGCCGGCGCTCGGGAAGTCCCGCATAGCGAGCTCCGCGGCGTTGCGGAAGGCGCGCCCCGTCTGGCCCGCATTGCCGCTCGCCGAGCGCGGCAGGAGCAGCGCGACCCTGGCGCCGCCCGACCCGAAAGTCTCGCCGTCCGCCACGGTGCGCGGGCCGCCCACCCCGAGATTGCCGAAGCCGCCGAAGCTGCCGCAGGCGGCGAGCATCGACGCAACGAAGACGCATGCGAGGACGCGAAAAGCCGGCTTCGCCCCAAGCGGTCGGTGGCGGCGTGACAAGGGCACGCTCCTTTCCAAGCCTGGAACCGCAGACTACGAACCTACGGAGAATTGCACGAGGCGGCAAGCGCGGGCCGCTGCACGCCGAGAGGACACGCCTTGGTGGACCCGCCGGCAAGACCAAAGGAGCGCCACGGATACCGGATCCGCGGCCAGTTCTTTGACGCGCCGGCCCTTCCGCCCGGCCTCTACGTCGTGGCGACGCCGATCGGCAATCTCGGCGACATCACGCTGCGCGCGCTCGACACGCTGGCGGCGGCGGACCTCGTCGCCTGCGAGGATACGCGCGTCACCAAAAAGCTGCTCGACCGCTACGGCATCGAGGCGAAGCTCACCGCCTATCACGAGCATAGCAAGCCGGCGGCGCATGCGCGCCTCCTGGCGGCGCTCGCCGAGGGCCGCTCCGTGGCGCTCGTCTCCGACGCCGGAACGCCGATCCTCTCCGACCCGGGCGGCAAGCTCGTGGCCGATGCGCGCGCGGCGGGGCATCCGGTCGTGCCCATTCCGGGCGCCTCTTCCGCCATCGCCGCGCTTTCCGCCGCCGGCCTACCCGCCGAGGCTTTCCTCTTCCTCGGCTTCCTGCCATCGAAGGCGGCCCAGCGGCGG
>CAZARE010000031.1:0-3310 GCA_964487455.1 uncultured Propylenella sp.
GTCGGTGAAGGATCGGGCGGCGCTGTGGATCGTGCGCGCGGCGGAACGCGCCGGCACGCTGAAACCCGGCGGCACTATCGTGGAGGGGACCGCCGGCAATACCGGCATCGGCCTGGCGCTCGTGGCCAAGGCGCTGGGCTACCGCTCGGTCATCGTGATCCCCGAAACGCAGTCGGAGGAGAAAAAGCTTGCGCTGAAGCTTGGCGGCGCCGTCCTCATCGAGGTGCCGGCCGTCCCCTATCGCAATCCCAACAACTACGTGAAGATTTCCGGCCGCATCGCCGAGGCTCTGGCGAAAACCGCGCCGGGTGGCGCGATATGGGCGAACCAATTCGACAACGTCGCCAACCGGCAGGCGCACATCGATTCCACCGGTCCCGAGATATGGAAGCAGACGGACGGCAAGGTCGACGCCTTCGTCTCTGCAGTCGGCACCGGCGGCACGCTCGCCGGCGTCGGCATGTTCCTGAAGGAGCGCAATCCTTCGATCAAGGTGGGGCTGGCGGACGTGCCTGGCGCAGCGCTCTACAATTATTATGCGAACGGAGAGCTTAAAGCCGAGGGCTCATCCATCACCGAAGGCATCGGCCAAGGCCGCATCACAGCCAACCTTGAAGGCGCATCGGTCGATATCGCCTGGCGCATCCCCGACGCCGAATCCGTCGCGCAGGTTTTCGAGCTTGTGGAGGAAGGGCTGGTGATGGGCGGCTCCACCGGGGTGAACCTCGCGGGCGCTATCCGTATGGCGCGCGAGCTGGGGCCGGGCCACACGGTCGTCACGCTGCTTTGCGACTACGGCAACCGGTACGCCTCGAAGCTCTTCAACCCAGCTTTTCTGCGAGAGAAGGAGCTGCCCGTGCCGCGATGGCTGGAGGAGCGCGCCGACATCGAAGTTCCGTACGAGGACGCGGGCTGATGGCCTTCGAGACACTGCCTCTCTTCCGCGATGATCCCTACCAGCGCGACTGCGAGGCCGAGATCGTCGCGATCAACGACCGCGGCGGCGTCATCTTGGACCGGACGGTCTTCTACGCGACCGGCGGGGGACAGCCGGGCGACACCGGACGGCTCCTGCTGGGCGAGAGCGCCGTGCCGATCGCGGCAACGGTCTTTGGCGAGGACAAGGCGGAGATCGTGCACGTGCCGCTCGAGCCCAACGGATTGCCCAGCGCGGGCGCACGGGTGCGCGCCGAGATCGACTGGACCCGGCGGCACCGGCATATGCGCATGCATACGGCGCTCCACCTCCTCTGCTCGCTCATCCCGTTCCCGGTGACGGGCGGCTCCATCGGGGCGGAGGAAAGCCGGCTTGACTTCGACATCGCCGAAGCCGGGGCGATCGACAAGGAGGACCTGAGCGAGCGACTGAACGCGCTCGTCATTGCCGATCATCCGGTGACCACGCGGTGGATCACCGACGAGGAGCTCGCCGCCAATCCTGGCTTGGTGCGCACTATGAGCGTTAAGCCGCCGGTGGCCGCCGGGCGCGTGCGCCTTGTCGCGATCGGCGCGGACGGTGCGATCGACCTGCAGCCCTGCGGCGGGACCCACGTTCGCTCCACGGCCGAGATCGGCCGTCTCATGCTGACCAAGATCGAGAAGAAGGGCCGACAGAACCGGCGGGTCCGGTTGGCCTTCGCAGACGGACAATGAGCGGAGCGGCGGAAGCTTGTAGCCCGCATGAAGCGAAGCGGAATGCGGGTGCGACAGGCGATCCCCGGATTTCGGGGCTCCGCCCCTCCATCCGGGCTACGCGGGAGCGCGCACGATGAGCGGAGACCTAGTCACAACGGAATGGCTGCGCCAGCGCCTCGGCGGCGACGGCGTGCGCGTAGTCGACGCCTCCTGGTACCTGCCGGCCCAGAAGCGCGACGGCAAGGCCGAGTTCCTCGCAGAGCACATTCCAGGGGCCGTCTATTTCGACATCGACGCGGTTTCCGACCGTTCCACTGACCTGCCGCACATGCTTCCTGACGAAGCCGCTTTCGCCGCGGCGGCCGGCGCCCTTGGCCTGTCGGAGCGGGACACGATCGTGGTCTATGACGGCATGGGCATCTTCTCCGCTGCCAGGGTGTGGTGGATGCTGAAGATCTTCGGGGCGGACGACACATACGTGCTGGATGGCGGGCTACCCGCCTGGAAGAACGCCGGTTTTCCGTTTGAGAGCGGTGAGGAACAGCCCGCGCCGGCACGATTCCGCGCGCGCTTCGATGCAACGGCCGTCGCCGACTTCGAGGCCGTGGGCGCGGCTCTCAAGCGCGGGCGCGAGACCGTCGTCGACGCGCGCTCCGCCCCGCGCTTTCGTGGGGAGAGCCCCGAGCCGCGCCCGAACCTCCGCGCCGGCCACATGCCGGGGGCCAGGAACGTCCCCTACGAAAGTCTCCTGGCCGCTGAAGGCATGATGCGGAAGCCGGACGAGATTCGGCGGATCTTTGAAGACGCTGGAGTCGATCTCTCAAGTCCGGTCATAACCAGCTGCGGTTCCGGCGTCACCGCCGCCACCTTGCTTCTTGCGCTGGCCCAACTCGGCAAGGACGACGTCCGCCTCTATGACGGCTCCTGGTCGGAATGGGGCTCCCGCCCCGACGCGCCGGTAGCCCAGGGTGACGCGTAGCGGGCGAAGCATGTCCGAACGAACCGTCGAAACGACGATCACCTATCTGAGAATGACCGCGCCACCCGCGGCGTTTCCGCCGTTGCCGACGGCGCCGCGGCTTGCCTTGATGAAGGCGGAGCGCATTCCGCTGCATTTCTATCGCTACCTCTACGGGGCCGTCGGCGGGAATTGGCTGTGGGTGGAGCGACTCGCGCTCAGCGACGACGCGCTCGCCCGCAAGGTGCATGCTGAAGGCGTCGAGATCAGCGTGCTCTATGCCAACGGCGCTCCGGGAGGCTATTACGAGCTCGATTTCACCCACCCCGAGCGTACCAACCTCGTCTATTTCGGCCTCATGGCGGAGTGGACGGGGATGAAGATCGGCCCGTGGCTCCTCGGCTGCGCCATCCGCGACGCCTTCTCGCGCGGCGCCGCGGAGGCAACGGTGAACACCTGCACGCTCGACCATCCCGCCGCATTGCCGCTCTACCAGCGGCTGGGGTTCCAGCCCGTGCGGCGCGAAGCGCGACGGCTGTCCGTTCCCGGCCTCGTGACCTTGCCGGGCCACATTGCCGCCGCTATCGCGCCGTGAAGAGGGAACGACTGCCGGGGACGGCGGTTGTTACCGAGACCGAGGGGGCTTGGTCGAAGGGAAAAGCAACCATGAGACTACGAACTCTCTTGCTGGCGGGAGCGGTTGTTCCGCTGGCGTTG
>CAZARE010000032.1:0-10943 GCA_964487455.1 uncultured Propylenella sp.
CGAGGCGATCATGACCAACGGCGAGACCCGCACCGTCTACTACGCGATCGAGCATGGCGTGGGGTTTGCTGGAGTGGGGAGATACGTAGATTTCTGCGTGCTTGGGCTCGATCCCTGGCACGTGCACGACGGGGCGTGCCGTACGGTGCGATAGCGCCGGCTCCGTAGCCCGCATGGAGCGGAGCGCAATGCGGGGTCTGCGGCCGCGGCGCCCGCCCTGGATTTCGCTTTGCTCCATCCAGGCTACGAGAGAAATCGTCAGAACCTGAGGCCTAGACCGCCGCGGATCGTGTGATCGGAGAAATCGCTGGTCACCGGCACGCCGCCCGGCGTGAACGTCTCTGTCCCATAATCGGTGTAGCGGTATTCGATTCGCGCGGTGACGTTGTCGGTGACCATGCCTTCAACGCCAGCGCCGGCGGTCCAGCCCCACAGGACATCGTCGTCACTGCCGGCCGCCGTCGTCAACTCGAGGCTGGTCGCCGCCAGGCCGCCCGTCCCGTAAGCCAGGAAGCGGTCGAGCGCGATGCCGGCGCGGCCGCGGAGCGATCCGTTGAGGCCCTGCTCGACGGCGAGCCCGCCGCTCGCGCCGTCGCGGAACGGGTAGAGGATATCCGCCTCCGCGCCGACCACGAAGTTGCCCCATTGCCAGTTGGCGCCGGCATAGCCGCCAATGTCGAAGCCGTTGGCATCAACGTCGCCGACCGCGCTTGTGCCGGCCGTGCCCCAGCCGAAACCGCCCAGCACGCCAAGATAGAAGCCTGTCCAGTCGTTGGCCGGCCGTGCCTCGGTATATTGCGGCACGGGAAGCTGTTCGACCTCGCCGATATCGGCCGCCACCGCAGGAGCGGCAAGAAGCCCTGCCGAAACAGTTCCGATGAGAATGGCAACACGCATACTGGAATCTCCTGGATTTGCGCGAACCGCGTCGCGAGAACGCCGGTTCCAAACGCCGGTTCCGCCGCCCGTGAGATTGCTGCGCAGTTTGGTCCCGACAAGCCGGAATCGTGAAAAAACGGAGAAATTTCAGAGACTAACGCTCGCAATGCGGCCACAATGCTTAACGTCGAGACGTTCTCTAGCGTGGGGCTCGGGCGAGATGCGCGTGAAGGCGAGGACCACCCTTCAGGCTCGCCGCGGCGAGCGAACGCAACAGGATTGCTCTTCAACTCATCGGCGGGCTCTTGTAATCCGGGCCCGGCAGATGATGACCACGAGTCCTCTTCCGTGAAAGCAAGCGCCATCGCAGCGGCCCTCAACGCCCGTACCCTGGGCGCCGCCGATGTGGAGGTGGGGCGCGCCGTGCATCCGGCCGAGGCCGGGCGCACCGGCGACCTCGCGGTCGCGGTGACGCCCGACACGATCCGCCTCCTCGCCGATACAAAGGCGGAGATGGCCCTTACCACAGCGGATGCCGGCATTCCGGAAGACCGGTTCAAGGCGCTCATCCTCGTGGGGCGCTCCCGCTCCAACCTTGCGGACCTGACCGCCCTGCTCCGCCATCACGCCGAGGCCCTGCCGGGAATCCACCCATCGGCGGTCATCGCCGAAGACGCCACCATCGCGCCCGACGCGTCGATCGGCCCGTTCACGGTCATCCGCTCCGGCGTGACGATCGGCGCGCGCACAGTGGTCCTGTCGCAGGCGACCATCGCGGAAGGGGCGTCTGTTGGAGACGACTGCCTCATCTATCCCGGCGTGCGCATCGGCTGGGGCTGCCGCATCGGCGACCGCGCCATCATCCACCACAACGCCTCCATCGGCGCCGACGGGTTCGGCTTCGTGTCGGCGCTGCCGGGAGCCGTCGATGCGGCGACGGGCACGGCGGTGTTGGCTGGCGCCGGAGCGCACCCCAATCCGCTGAAGAAGATCCACGGACTGGCAGGGGTTGAGATCGACGACGACGTGGAGATCGGCGCGCTGACCGCAATCGACCGCGGGACCTTGAAGCCGACCCGGGTCGGGCGCGGAACCAAGATCGACGACCAGGTCATGATCGGCCATAACGTGGAGATCGGCGCCGACTGTATGCTGTGCGGCCAGGTCGGGCTGGCCGGGAGCGTCGTGGTGGGCGACGGCGCGGTGCTCGGCGGACGCGTCGCAGTGGCGGACCATTTGAAGATCGGAGCGGGCGCAGTCGTCGCGGGAAGCTCCGGAGTCGGCACCAACGTTCCGCCGGGGGCGGTCTACGCAGGCACGCCGGCCGTGCCGCATGGCGAAGCCGTGGAAAACCTGAAGCTCATGCGCCGCTTGAGGAGGTTTCTGGACCGCTCGGCTCAGCAATCAAAGGGGAGTGGCTGACCCCTCCTTCGTGCTAGGAGACGGCGGCGGCCGTGCGGCGGAGAGCCGGAGACGACCTTCTGAGGTAGCCGAGGAATCATGCCAGACAGGATAGAGGCGGTCGTCCGCACGGCTATCGCCAGGCAAGCTCAAACCGATGTGTCCGAGATCACCATGAGCTCCTCGCTCGAGGAGCTCGGCCTGACGTCCCTCGATCTGGTCGAAATCATCATGACGATCGAAGACGAGTACGACGTCACGGTTCCTCTTGACGCGAACGAGGCCTGGAAGACCATCAGGACCGTCGGAGACATTGTCGCGCTCGGCCGCTCGCTCGGGATCGAAAGCAGCTGATCGTGGAGGATCGCCGGATTGTCGTGACTGGCCTTGGCTGCGTGTCGGCGCTGGGTCATTCGGTAGCGGAGTTCTGGTCCGCCTTGATGGAGGGACGATCGGGCCTCGGCCCGTTCGAAGCGGTGCACGAGGCGCGCTCGGCGGCCTGGGGAGCGTCGCCGCCGACTCCTCTCAAGGTTTCCGTCGCGGGCGCGATACCGGAGCCCGACCCGGTTACGCTGATCGACCGGCGGCGCCTCGCCATGCTGGACCGGTTCAGCATCCTCGCCCTCGTCGCCGCCGGACAGGCGATCGAGCACGCCGGCCTGTCGCTCGAAGCCGAGGTCGGACAGCGGACGGCGTGCATCGTCGGCGTCGGCGTCGCCGGGTGGGAGGCGATTGAGCAGAGCTACCGGAGCAACTTCCTGGAAGGCGCCAAGCGCACCAACGTCTTCACCGTGCCGCGGGTGATGCCTAGCGCGCCGTCGAGCCAGGTCAGCATGGCCTACGGCATCCGCGGCCCGGTGTTCGGGGTTTCCTCCGCCTGCTCGTCTTCGAATCATGCGATTGCCTCCGCCGTCGCGCTCTTGCGGAGCGGCGCGGCCGACGTCGCGCTGGCGGGCGGCACCGAAGCGCCTCTCGTCTACGGCATCCTCAAGGCCTGGGAGGCGTTGCGCATTCTGGCGCCTGACACCTGTCGCCCGTTCGATCTCAATCGCAAAGGGCTTGTGCTTGCCGAGGGGGCCGGCATGGCGGTGCTGGAGCGCGCCGACCACGCGAAGTCGCGCGGCGCCGAGATCCTCGCCGAGGTGGCCGGCGTCGGCATGAGCGCCGATGCCGCCGATCTCGTCGCCCCGACCGTCGAAGGCCCGACTGCGGCGGTCCGCGCCTGTCTCGCCGACGCCGGGCTCTCGCCCGACACGATCGACTATATCAACGCCCACGGCACCGGGACGCCGGCGAACGATCTGACCGAGATCAATGTCATCAAGTCGGTGTTTAGCGATCATGCGCGATCGCTGTCCATTTCCTCCACCAAGTCCATGCACGGCCACGCGCTCGGCGCGAGCGGCGCCCTGGAGCTGATTGCCGTGATTGAGGCCATCCGGTCGGGCCTTGTCCCGCCGACCGCCAACATCGAGACACCTGATCCCGAGTGCGACCTTGATGTGACGCCGGGGGTTGCCCGCGAACGGCCGATTCGCGCCGCGATCAGCAACGCCTTCGGCTTCGGCGGCACCAACGCGGTGGTGGCGGTCAGGCCGTTCCAGGGCTAGCGCGGAGACGCATCGCACGCTAGGCGGCGAACCCGATCAAAGCCTGTCCGCCGTGTTAGCTTTCGCATCCAGCGTTTGGAGATTCTGCCATGAGTCAGCCGCGCGGCCCTAAGCGCAGGGAATCTCAGTGGCTCGCGAACCCCTTGCCGGCATAATGCCAAACGCCGAAACTGTTTCGCTAGCAAAGCGCGTCCGGGAGACAGACGGGCGGCCATGCACACCGGCGGCGAAGGTCGAAGTTGAGTTTCGCGGCGAAATTCCTCTAGGTTTTCCGGCTTCACTTGGGCAGCTAAGTTATGGATTTGTTCGGCCCTTTCCGATTGCTGCCCATTCCGACCTGGGTGCGTGCCCTGACGGTCGTGCTGCTCTTGCTGGGCGCGTCGCTGTCGCTGCTGTTGATCGGTCGCGGACTTTGGGACCGGACAGACGCCAGCGACTGGATCGCTGCGGGCGCCGGACTGCTCGGCGTCGTGCTCCCGCTCCTCATCATCGCGGGCATCGTATGGTCGGCCCACTCGACGGTGGGAAGCCTGCAACGCGAGGCGCGGCGCTACTTGACCGACACGCTTCCGCAGTTCCTGAGGCTCATCCCGGAGCCGGATCTGAACGACGCGAAGCGGTTTCCGAAGCAGCCCGCTCGGCTGGACAGCGAGGTCGCCGACATCAAGCCGATCTACATCGAGGGGGACTTCCAGTGCGACTATCTGATCGATATTAAGCACGACCCCACGACCGGCGGCCGGGCGCAAATTCTTTTCAGATTGGAGCTCAATGTCTTTCGCGTGAACTTCATATTGTTCGTGCCGCCGGAGCACTTCGAAGTGGCGGAGCTCATGGAGCACTTCCCCCATACGATCAACGGTGCCCAGACGGTGCTTCAGGCGAATGAAAAGGAAGGGCAGTCGAACTACATATTCAACCAGTCCATCGGTCACCGTCATCGCGTCTATGGAAAGGACTATGTGACCTTGGTGGCCTACCGGAAGCTGCCGGACAATTTCCTCTGGAACGCCGCCGAGAAGCTGTTCTTCGCACAGGACCTCGTCATCATGCTCCGATCGTTTCTTTATGAGAGCAAAGGGCTGTTCGCCGTTGCGCAGGCGGAAGGCGCCCAGCGCGTTTTGGAGCATAGCTGATGCTGGAACGCGTGACCTACTTCTTCGCCGGCCTTACTGTTTCGACACATATAGGCATTGGCGAAGCCGAGAGGTCGAAGCCGCAGAGAATTCTCTTGGATATCGAGTACGATGCGCTGGTCGACGCCGCCGCCGGGGACGATATTGCCGATCATGTCGACTACGACGGCGTTCGGGCTGAGGTTGAACGGATCGCCTCGCGCGGCCATTTCCGTTTGCAGGAGACGCTGGCCCGAGCGATCGCCGAGCATTTGATCGGCCGGGACGGAATCGTCCGCGCCAAGATTCGGAGCGCGAAGCCGGACATTTACCCGAACTGCAAGGCGGTCGGCGTCGTCGTGGAGCGTACGAAGAGCTGACCGCCCCTTTCAGCGGCATCCACAGAGACGTGCTGAGGCGCGAATGCGGCGAAGCGGAGTAAGACGCTGACGGACATCGGAATGGATATTCCCAAGATTGTCGAGGACGTAGCGCCGCCGGCAGCGGAGAGACTCGACATCGCATGGGAGCCAACCGAAGCTGCCGCCTCGGGCCCGGAGGTGATCGGCGCCGCCGTGAAGACGCTCCCCAATGCGCCCGGCGTCTATCGCATGATCGGTGGCAACGGCGACGTGCTCTACGTTGGCAAGGCGCGCAGCCTCAAGAAGCGCGTGATCAGCTATGCGCGCCCCGCCGCGCAGAACACCCGCATCGCCCGCATGATCCGCGCCACTCAGTCGATGGACTTCGTCCGCACGGGCACCGAGACCGAGGCTCTGCTCTTGGAGGCGAACCTCATCAAGCGCCTCAGGCCGCGTTTCAACGTGCTCATGCGGGACGACAAGTCGTTCCCCTACATCCTCATTGCCGAGGATCACGAGGCGCCCGCAATCATGAAGCACCGCGGGGCGCGGCGGAGGAAAGGAACCTATTTCGGCCCGTTCGCCTCCGCCGGGGCGGTGGGGCGCACGGTCAGCGCGTTGCAGAAGGCGTTCCTCATCCGCACTTGCTCCGACTCCGTCTACGAGAGCCGCACGCGTCCGTGCCTACTCTACCAGATCAAGCGATGCTCAGGGCCCTGCACCGGTGAGATCTCGCCCGAGGCTTATGGCCAATTGGTCGAGGAGGCCGAAGCTTTCCTCTCAGGCTCCAGCCGGCAGGTGAAGGCCGACCTCGCCCAAGCCATGGAGGAAGCGTCGGCCGCCCTCGATTTCGAACGCGCCGCGCTCTACCGTGATCGCCTCACCGCCCTCTCCCATATCCAGGCGCACCAGGGCATCAACCCGCGCGGCGTGGAGGAAGCCGACGTGTTCGCGGTGGATCAGGACGGCGGACTTTCGTGCATCCAGGTCTTCTTTTTCCGCACCGGCCAGAACTGGGGGAACCGCGCCTATTTCCCGCGCGCCGATAAGAGCCTCGACGCGGCCAGCGTGCTTGAGGCGTTCCTCGCCCAGTTCTACGACGACAAGCCGGTCCCGCGGCTGGTCCTCGTATCCACCGACTTTCCCGAGCGCGCGCTGCTCTCGGTGGCGCTCAGCGAGCGCGCCGGCTATCGCGTTGAGGTTGCGGTGCCGCAGCGCGGCGAGAAGCGCGAGCTGGTCGAGCACGCGCTCACAAACGCGCGCGAGGCGTTGGCCCGCAAGCTTGCCGAGACTGCCAGCCAGGCGCGGCTGCTGGCCGGGCTAGCGGAGACCTTTGGCCTGCCCGAGCCACCGCGCCGCATCGAGGTCTACGACAACAGCCACGTCATGGGGACCAACGCCGTCGGCGCCATGATCGTGGCGGGACCCGAAGGGTTCGCCAAGAACCAGTACCGAAGGTTCAACATCCGCGCGGAGGACATGGCGCCGGGCGATGATACCGGCATGATGCGCGAGGTGTTGCGCCGCCGCTTCGCGCGGCTGCTGAAGGAGGCCGGGGCGCGGCCGGGACGGACCGGCGACAACGGAGAAGCGGTCGGGCCGTGGCCCGACCTGCTGCTTGTCGATGGCGGGAGGAGCCAGTTCGCCGCCGCCACAAGCGTTCTCGCGGAGCTCGGCATCCAGGGCCTCCCCGTCGTCTCCATCGCCAAGGGCCGCGACCGCGAAGCCGGACGCGAGACGTTCTTCATGGCCGGCCGCGAGCCGTTCATGCTGCCGCACCGCGATCCGGTGCTCTATTTCGTGGAGCGCCTCCGCGATGAGGCGCACCGCTTCGCCATCGGCTCGCACCGAGCGCGGCGCAGGAAGGACATGCACCTAAGCCCGCTCGACGAGATCGAGGGCGTCGGGCCGGGCCGCAAGCGCGCCCTCCTTCGCCACTTCGGTACCGCCAAGGCCGTCGGCCAAGCGGGCGTGGCGGACCTGATGATGGTCGATGGTATTTCCGAAGGGCTCGCCCGGGCGATCTACGATCACTTTCACGAGAAGGCCGCCTAGCTCCGCCAAGGAACGTCCCGCGCCCGGACCTAGAAGGCCGGGGCCGCGTGTCAGGCGGGCTCCGATCGCGCGTGGGGCGAGAAAGCGGGGGGTTCCGCCCTCCTGTCGCGCTTTCGTCCCAAATCGCGTGTATTTCCTAGCGGCTCGACCGATTGACGCCCTCGCCGCGGAATTCCAAGGTGCCCCCTATGACGGTCCAAGCCGAACGGCCCCCGCAGCGACCGGCTGCACTGCGGGCTCTCAACGTTCCGAACATCCTGACTTATGGGCGCATCGCAGCGGCTCCGCTGGTTGGAGCGACCTACTATATCCCCGGCAATTGGGGCCCTTGGATCGCTTTCTCGATCTTCGTGATCGCCAGCGTGACGGACTATTTCGACGGATATCTCGCCCGCGCCTGGCAGCAGCAATCGGCGCTCGGGCGCATGCTCGACCCGATCGCCGACAAGCTGCTCGTCTCCGTCGCTATCTTGGTGCTGGCGGTCGACGGCATGTTCGACGGGACATCGTTCTGGGCCGCCGTCATCATACTCATGCGCGAGATCTTTGTCTCGGGCCTCCGCGAGTTCCTGGCAGAGCTCCGCGTCAGTGTGCCGGTCACGCGGCTCGCCCGGTGGAAGACGACGATGCAGCTGATCGCGGTGGCGGCCCTGTTGATCGCCCCCGCCCTGCAGGGCGCCCGGCAGGGCATCATCATCAATATCGGGCTGACGTTCTTCTGGGCGACCGCTATCGTCACGCTCTATACGGGCTATGACTATTTCCGTGCCGGACTGAAGCACATCGTAAGGGACACGAGATGAAAGTGCGCTACTTCGCCTGGGTGCGCGAGCGGGTCGGCCATGGGGAGGAAGAGATCGACGTGCCGGCGAACGTGACGAGTGTCGCCGACCTGATCGACTGGCTCTCCAAGCGCGACGAGGGGTACGCCGCCGCGTTTGCTGAGCCCACGGTCATACGCGCGGCGATCGACCAGGAGCATGTCGAGCACGACGCGAACATCGCCGGCGTCCGCGAGATCGCCTTCTTCCCCCCGATGACCGGGGGCTAGAATGGCATGAAGGCCTGGAACCCGAACGTCCGCGTGCAACGGGAGGCCTTCGACCTCAATCAGGAAACGCGCGGTCTCACCGCTGGCCGCACCGATGTCGGCGCCGTCGTCGCCTTCACCGGCTGGTGCCGGGACGAGGGGGCGCGGCTCGCGGCGCTCGAGCTTGAGCACTATCCCGGCATGGCGGAGGCGGAAATCGCGCTGATCGCCTCGAAGGCCGCCGAGCGCTGGCCGCTGCAGGGCCTGACGGTCATCCACCGCCATGGCCGCATAGAGACGGGAGAGCCGATCGTTCTGGTGCTGACCGCATCGGAGCACCGGCAGGCCGCCTTCGAGGCCGCGTCCTTCCTGATGGATTATCTCAAGACCCGCGCCCCCTTCTGGAAGAAGGAGCACGGCACCGACGGGTCGGAAGGCGACTGGGTCGCCGCGAAGGAGGACGACGACAGCGCGGCGGAGAAGTGGCGTTGAGCTGCAAGCCGTCGGACGGGGTCTCCGCCTATCGTGCGGCAACCTTCTTGGCCGGCTGTGCCGCCGGCTGCACCGCGGCGGAATAGTCGTCCATTAACGTCCTGGCGATCTCGCCAACCTCGAAACGGTAGGGACCGATCTCAGAGACCGGCGTCACCTCGGCCGCCGTGCCAGTCAGAAAGGCCTGCTCGAAGCCCTCCATCTCGTCAGGCATGATGACGCGCTCGATCACCTCGATGCCGCGCGCCCTGGCCAGATCGATGACGGTGCGCCGCGTGATCCCGTCGAGGAAACAGTCGGGGGTCGGCGTGTGCAGCCTGCCGTCCTTGACGAAGAAGATGTTGGCGCCGGTGGCCTCCGCCACTTGCCCGCGCCAGTCGTACATCATCGCGTCGGCATAGCCCCTGCGTTCAGCCGCGTGCTTGGAGAGCGTGCAGATCATGTAGAGCCCGGCCGCCTTCGCCTTGGCCGGGGCGGTGCGCGGATCGGGCCTTCGCCACTCAGAAATATCGAGACGTATGCCCTTCAGCCGCTGTTCCGGGTTGAAATAGGAAGGCCACTCCCAGACCGCGACCGCGACGTTGATGCGGTTCGTCTGGGCGGACACGCCCATCATCTCGCTGCCGCGCCAGGCGACGGGACGGACATAGGCGTCGTTGAGATTGTTGAGCTGCAAGAGCTCACGGCAGACATCGTCGATCTCGTCCACCGAATAGGGGATGGCGAAATCGAGCTGTCGCGCGCTGTCGAACAGCCGCTTGGTGTGTTCGTGCAGCTTGAAGATCTGGCCGCCATAGGCGCGCTCGCCTTCGAATACGCAGCTCGCATAGTGGAGGCCGTGTGTGAGCACGTGAATCTTGGCCTCGGCCCAGTCGACGAAGGCCCCGTTGAACCAGATCTTTCCAGTCATCTGATCGAAAGGAACACCGGCCATGGCCACTTCCTCCAGCCTGCGGCGCCCGCGACGGCGGAGCGCGTTCGTCTTTTCCCGCGGCACGATTGCGCCGAGGGCGCAATTCTTGCACAAAGTATGGCAGGACGGCTCACCCTTTTCGGCCGCCCAATGAGTTTGAGGGTAGCAAGACCGCAAGTTATGTCAATATGGCTGACATAAATAGCTCGCTCGCAGCGAGGCCGCTGCCGGTGGAACAGGAGGACTCGGTCGTCGACCTGATCGAGCTCTTGTTCTTCGCCTATCGCGACTTCATCTCAGACCCCGACGCCATCCTGGCTACCTCCAGCTTCGGCCGCGCGCATCATCGCGTCCTCCATTTCGTGGACCGCAATCCCGGCCTAACGGTCGCCGACCTTCTCGACATCCTGAAGATCACCAAGCAGAGCCTGGCGCGCGTCCTCAAGGAGCTGATCGACTCGGGGCTCATCGAGCAGCGCACCGGACGCGAAGATCGCCGACAGCGGCTCCTGTTCGCGACCGCCGCCGGCCAAGCCCTTTCGGCGAGCCTGTCGCGGCCGCAGGAAGCACGCATCAAATCGGCACTTGCCCGGCTCCAGCCCGGGGCTCGCGCCACTGTCACCGGCTTTTTGCACGGCATGATCAATCAGGCGGAGCGGGAAAAGGCATTGCGCCTGGTCCGCCAGGAGGCTAACCTTTGAACGAGCACGCGCCCTCATTCGCATCGGGCCGCCTCCGCGACGACGCCAACCACATCCTCGTGGTCGACGACGATTTGCGCATCCGCACGCTCCTCACGCGCTTCCTCGGGACCAACGGCTTCCGCGTCAGCGCCGCCGCCTCCGCCGACGAGGCGCGCCGGAGAATGGCCGGAATCGCGTTCGACCTCCTTGTCGTGGACGTGATGATGCCGGGCGAGAGCGGGTTGGAGTTCGCCGAGGCGATCCGCCAGACCTCGCGCGTGCCGATCCTCATGCTGACAGCGCGGGCGGAGACCCCTTACCGAATTCGCGGACTTGAAGTCGGCGCCGACGACTATCTGGCCAAGCCGTTCGAGCCGCGCGAGCTGCTCCTTAGAATTACCAA
>CAZARE010000033.1:0-2596 GCA_964487455.1 uncultured Propylenella sp.
GCGCTGCCTCGCGCCAGGCGGCGTCTTTCGCTTCGCCACCGATATCGAAAGCTATGTCGAGTGGACGCTCGAAGCGGCGGCCAAGAACGGCCGGCTAAGGTTGGTTGGCGGTGCATCCGGCAATCGCAGAGAGCCGTGGCCCGCATGGCCGGGCACGCGCTACGAGGAGAAGGCGATAAGAGAGGGACGTCGTCCTGCCTATTTGAGCTTTCGCAAGCCGGGTCAGCCAAGGCTCTGAAGCGAAACGACGTGCCCTGAGAGGTAGGAATGGTCGCGAACCGCTTCGTAGAAGCGGCGATCCGCGGTAATGACCGGTCGCTGCTCCTGAATGGCGAGAGCAAGATACATACAGTCATGGACCGGATGGGCAAGGTCGGTGGCGAGATGCGCCGCGGCAGCCATGAGCTGCTTCATCGAGGTCGGCACGACGAGCGCAACGTCAGCCAGAACGTCGAGAGCATCACGCATACCCGCATCGCTCATCTCGCCACGTCGGACGGCAGTCCACAGCGCGTTTGCCACCTCCGCGTAGATCAACTCCGGCGCCGCAAGCGGAACGTCATCATCGAGTAGCTTGGCGGCCTGTTTTGAGTACGGATCGGAGATGAACCACTTCACCGCGACGCTTGCATCAACGACGTAGCGTGTCATCGTGTATCGCGATCCCGGTCCGCGCGGATAACCTCCGTGCTGTCCACGCTCGAACGGAACCGCTTGCGCAGGCGCGCCGCCCGTTCGGCAACGCTTTCCTTCGACTCGCCCGTGTTCAGAAGCACCGCGCGCAAAATATCCCGGTGCTCCGCCTCCGCCGAGCAGCCATTTGCGACGACGCGGCCGCTCGCTGGCATTTTCGCCGATCAGCCGGGCGTGAGATAGCGCGGCAGCTCGCGCTCGAACTCCGGGAAGTAGCGCGAGATGACGTCGACGTCGAAGCGCGCCAGGATCGACTCTTTCGGCTCGCGTTCGAGCAGGAAGCGGAAGGCCGCCTCGATCAGCGCCGCCGGCTCGTGCTTTCCGCGGGCGAGCCTGTCGAACGTTTCGCGCGCCATCGTCACCTCATGGCGGGTCTCGCCTTTTCCTTCCCGCACCAGCACCTGGAACGTCAGCGGTTCGGTGCGGGTCTGCGTCACCTCGATCATTTCGGGCCTCCGGATCCCGTTCCAAGCAGCTTTTCGGGCGTCAAATCGACGATGCGGCCGAAGCCGGCAACCAGATGCCCGCTGGCGATCTCGAAGCGATAGAGGGAGAAATCGGCAAAGCTGGCGTAGCGCTCCGCGTCCGGGTGGCGCTGAAGGTAAAGGCGCCGCGACTGGGCGTCGTCGTGCTTCACGACGCGGCCAACGAGCGTCAGCCTCGCCGCCGCCATCGAATCGCTTCCCGGCTCAGGCTCGTGCACGCAGAGGAGCGATGCACGCGGGTCGCGAGCCAAATTCGCGGTGTGCCGAGCGAGCCGCGACAACAGAGTAAGCGGAGCACCGTCGAGAGCCGGCGCGGTGAACACGTACGATGCGAAAGGCCCGCCGTCCGGCTCCAAAGTGGCCAGGGCGGCGACGCCGCCGGCACTGATCAGCGCACGCGCCGTGGCTTCGTTCGAGCTGTTGTCCCGCGCCATTTGCCGCTGCCTCCAACGCTGGTTCGGAATTCCTTGCCACAATCTGTTCGCATTCTGTTACAAAAGCGGGCCAGCGCGGCCGCTCGCGGCGGCCCAAGCTGAAAAAGGAGCCGACATGCCGACCATCGCGCTCGTCGACGATGACCGCAACATCCTCACCTCCGTCTCCATGTCGCTGGAGTCGGAGGGCTACCGGGTGACAACTTACAACGACGGAAGCTCCGCGCTCGACGGCTTGGCGCAGAATCCCCCTGACCTCGCCATCCTCGACATCAAGATGCCGCGCATGGATGGGATGGAGCTGCTGCGCAAGCTGCGCCAGTCGACCGATCTCCCGGTCATCTTCCTCACCTCCAAGGACGACGAGATCGACGAGCTGTTCGGGCTCAAGATGGGCGCCGACGACTTCATCAAGAAGCCGTTCTCGCAGCGTCTGCTGGTGGAGCGGGTGCGCGCCGTCCTGCGGCGGGCGCAGCAGCGCGACGGCACCGCCGCGCGCGGCGCCGAGCAGAGCCGCATCTTGGAGCGCGGCGCTTTGACGATGGACCAGGAGCGGCATACCTGCACCTGGAACGGCCAGAACGTCACGCTTACGGTGACGGAATTCCTCATTCTTTTCGCACTCGCGCAGCGGCCGGGCGTGGTAAAGAGCCGCAATGCGCTGATGGACGCCGCCTATGACGATCAGGTCTATGTGGACGACCGCACGATCGACAGCCACATCAAGCGCCTGCGGAAGAAATTCAAGGCGGTCGACGACGAGTTCAACATGATCGAGACGCTCTACGGGGTGGGTTACCGCTTCCGGGAAAGCTAAGATCGCCGAATGGTCGCAGAGACAGGCCGCGCACAGCAGGTCCGCCGCAGGTTGCTGATCCCGGAGCGTCTGCGCGCGGGCGCGCAGGTGCTTCGGCCAATGCGCAAGTGGCTTTCGGGCGTCGGCCGCGCCGCGACTTCGAGCCTGACGCGGCGCATCGTGCTGCT
>CAZARE010000034.1:0-3674 GCA_964487455.1 uncultured Propylenella sp.
ATCACCATCCGCCTGACCGGCACCGCCGGGCAATCGTTCGGCGCCTTCCTGGCGCGCGGCGTGACGCTCGACCTCGTCGGCGACGCCAACGACTATGTCGGCAAGGGCCTCTCCGGCGGCCGCGTCGTCGTGCGCCCCCCCAAGAACGTCTCCTTCAAGGCGGATGAGAACATCATTATCGGTAACACCGTGCTTTACGGCGCGATCGAGGGCGAGTGCTACTTCTGCGGCATTGCCGGCGAGCGCTTCGCGGTGAGGAATTCCGGCGCCGTGGCGGTGGTCGAGGGTGTGGGCGACCACGGCTGCGAGTACATGACCGGCGGCATCGTCGTCGTGCTCGGCAGGACCGGCCGCAACTTCGCCGCCGGCATGTCGGGCGGCATCGCCTATGTGCTCGACGAGGACGGGCACTTCGCCAAGCGCTGCAACCTCGCCATGGTCGAGCTGGAACCGGTGCCGGAGGAGGACGACCTCATGGAGAAGCTGCACCACGGCGGCGGAGACATCGAGTTCCACGGACGGGTCGACGTCTCCCCCGACATGACCAGCCATGATGAAGAGCGGCTGGTGAAGCTCATCCAGAATCACCTCCACTATACGGGCTCCGCGCGCGCCCGGCGCATCCTCGACAAATGGGAGGAGTACCGGCCGAAGTTCGTGAAGGTGATGCCGGTGGAATACCGCCGCGCGTTGCGCGAGATGGAAGAGGCGCGCATGGGCTCGCAGATGGCGGCGGAGTAGCAGTGGGGCGGGAGTGGGCAAAGAACAGGACGGGGTGTCCCAACGAGACTCCTAAGTCACGGAGTCTAGGTTCGCTCATTGAACATCTCAGAACCGCAGAGCCGCTCGACGAAGAGTTTCCCGAAATCGAGGACTTACCTCCGGAGGAGATCACGATCTTCGACGACTACGAAGACGGAGATGGCGAAACCTCTGGTGGTACACGGGCGAATGATGGGTAAAGTCACCGGTTTCCTGGAGATCGATCGCAACGACCGGCGCTACGAGCCGGCGGCCGACCGCGTGCGCCATTTCCGCGAGTTCGTCATCCCGCTTGGCGACGAGGCGACGAAGAGCCAAGCCGCGCGCTGCATGGATTGCGGCATCCCGTTCTGCCATACGGGCTGCCCGGTCAACAACCAGATCCCGGACTGGAACGATCTCGTCTACGCGGACGACTGGCAGGGCGCGCTGGCCAACCTGCATTCGACCAACAACTTCCCCGAGGTGACCGGCCGCGTCTGCCCGGCGCCGTGCGAGGCGGCCTGCACGCTGAACCTGACCGAAGAGCCAGTGACGATCAAGACGATCGAAGCGGCGATCGCCGACCGCGGCTTCAAGGAAGGCTGGGTGGTGCCCGAACGTCCCGCCGTCAAGACAGGCCGACGCGTCGCCGTCGTCGGCTCGGGACCGGCCGGCATGGCCTGCGCACAGCAGCTCGCGCGCGCCGGCCACGACGTGCATCTTTACGAGAGGCACGCCAAGGCCGGCGGGCTGCTGCGCTACGGCATTCCCGACTTCAAGATGGAGAAGGGAATGATCGACCGCCGCGTGGCGCAGATGGAGGCCGAGGGCGTGACCTTCCACTACAACGCCCATGTCGGCGTCGATGTCCCGGCCAAGGCGCTGCTCGACGAGCATGATGCGGTGGTCCTGTCGGGCGGCGCCGAGAAGCCGCGCGACCTGCCGATCGAGGGACGCGACCTGCGCGGCGTGCATTTCGCCATGGACTATCTGCCGCAGCAGAACCGGCGCATCTCCGGCGAGCCTCGGGACGGCAGCGATCCCATCGTCGCCGACGGCAAGTATGTGGTGGTGATTGGCGGCGGCGACACCGGCTCCGACTGCATCGGCACGGCCTTCCGCCAGGGGGCGGTGACGGTGGCGCAGCTTGAGATCATGCCGATGCCGCCGGCCAACGAGGACAAGCTGCTCACCTGGCCCTACTGGCCGCTGAAGCTCAGGACCTCCTCACGCCAGGAAGAAGGCGCGGAGCGCGAGTTCTCGGTCCTGACGACCAAGTTCACCGGCCGCGACGGGCGCGTGAAGCGGCTCCACTGCGCGCGCGCCGACGAGCGCTTCCGGCCGGTTCCAGGCACCGAGTTCGAGCTGAAGGCCGACCTCGTGCTCTTGGCCATGGGCTTCATCTCGCCGGTGCACGAGGGCATGATCGAGGAACTTGGCCTGGAACTCGACCCGCGCGGCAACGTCAAGGCGAACGAGCTCGACTACCAGAGCTCCAACCCCAAGGTCTTCGCCGCCGGCGACATGCGCCGCGGCCAGTCGCTGGTCGTCTGGGCGATCCGCGAGGGCCGCCAGGCCGCCCGCGCCATCGACGAATTCCTCATGGGCTCCTCCGTCCTGCCGCGGTAGTTGCTTCTGCAGACGATAGCAGCCTCATCGCCCTACGCGCAGCCCACGACTAGAGGAAAACGCCATGCCGAAGCTTTTTCCGACCTCGCTGGTCGGCTCCTATGCGCAGCCCGAATGGCTGATCGACCGCAAGAAGCTCGCCGGGCGCTTTCCGCCGCGCGTGCGCGCCAAGGAGCTGTGGCGGGTGGCGCCGGAACACCTCGACGAGGCGCAGGACGACGCCACCATCCTCGCCATCCGCGACCAGGAGCGCGCCGGCCTCGACATCATCACCGACGGCGAGATGCGGCGGGAGAGCTATTCCAACCGCTTCGCCACGGCGCTCGAAGGCGTCGACATCGACAATCCCGGCACGGCGCTCGACCGCTCCGGCCACCCCAATCCGGTGCCGCGCGTGACGGGAACGGTCCGCCGCAAGCATCCGGTCGAGGTGCGCGACCTTCAGTTCCTGAAGGCCAACACCGACCGCATGGTGAAGATGACGGTGCCCGGCCCCTTCACCATGTCGCAGCAGGCGCAGAACGATTTCTACGAGAGCGAGGAGGCGCTGGCGCTCGACTACGCGGCGGCGGTCAACGAGGAGATCAAGGACCTTTTCGCCGCCGGCGCCGACATCGTGCAGATCGACGAGCCCTACATGCAGGCGCGCCCGGAGAAGGCGCGGGCATATGGGTTGAAGGCGCTTCAGCGCGCCCTCGACGGCGTCTCAGGCACCACGGCGCTCCACATCTGCTTCGGCTACGCCGCCATCATCCATGTCCGCCCGGAAGGCTACTCCTTCCTGCCTGAGCTCGCCGACACGCCGCTGAAGCAGATTTCGATCGAGACGGCGCAGTCGCACCTCGACACGTCGATTCTCGCCAAGCTCCCGGGCAAGACGATCATCCTCGGCGTTATCGACCTTTCCGACAAGAACGTGGAAACGCCGGAGACGGTGGCGGAGCGCATCCGCCGCGCGCTGCCGCACGTGCCGGCGGAAAAGATCGTCGTGGCGCCCGATTGCGGCATGAAATACCTGCCGCGCGAGGTCGCCTTCGGCAAGATGCGGGCCATGGTGGAAGGCGCCGCGATCGTCCGCGCGGAAGCGTAGCCGTCGAGATAGAGCCGCTATGCAGTGCGCGAGTTGCCAGTACGCTAACGCGGAGGAGGCGCGATTTTGCGCTCAATGCGGCGCCCCGCTGGGGCGGGCGTGTGTATCCTGCGGTGCGTCGGTCGACGCGACTCACCGGTTTTGCCAGAATTGCGGCATCAAGCTCCCCTGGGCCGATCAAATACTAGCTCCCGCGCCGCCTGAACCGCTC
>CAZARE010000035.1:0-3002 GCA_964487455.1 uncultured Propylenella sp.
CCCGGTCGCCGGCGGGCTCTCATCGGCCGAGGCGCTGATGGCGCTTGCCGGGCTCGGCGACGTCGACTTCGTGGGCGGCGACGTGGTGGAGGTGTCGCCACCCTACGACCACGCCGACATCACGGCGATCGCCGCCGCCACAGTGGCGCAGCACTATATCGGGCTGCTCGCCGCGAGGCGGCGGCGCTGACGCGTCACACGAGCGCGAAGAGCCGGATTCCAGCCGCCGAATAGCGCTCAGTGCAAGATCTGGCTGAGGAACAGCTTGGTGCGCTCATGGCGCGGATTGTTGAAGAACTCCTCCGGCTCGTTCTGCTCGATGATCTGCCCGACATCCATGAAGATGACGCGGTTCGCCACCTGCCGCGCGAAGCCCATCTCGTGGGTGACGACGAGCATGGTCATTCCATCCTCGGCGAGCCCGACCATCACGTCGAGAACCTCCTTGATCATCTCCGGGTCGAGCGCGGAGGTGGGCTCGTCGAAGAGCATGATGCGCGGGTTCATGCACAGCGCCCGGGCGATGGCGACGCGCTGCTGCTGACCGCCGGAGAGCTGACCCGGATACTTTAGCGCCTGCTCGGGAATCTTCACCCGCGTCAGGTAGTGCATTGCGATCTCGTCAGCCTCCTTCTTCGGAACCTTGCGCACCCAGATCGGCGCAAGCGTACAGTTCTCCATGATGGTCAGGTGCGGAAAGAGGTTGAAGTGCTGGAACACCATTCCGACTTCGCGGCGGATCTCGTCGATCTTCTTGAGATTGTCGGTGAGCTCGATGCCGTCGACGACGACCTTGCCCTTTTGATGATCCTCCAGCCGGTTGATGCAACGGATGAGCGTCGACTTGCCCGAGCCGGACGGCCCGCAGATGACGATGCGCTCACCCTTCATGACCTTGAGGTTGATGTCCTTAAGGACGTGGAAGTCGCCATACCATTTGTGCACGTCGACCATCTCCACGGCTACCTCGTCGGAGACCTTCATCTTTGAGCGGTCGACATGCACGTCAGCCAGCAGATCGTCGTGCGAGACCATCGGCTTTGCGGTGTCGGATGCGTTGCTCATGAGCGGGACTCCTAGCGCTTGTGGCCCGTCTGCAGGCGTTGCTCCATGAAGATCGAGTAGCGCGACATGCCGAAGCAGAAGGCGAAATAGACAATGCCTGCGAAGGCGAAGGCCGTGTAAACGCTGACCGGCGTAATCCAGTTCGGATCGGCCAGCGCGTTGCGTATCTGTCCGAGCAAATCGAGGATGGCGACGATCAGCACCAAAGTCGTGTCCTTGAAGAGGCCGATGAAAGTGTTGACGATACCGGGAATGACCATCTTCAACGCCTGCGGCAGCACTACCAGGCCCGTCATCTTCCAATAGCTTAGGCCCAGCGCCATTGCTCCCTCATATTGCCCGCGCGGTATGGCCTGCAGGCCGCCGCGCACCACCTCCGCCATGTAGGCGGCCGAGAACAGCGCCACCCCGACGAGCGCGCGCAGCAGCCCGTCGAACTCCACCCCGCGCGGCAGGAAGAACGGCAGCATGTACGTTGCGAAGAACAGCACCGTAATCAGTGGCACGCCACGCCAGAACTCGATGAAGACGACGCAGAACATTCGCACAATCGGCATTTTCGAGCGGCGCCCGAGAGCAAGCACGATGCCGAGCGGCAGCGATGCGACGATGCCCGTCACCGCCACGACAAGCGTGACCAGCAATCCGCCCCATTGCCGCGTCTGGACCTGCGGAATGCCGAAGCTCCCTCCGACCAGGAGGAAATAGGCGACGACCGGATAGACCCCGAAGAATAGAATGGCGTTGAGGAGCTTGTAGGGCACGCGCGGGGTCAGCAGCGTGGCCAGGAGGACGGCGCCGAGGAAGAAGACGACGTTGGCGCGCCAGCGCTGCGAGGCCGGATAGAAGCCGTAGATGAACTGGTTCATCTTGGCCCAGATGAACGGCCAACACGCGCCGACGCGCGGGGAGATGCAGGCTTCCCGGTTCTCGCCGGTCCACACGGCGCGGATCAGCAGGAAGTCGATCATCGCCCAGGCGATCCACAGCCCCACCAGCGCGCCGGCGAGAGTCAGCAGCGTATGCCACCAATTGGAGAACAGCTTGGCGCGCGCCCAAGCGACGCCGCCAACAGTTGAAGTCGGCGCCGGCTGGTCCACCGCCAGCTCCTGCCTGACATAGGCAAATTCCGACGCCATGGCTCAGCGCTCCACCAGCGCGATGCGCCGGTTGTACCAGTTCATGAAAGCGGAGGTCAGCAGGCTCAGGGCGAGATAAACCGCCATAGTGATGGCGATGACCTCGATCGCCTGGCCGGTCTGGTTGAGCGTGGTGCCGGCGAAAACGGCCACAAGGTCGGGATACCCGATCGCCACCGCCAGCGAGGAGTTCTTGGTCAGGTTGAGGTACTGGCTGGTCAGCGGCGGGATGATAACCCGCAGCGCCTGCGGCACCACCACCAGCCGCAGCGTCCTTCCGTGGCTAAGCCCAAGCGCATGAGCGGCCTCCGTCTGGCCGTGACTGATAGCGAGCACGCCGGCGCGCACGATCTCCGCGATGAACCCGCCGGTATAGATGGAAATCCCGAGGAACAGCGCCAGGAACTCCGGATAGACCCTGACGCCGCCGGCGAAATTGAAGCCGCGCAGCTCCGGGTATTCGATCGCAACGGGCGCGCCGGAAACGACGTAGCCGATCGCCGAGATCGCCAGGAAAGCGACAAGCCCCAGCCGCAGCACCGGCGGGCGGACGCCGGTTTCCTCCTGCCTGGCGTTTCCCCAGCGTCGGATGTGCCATACCGCGAGCAGCCCGATGAGGAGCGCGGCGACGAAGAACGACGACCCCTCCTCGAAAACGAACCGCGGCATGTAGAAGCCGCGCACGTTGAGGAAGAACACGTCGAAGGCGCTGTAGCCGTCGCGCGGGCCGGGCAGCGCCGCCAACACCGCGAGGTACCAAAAGAAGAGCTGAAACAGCAGCGGCAGGTTGCGGGTCAC
>CAZARE010000036.1:0-5590 GCA_964487455.1 uncultured Propylenella sp.
GGCCGATCCCACGACGAAGGCGTTAGGGCTCTTCACGGCAGGCCCTCTCTCGGCGCTGCTCATGATCTTCGCCGGCCATGCCGGGAGGCGTCTCGTGCGGGCGGGATGGGCGCGTATTCGCCGGGTGTCCTGACCGGCGCCGGCGCGGGCGGCGCATTCGTGATCGTTGAGTTCGTAGCGCATGATTCGAGGCTCCGGTTTGGGAGCTTGAAAATCACGCACAGTGCGATGCCATCAACCCGCCCCGGCCTCTTATGCCAGATGCCGCTACCCTGATCCTACTTCCGCTTTCGGGGCGCAGCCGACATGGTGGGACCTGCGGCTAGTGGTTCGTTTCCAACATTTGCATCCCATTTGTATCAGCCGCGCTGGCAAATGTGGAAACAAAGGAACCACTAGCAAGTTTATGATTCTACTGGAACTTTTGAATTTGACATTCGACCTCGAAGGTCGACATCGAGTGGGTATCGAATGTCAAAATCGTTCCACTGGACTGGCCCCGTTCGAAGATGACCCAGGGCGGCCATTCGGAATTGCCGGTCCTAGCTTATCGACGGCGGCGTCCTGGTTCATGTACAACGCCGCGCAGGGGAGCCCTGCCGTAGTGAGATGGCCGATAGTTGAGAATTATGGTCGCCGACGCTCGGCGGCGAAGCCCATAACCGCTACCGGTGGTACCGCTCGACATACGTTCAAGCGACTGATGCAGTACTTAGCCGCGATCCCAGTGATCGGAGTTTTGATGCTGCTTGCGTGCCTACCCGTCGACCTCGCATCGGCAATTCCGGGCAAGATAGCACGTGCGGTCGGTCCGCTGATGCACCGTCACCGGCGAGCGGATGCAGCGTTGAAGCAGTTCCTACCGCATCTGAGCGAAACCGAGAGACGGCGCGTGTTGGGTGCCATGTGGGAGAATTTCGGGCGCATATTCGGCGAGCTACCGCATCTTAAGCGGATACTTGACGATCCCGACCGATTTGCCTTCGAGAATTTCTCACAAGTCATGGACGGCATTGAAGAGGGTTGCGGCATCGTCACGATCACTGGGCATTTCGGAAATTGGGAGCTTTCGCCTGCGCCTTCCTACTTTCTGGAGCGATTTCAGCTCAGCTTCTACCGGACGCTGAACAGCCCGCCGCTCGAAAAATACGTGCGTCGGCTGCGCGAGCGCATTGCGACGGGTGAGCTGGTCGCCAAGGGAAGCGATAGCTTGCGTCGCGGGATGCAGGCGCTCGCTCGCGGTCAGTTCATCGGGCTGATGGCAGACCAGCGAGAGAGCAAGGGCATCATGGTTCCGTTCATGGGAGTTATGGCGCCGACGAGCCATGCCGCTGCGCTGTTGACCCTCCGTTACGGTTCTCCTCTTCTTGCTGGAATCGTGATCCGCGAAAAGGGCGTGAAGTTCCGTATGATCTGCCGCAGAATTGCGGTCGAGCGAACGGGCGACCGCAAAGCCGACATTTTGGCTGTAACAAGCCAAGTAAACCACATGTTCGGAGAATGGATACGCCAGTATCCGGAGCAGTGGTTATGGACCCATCGGCGCTGGCAGTGAACTCACTCTTTCGCCAACGATGCGCGGTCGATCAACTTAAGTGCCAGCAGCACTCTGATGACGAGCCCTGCGATGTCGATCTCCCACCACAGAAGGCCCAAGAAACATCTCCGCGGATTGGCGTGGTGATTGTTATGCCAGCCTTCACCCCACGTAAGAAGGGCAAGCAGTGCATTGTTGGTGCTCTCATCGGAGGTATCGAAGTTTCGGTAGCCGTGACCGTGGCCCATTATCGTCGACAGGTTCGTGACGGTGATCTGTGCTGCCGCAGGAATCAAGAACACGAAAACCATAGCGCGCGGGTCGATTAACCAAAGTATAACCGCCCATAACCCAATGATCAGCAGATAGTTGCGATGAAGGAACAGGTGGAACGGATCACGCATCAGATCTCGCACACGCCACCAGTCGTAATCCTCTTCAAAGGCTGAAACGAGGAGACGCCATCCGAATCTCCCAGGCGCATGGGGGTCTCGCTCCGTGTCGGGATGAGCGTGATGTTTGCGATGCACGGCAATCCAGCCGAGCGAACTGCCCGTACCGCCCAGAGCACCGAAAACGGTGAACAGGTATTCGAGTCCTTTCGGTAACGTGAGGGCACGGTGCGCCAGTACCCGGTGAAAGCAGATGGCCATACCGAGGCAAGCACTGCAGAAATAAGCCAACAGGGCAATCAGCCACCAAACCGAGGAAGCTGTCTCAACCGAGAGCATGTAGAGCGCTGCGGATAGGCCTGCGAGCTGGACTAACGGAAAGAGCCACGTGCGCGGCACGAAGTGGCGGCCAAGAAGGTCCGAAGAGGCCGCGATGGCATTTCGCATCAGACGCAGCTCCCTATGGGACGCGTGATGGCCGTTCGCAGCCGCTCGGAGATCACAACACCCCAACCATCGAGAACGCTTCCAAAGCCCTCTCCCCACGAGCTCTAGTCAGTATTGCCCGATCAGACAAGCTCAATGGGCACTGGGGGGCCAATACGAACGTCGGCTTGTGGCGCATCGCGTCATTTCGCGGCGACACAGCAATTCAAACGCTATCGGAGCGAAGCGGACGTTCAGCGAGCCGCGCTGACAACTGGATTTGTGAGTACGTGCCCTAGGAAAGTACGGCGATCCGCAGACCTGAGGGGAACAGCGCTGAGGCGGCCTTCGCTTGGCTCTCGACCGGCTCGGCGAGAACGACCTCCTCATCGGGGCTGCCGTCATCGATCGGCGCCGCCGCCCCTTGGTGCCCATGGCCGCTCGCACCGTTGAGTGCGTGCCCGTTCTCGCCGTTCACGTGATGGGAGCCATTGCCTCTGTTCGAGATGATCGCCATCGACACGCTGATGGCGCCGAGCGAGCGCGCGATCGCCTTGGCGATCAGCTCGGCCGGCATGCCGAGATTCTCATAGCGCGCCGCAAGCTCTTCCGACTTGGCCGCGAGATCGATCGCTTGGCCCGCATGCGCGGCCAGAACCAGCTTGCCGATTTCGCGAAAAAGGTCGCCGTGGGAACCAGACATGATACTCACTCCCCCGCCGCACGCTGAGCTAAGACTTGTTGTCCACAGCCTGTCCACAGGTTCCACGAAACAAAGCTTCAATTTCGTCAATGGCTTGGCGCTTTTGTTGCAGAATTGCAACAAAAGCGCGGCGCGAAATCGCCGAAATGCCAGCAAATCCGCCGCGGCACCTGCCGGCAAATGTCGCCACCTACCGCTTGAAGCGTTGGCTCGAAGCCCTGGCGGGGCCGAAAAAAATCCGGCGCGGGTGCTCCGCGCCGGATGATCTTGGGAAGGCGCCCCTCGTGAGGCGCGCGCTATTGCGGCAGCTGGTCGTCGATGCCCTGCACGTACCAGTTCATGCTGAGCATCGTTCCGTCGTCGAGATGCTCGCCCTCTCCGATCGCCTGCGTCCCGTCCTGCTTGACTATGGGGCCTTTGAAGGGATGCAGCTCGCCCGACCTGATCGCCTCTTCGGTCGCCTGCGCTTCCGCCTTCACGTCGTCGGGCATGTTGGTGTAGGGGGCCATCACCACCATCCCTTCTTTCAGCCCGTACCAGGTCGACTGAGTCTCCCACGTGCCGTCGAGCACCGCCTGTGCGCGCTCAACGTAGTAGGGGCCCCAGTGGTCAACGATCGCGGTCAGCTGCGCGTTTGGTGCGAACTCGATCTGATCGAAGGCTTGGCCGAAGCCGTGGAGGCCGCGCTCATCCGCGATCTGCAGCGGCGCCGGCGAGTCGGTGTGCTGCGTGATGATGTCGGCGCCTTGGTCGAACAAGGCCTTCGCCGCGTCGGCCTCCTTGGCCGGATCGAACCAGGAATTGATCCAGACGATCTTGACCTTGAAGTCGGGATCGACCGACTGGGCCCCAAGCATGAAGGCGTTGATGCCCATCACCACTTCCGGGATCGGGAAGGAGACGATGTAGCCCGCCACGCCGGTCTCGGAGATCTTCGCCGCGATCTGTCCGATGATGTAGCGGCCTTCATAGAAGCGGGCGTTGTAGGTGGTTACGTTGTCGGTGGTCTTGAAGCCGGTGGCGTGCTCGAACTTCACGTCCGGGAACTTCTCCGCCACCTTGATCGTCGGATCCATGAAGCCGAACGAGGTGGTGAAGATCAGGCCGCAGCCGGAGCGGGCAAGCCGCTCGATCGCCCGTTCGGCGTCCGGGCCTTCCGGGATGTTTTCCACGTAGCTCGTCTCGACCATGTCGCCGAGCTCTTCCTCGAGCAACAGCCGTCCGTGCTCGTGGCCTTCGCTCCAGCCGCCGTCATTGTGCGGCCCGACATAGACGAAGCAGACCTTCAACTTGTCCTGCGCTCCCGCCGTGCCTGCCGAAAGGGCAAGCGCCAGAGCCGTTCCGAGCGCGGCGATCGTCTTTCTCATTTTTGTTCTCCCTGTGCGGACAACTCCTGTTGACCATGCAAGAGGCGCGCCAAAGGCCCGGCGCAGCCATATTGGGGTACAGCCTAGCCCATCACCGGTCCGGCACGAAAGGCTGGCCGAGGCATGCGGGGGTGTTGACGCGAAGCAGAATCTGGTTCCGCGAGATGATGACCAGCACCAGGATCGTGGTGAGATAGGGCAACATGGAAAGGAACTGGGAGGGAACAAAGAGGCGCTCGCCACCAGGCAGCGGAATCCCACCGGAAGCCTGGGCATGGAGCTGCAGGATGCTGACGGCGCCGAAGATGAGCGCCCCGAGCACCACGCGGCCGGGCAGCCAGGTGGCGAACACTACGAGCGCGATGGCGATCCAGCCGCGCCCGGCGGTCATCGCCTGCGCCCATTGCGGCGTGTAGACGAGCGACAGGTAGCCGCCGGCGAGGCCGGCGCAGGCGCCCCCGAAAAGCACCGCGAGAAAGCGGACCCGCACGACCCGGTAGCCAAGCGCGTGCGCCGACGTATGGCTGTCGCCCACCGCGCGGAGCACCAGCCCCGCCCGGCTGCGGAAGAGGAGGAGCCACACGCCGAAGGCGAGCGCCAGCCCGACATAGGTGATCGCATCGAGCCCGAAGACCAGCCGCCCGATGACCGGAATGTCGGAAAGCACCGGCAGGTCGAGAGCGGAGACGCGCACGCCCGGGCGGCCCACATAGGCTGATCCGAGCATCCCTGAAAGCCCCAGCCCGAACAGCGTCAGCGCCAGCCCGGAGGCGACCTGGTTGGCGACGAAGATCAGCGTCACCACGCCGAAGAGCGCCGCCATGATCATGCCGCCGGCGATCGCCGCGAGCACGCCGAGCCCGGGATTTCCGGTTTCGAGCGCCACCGCGAAGCCGCAGACGGCGCCGACCGCCATCATGCCCTCCACGCCGAGGTTCAGCACGCCGGAGCGCTCCGCGACGAGCTCGCCCAGCGCGGCGATGAGCAGCGGCGTGGCGGCCGTGATGATGGTCAGCATGATGGCCTCGGCCAGACCCATCTTACGCCTCCGCCGCTGCCGCGGCTGGCGCCCTGCGGAGGCGCAGGCGGTAGTGGATGAAGGTGTCGCAGGCGAGCACGTAGAAGAGCAGCATGCCCTGGAAGACGCGCGTCATCTGCTCCGGCA
>CAZARE010000037.1:0-3599 GCA_964487455.1 uncultured Propylenella sp.
TCGCCGAACCGCGCGAGCGAATCGCCTTCAGGACGCGTCACCGTCTGCCGGGTGTCGTTGTATTCCTCCGAGAACACCGCTTCAAAGAAGCCGACGGTTGGGATGTCCAGGCCGTCCATCCAGGCCACAGGCGCGTCTCCCTCGTTGCCGTGATCGTGCCAGGCCCATGCCGGAGTGATCACGAAATCGCCTTCGCGCATCGTGGTGCGCTCGCCGCCGACTGCGGTGAAGCCATGCTCGCCTTCCAGCATGAAGCGTAGCGCCGAAGGCGTGTGCCGGTGCGCCGGCGCCGTCTCCCCCGGCATGATCAGCTGCACGCCCGCATAAAGCGTCGCCGTCGCCCTCGACTGGCCGGTGAGTGCCGGATTCTCGAGAACAAGCACCCGCCGTTCCGCTTCCTCGGCCGAGAGCAAACCGCCCGATTCAAGGAGCAGTGGCCGGTAGTCCTCTTGACGCCAGATATGGGGAACCGCCTTCGATTTCGGCTCAGGCGGGAGCAGTCCCTTCATTACCTCCCACAGCGGCGCCAGACTGTGCGGCGCGAGCCTGTCGTAGAAGTCCTGTCGCTTGGCCTTGGTCGCGTCGTCGAGCGTAGCATGCATGTCTTCAAACCTCCTGCGGGCGCGTTCCGTCTCCAGGACCCTCGCCTGGCTCGGCGCCCGCTAGTCTGGGAGAGCTGGTTTGGCGTCGGCCAGCTGTTTGCGCCGCGAGCCGAGATACTCATAAGCTAGAATGAGGCAAGTCAATGCAAGCCCGGCCAGATCCGTCCACCCGGCCCATGTCCCGATCTCGTCCGGGATCAGGAGGGCGCCGCCGCCGATAAGCAGCGCAAGGCGGGAAATCGCTGGCATGGGCCGTACAAAGTAGCCAATCATGCCGACCGAGACGATCCACACGCCGGTGATCGCGGTGGCGACGGCGATGGTGGTGGTGACTAGCGCCGTCTCCTGAAGCAGCAAGCTGGGCGAGAACATGAACAGGAACGGCACGATGTAAGCGGTCCAGCCGAAGCGCATGGCGGTAAAGCCGGTTCGCATCGGTTCGGCGCCGGCGAGGCTAGCTGCGAAGAAGGCGCCGATGGCCACGGGGGGCGTGATCATCGACATCATGCCGAGATAGAGGATGAACATGTGCGCGGCGAGCGGCGGGAAGCCGAGCTCCACCAACGACGGGGCCACGAGCACGGCTAGCAGCACGTAGACGCCGAGCGTGGGCATCCCCATCCCCAACACGATGCAGAGCATCGCCGCGAGGATGAGGAGGACGATGATGTTGCCGCTGCCGAGCTTCACGAGAAGCAGCGTCAGCGCAAAACCCAACCCGCTGGCCTGCAGAATTCCGGCAATGAAGCCGGCTGCGGCGGCGATCATCAGGATGTCGAGGCTGGCAAGGCCGGTCTTGATCGACGCATCGAGCAGGGCGCGCAAACTCATGCGCGATCCACCATAGCCGAGCAGGAGGCCGATTGCCCCAACCACGATCGCCGCCCAGAGCGCGGCGAACTCCGGCTCGCGATTCCCCCAGAACAGGAGATAGATAAGGACGGCGAAAGGCAGCGCGAAGATGCTGCCTGTCTTCAGCACCGGCCAGAGCGCCGGGATTTCGGATTCCGGAAGCCGCTTGATCCCCATCTTGGCGGCCACCAGGTCGGCCTGGATGAAGAGCGCGACGTAGTAGAGGACGGAAGGGATCAGCGCCGCTATGACGATATCGCTGTAGGGTCGCTGCAGGAAGTCCGCCATCAGGAAGGCGACAGCGCCCATGACTGGGGGCATCAGCTGTCCGCCGGTCGAAGCGGTGGCCTCGATAGCCGCCGCCTGACGCGCGGAAAAGCCCGACTTCTTCATCAGAGGAATGGTGATGACGCCGGTGGCGAGGATGTTCGATACCACAACCCCTGAGATCGTGCCGAACAGGCTGGAGGCCAGCACTGAGATTTTGGCTGCTCCGCCGCGGTAGCGGCCCATGAGCCCCAGCGAGAAGTCGTTGAAGAAGCTGGAGCCGCCCGACGCCGATAGCAGCTGGCCAAAGAACAGGAAAGGAATCACCACGGTGACCCCGACGAGCATGATGAGGCCGAAGAGCCCGCTGGTGTCGATGCCCAGATAATAGAGCATGCGGCCGAGCTGCACCTCGCGCGTCTCCAGGTCGCCCGGCACGTGGTGCCCAACGAGCGCATAGCCCATAAAGAAGACGAGTATCACCACGAGCGGTGAGCCGATGGTGCGGCGGAGGCCCTCAATGGTGAGCAGGAAGAAGATCGAAGCGGTGAGGATCCCTTTGGCCGGCGCCTCGAAGAGGCGAACCGAAATATCGGCAAAATCGAAAGCGACATACCAGCCGGTGGCGAAGCCGATGAGCGCCAGCAGGGCGTCGTACCATGGGAGCGGTCCCCGCGCTGTCCCCCGGCGGGTCGGGAAGTGAAGGAACAGAAGCGCCAGCCCCGTGCCGAACATCGCGGCTAGGAATTGCTCGGGGAGAAACAGGATGTCGGCTGCTCGATATAGGTCGGCTGCCCAAGCCAGGCTTCCGAGAGTGATGAAGAGCGCCAGCGGCGGGCGAAGAATGCGCACCACCGGTGAAACCGGCGGTGCGCTCTCCTGGCTCGGCTTATCCCTCACGCGAGATCCTTCACTCGGGAACCAAGGGACAAACGGACTCAGTTACCTTGCCACACTCCCTTTTCCTTGAAGAACGCGATCGCGCCCGGGTGGTACTCGAGCCGCTCGTGCTGGACGGCCATACCCTCAGGCGTGAACGCATTGAACGACGGATGGCCGGCGACCAAGCCTTCCTTGTTTGGATAAACCGCCTCGGCGACCTTGTAGACGAGGTCCTCTGGCGCATCCTTGTGAGTGAGCACCACGATGTAGTACTCCATCAACGTCGTTGGCTCGCCGATGCCGGCGAGATGCGGCGCTGGCTGCTGCTCCGCCAGATGGTACTCGTTGCGTACCGCCTGCATGCCGGCCAGCCCCTCGGGCGAATCCTCCATGTCGATGAACCGTACGCCGCCTTCGATCGCCGCGTGGGCTTCGGCCACCTTTGGTCCGCCGACGGCGAACATGAACGCGTCGGACTTGCCGGCCTTGAAGTCGTCCGCAGCCCTCAAGAGGTCGGTGGTCGGCACCGGGTCGACGTCGTCGAGACTGAGGCCGGCATTGCCGAGCAGCCCGTTCCAAAGCGCGATGCCTTGGCGGAAGCCGGTCCACTCTGTGCCGATCCGCTTGCCCCTCAGGTCGGCGACCGAATGGATGTCGGAATCCGCGCGCACGATGATGCCGACGCGGAACGGAAACACGGTGAATGCGAGGCGCAGATCGCTCATTGTGCTCCCTGCGTACTCGTTAGTGCCGTTGGCGGCGTCCCCAGCTTCCTCATTGCTGGTATAAGCAAACTCCGCCTGGCCTTTCTGGACCGCGCCGATGATCGCGGCCGTAGAGTTGAACGTGATCAGTCGCATCTGCAGGTCGGAGTTCTCCTGGATCACCTTGGCAACGGCCGCGGCCTGAACATTGTTGATGGCGCCTGGTGGCAGGGTGGAGATCGCCACGGTTTGCGCTGCAGCGACGCCGGCCCAGCCGGCGAACGCGCATGCG
>CAZARE010000038.1:0-4362 GCA_964487455.1 uncultured Propylenella sp.
TCGAACGAATCGCAGCTTGCGTGGCAGATACCCCCCGGCCGGCGCCCCCTTCAGGGCCGCTCTAAACTACCAGAAACACCGCCGGCCCGGGGATAGCGGCCCGGGGCCACCGCCGGCGGGTGCCGCCTCCCCCCGGGGTTCGCGGGCGTCGCGCCACTTGCGGCGGAGCGACCGGAACGTCTCTTCGTAGATCGTCCGGCGCGGCCCGATCGCGACCAGCTCGATCACCCGCTCCGGCCCACCCCGATAGATGACTCGGAGGCTTCCGATGCGCAGCTGCGGAGACCGGCCAGCTCATCGCGCAGCGCCTTGCCGGCGTGGAGCTCGGTGCGGATGAGGTCCAGGCCGGCGCGAACCTTGTGCCGCAGGCAGCAGCTCGTCGAGCGTGTAGCTCCGGCCGCCGCGACGGAGTGCGCGCAACCCGCGCCGGATCTCGACCATCAGCTCCTCGTCCGAGCCGACGGCCCGGGTCTCGGTCAGGCTCTCGTATGCGTCCGGACTGAGAGGGACGGCCGCGGGCCGGCCATTGCGCACGTGGGGATAGCCCCGTCAGGGCCGAGTCCTGGTCCCGCCCCACCCGAATCCGGCGCCGCCGCGTCCTGATCGATTCGGGGCGCGGCAGCCTCCGTGCTGATCCGGCCGGACCACGCGCCGGTTGACGGGTTGACGGCGGCGGGCCGGGATTAGGATGCCGCCCAGCCGGGCGGGTGTGGTCGGCGCGCGAGGAGGCTGTTAGTTAATTAATGTGCGCTGTGGCATCGGCTCCGGGGCGGGCCTGGGGCGGGCAGCGTCCGAGGGTGGGCGATTACGTCAGGTTGCGGGCCGCGTCCGTCACGCGGCGGCCGCCCACGGCAGGGGCGACCGCCGCCGGAGGGCGTTCATGTTGACTACGCTCCGACAAGCTGATCACGGACGCACCCTTCCCGGTCACCGCCATCCAGATCGACGGCGGCTCGGAGTTCATGGCCGAGTTCGAGGCTGCCTGCGAAGCCAAGGGCGTCGCGCTGCACGTCCTGCCGCCGCGCTCGCCCGAGCTCAACGGACGCGTCGAGCGCATGCAGGCCACCTGGCGATACGAGTTCTACGGCGTCTACGACCCGCCCAGCCAGATCAACCGCCTCAACCTGCTCATCGACGCCTTCGCCCACCGATACAACACCTACCGACCGCACGACGCACTTGGCCAGATCACGCCCAAGGCGTATCTCGACTCACTGCAAGCCGCGGAGACCCCACCGTCCCATATGTGCTGAACCCGGACCCCAAGTTGGAGAGCATCGGCAAATGTGCTATTTCAATAAAACTGATTCGAATCTGGGTAGGAGCGTTGAGCGATGCCCATTGCATCAATCCTACATGGGAGTTCAATCATGAGACCTCTTGAAACGGCTGGCTGCACCTGCCGATCGTCGGGTTTTCGGGCGCGAGCGGCAACCCTCGCCGCGTCCGTCGTCCTGACCGTGGCCGCGGCGCCGCAGGTCGGCGCGGCGACGCTTGGTTCCACGACCCTCATCGCGATCGTGGCCAACGAGTTCCCCAATTCGGAGCCCTTCCAGCTTTTCGACATTGCCGTGACTCCTCCCGGTTCCCGGGATCCTGATGTCCGCGCGGCCGAGCTGTTGTTTTCGAACACCTTCGGCGGGCAGTTTCCGGACCCGGTCAATCCGAGTTACAACGTCTTCGCTTCTTCGGAAGCGAAGGGCGACGGCAGCTATGGGGTAGGCGCGAGCGGCATTCTTTTCGGCGAGGAAAAGTGGATAGGTGAAGCGGGCGTCTACATCACCTTCACCAACGACGGCACCGGGCCGGCGATCTTGGACGCCGAGTTCTCGATTCCGCGAATGGAAGTGTCCATAGCTGGCTACCCGGGACAGCGTGACATTCAAGCCTACGCGAGCGCTGTTGGCGGCTACACCATTCGCGAACCGGATGTATTCGACCCCGTGGCCGAGGGCCAGTTTTTCGATCTCTGGATGGACGCCACGAAGGCCACGCCCAGCGCATCAGACCCGCTCGGCGTCACGTTCAACTGGAGCGACGACTTGCAGGGGGTGATGGAAACCGGCTGGGAGCCGACCTTCATCGAGGAAGATATCGATGGCAGAGGCTTCATGCTCGCCTCCATGGTGATGGAGGAGTTCCGTGTGGGCGTGCGATCCCCGGAGTTGGCTCCGGGCCAATCGCTGATCCTTTACATCCTTGGTGACGCGTTCTTCGAAGTCGGCGGGGCCGGCGTCGAGGGCGGCGCGCAGGCGTTGGTCGGAGACCCCTTCAACCCGCGGTTGGCGGGCGGCCCGCTGATCATGTTCCCGGCCGGGGGCGACGATCCCGGGCCGGGTGATCCCCCACCAGTGATTCCGTTGCCGGCGGGGGTCTGGCTCCTGCTTTCAGGCGTCGGCGCGCTGGTCCTTGCCCGACGTCGGCGCGCCTGACGGCCAGCGCGTCGGCTACTGGCTCGCCTCGGCGGCGACCTCCTCGGCGGCGGTGCGGGCCTTGTCGCCGGCGCCCTTGGCGTCCGGATCGCGGTCGACGAGCTCGATGATCGCCATGGGCGCCGCGTCGCCGTAGCGGAAGCCCGCCCTCAGCACGCGCGTGTAGCAACGAGACGCTGCATCAGAGTGAGGACCTCGACGGGCTGGACCAGCTCTCCGATCGCCGGTGGCATCCGACGCCGGAGTGCCGGCCAGGGCAACCGGGACAACGTCGCCAAGAGGGGGCCGTACTCCTTCGAGAACTGCCGGAGCGCGTCCAGCGCAGCGCGGGCAGCGGCCTGGTCGTCGTGGAGGCGCTTCCCTGCCGCCCGCCGGTACGAGTCCCGCTTCACTGACCTTGCCGCCCGCGGCCCTGACGGGCTGTTTCCCTCCGCCGACGTGGACGAGCTGGTCGCGGTGCTCCAGCGGGTGAGAGCCTCAGCGCTCGCGGCGTAACGGGGCCGGTCGCGGATGAATGACCTCCAGGAGCCGGTCCCAGAGACGCATCCCGGTGACGAGGTCACGCACGACCTGGTCGAACCGCACCGATCCCACCCAAACGCCTCGCCGGGATCATGCTCGAAACCGGGCAGGACTGCGCCGAGCGCGTCAGTTCGAAAACCCGGTGCGCCTGACGCGGAGACGCAGCCGGTGCTCCGATCAGGTGATGAAGCCGTTGCCCTGGATCGTGCCGAAACCGGCCTTCTTGGCGACGAGAAACGAGTACTTCCGGTTGTTGTCGAGGCCTCCGAAATCGAAGTAGTGATACGCGCCATCGGCCGGGAACTCGAACGTGTCTTCCTCCGAGCCTTCGCATGTGTACAACGCGAGAGTCACATAGAGCCGGCCGAGCCCCTCCCCTTTCCGATTCGCACGAATGTCGCCGCTGACGCCGTCCGCCTGCGGCTTGAGGATCTTCTGCGACCACGAGCCGCCCGTGGTGGTTTCAAAGGTGAAGCGATATGGCAGGCCCGCCAGAGCGGTGTCGCATGTCGGCTTCTCCTTTGCCCGCTGCAACACGGGGACAGTCGACTGCTGCCGCCACGATGGCGCCGACGGCGCCTGCGCATGAACGCCGCTCGCAGCCGACAGCGCAGCACCGGCTGCACGATCGGCCTCACGCTCCAGCGGATCGTTCTCGGATCCAATGACCACCGGATCGGCCGGCACGTCGGCAAAACCCTGCTGAACGACGTGGGCGAGCTCATGTGCCAGCAGTGCGCGATCCGCCGCGCGTTCGGGGTGAAATCCGTTGCGAAAAACGACATGCCGGCCCACGGTATAGGCCTGCGCATCCACAGCCGCAGTCGAACGTCCTGCCTCGGCATCGGCGTGTATGCGCACACGGCTGAGATCATGCCCGAAGCGGCGATCGACGAGAGTGCGGATCCCTGCGTCCAGTGCCTGACCCGGACCGGCCAGGACCTCGTGCACCGCGCTCGGCGCGATACCGGCCTGCCGGATCTCCCGCGCCGGTTGCACTCGCGAGGTCGTGCTGCGCAACACTGCACTCGGGGCCGTCCCGAAACGGCCGCCAGTGGCCGGGCCTGGCCTGCCCATCCTGGTCGCAGCCAACCATGCCATGCGTCAACCCCTCAGCGTGGGTCACCGGATCGGTGCGCGAGCACGACACCGGCTCACCATGTCGACATACCAGCATGGCGCAGATCGTGTCAACAACACATTGCCCGTTCCCGGCAAGACGCCGGATTTCGCGGGCCCGACTCGCCCGCCATGGAACCGTCGGCGGCCAGCCTGAGCCGGTCGTCCCCATCATTCGAGATGAATGCGAACTCTGCAAGCGGTCGAGCGGCCGCAACGAACGCTACGAGAAGGCCTCCTGACCTCGAACCGGGACGGATCCGGTCGCGCCGATGGACGAGGTCCGGGC